>DASYAX010000085.1:0-4372 GCA_036501045.1 Bryobacteraceae bacterium
GATCCACACCAAATGCAAATGGATTTCAAATACAGTGTGCGCGCCCCGCCGGTATTCCATCCCCAAAGCTTATCTGGCGCGCACGCGCTAAAGCCGTCGCCTGAAGGCGAGGGTTTTGACCCTCCCAGTCAGAGACAATAACCAATTCCCCGCGCGCCTCCCAGGAGCATCTTCCCGCGGCGGGCAACGCGGATGTATTTCTTAATGACCTTCATCGTGGCCTCGGGCAACCGCTCGAGCGGCATGACGTTCCTTGAAGCGCCGCTGGCTTTGATGTCACGCCGCAAAGCGTTGCTGGCGCTCTGGTAGTGATATTCGTCGAGAGTTTTGGAGACACCGATGCCAACTACCAGACCGATGGCCGGGGCGACTCCAAACGTAACGGCACTCGCAGCCACTCCGGCCGCGGCAATTGCGCCGATCGCAAATGCCTGCGCAACGGAAACGCCGGCTTTGAACCCGGTCTCCGCCAACAAGGTTTTAAATTCGGCGTCGTTCCGCCATCCTTTGAAAGCCGATCCCAGTTTCCTGCGCGTTACCCCGCTCATCACGTCCTTAGTCAATTTGGCGGCGCGGTCGGCGAAATTGGGGTCCAATCCTTTCCACTGGAGCGGCGTAAGCGGCGGGGGAGCGGGCGTAGCCATTTTGGTAAGCGATCCTTTCTCCTGGGATTGTCGTTTACTGTCTGGTCCTGTGTGCGTTCAGCGCCCTAGTATTATATCGGGCTTGTGTCTACTGAATCGGGAAATAATGAGCCACGCCACACAGGCTTCAGGGGCTAACGACACGCACCGCGCTGGCCGGAAGGCCAGCGGCAGGGCCGAAGCCCTGCCCCACGTTATTAAAAACGGGATGCGGCCAAGTCGCATCCCGCACGGAGGGCTTTCAGTTTCAGCCACACGACCGGCTCGATGACCCATTCGCGTCCGGTGAATGTGCCGAAACCGCAGTCGCCGCCGGCGATGACACGCTCTTTGTCGCCGACAGCTGCGATTGCTTCGAGGACGCGGCGGGCGACTACTTCGGGATGCTCGACGATGTTGGTGGTGGAATCGATCACGCCCGGCACGAGCGTCATATGCGCGGGCGGGCGATTGCGGCGGACGGCTTCATATTCGTGCTGGTGGCGGGGATTGGCGAATTCGATGCTGAGCGCGCCGACGTTGGCCTGATAGAGAACCGGCAGGATGAGGGAGAGCGGCACGTCGTGCAGGTGCGGGCCTTCCCAGTTGCCCCAGCAGCAGTGGAGGCGAATGCGGTCGCGGGGAATGCCTTCGATGCCTTTGTTGAGCGCGGCAACGTGCTTTTCGGCGGCTTTGACGAAGTCGGCGTCGGAGAGGTCGCGGTAGAACATGGCGCGATCCATGGCGAGGTCGGGGGAGTCGATCTGGACGACGAAGCCGGCGTTGGCGATGGCGCGATATTCATTGGACATCTCACGGGCGAGCGCCATGAGGTAGGACTCTTGCGAGTTGTAATGAGCGTTGAACATCGTGGTGGAGATGATGCCCGGAGACGGAGCGGTGAGAAAGCAGTCGGTGAAACCGGAAACGGCTTTGACTGCGGTTTTGAAGCGCTCGATTTCGCGGTTGATGGGGGCCGTGTCGAGATAGTGCAGCTCGGCCTGGGCTTCGGGCGCGTTCTGCATCCGGCTGCGCTTGGGAAAACGCCGCATTAAGTCTTCAACCAGCTCGGGATATTCTTCGTAGTCGCGTCCGCGACGGCGTTTCGATTCGCCGGCGAAGCCAGACATGCGCTGGGGCACGTAAGTCTGGAAGCCGACGCGCTGCTGCTCGCCGTCATTGCCGATATCGATGCCGGCTTTGACCTGCTCTTCGACGACGTGACGGACGGCGCGATCCATTTCGAGATCGAGTTGGGATTTGTCGATGGCGACGCCCTCTTCGCGACTGACGAGAAGAGTTGAAAGCGCGGGGTTGCGGGGGAGGCTGCCGACGTGGGTGGTGAGGATGCGGTCGCGTTTACCGGTCATGGGGAGAAGACCAGTTTAATATCCGTCAGCATATCCCTCAACGGGGCCGTGGGTTTCACGATACCCTGAGAATAAGGACGACGAATGGCAAATCTCGATTGGTCACAATGCCCCGCCGTTGAGAGCGTGCCGGGCAAGGTCAGCGGCGCCTGGGTGCTGCGGGGAACCCGTATGCCGGTTTCAGCGATCTTCGAGAATATCGAAGCCGGGGCCAACATTGACGACATCATGGAGTGGTTCAACGGACTTGACCGGGAGCAGGTCAAAGCGGTAATTGAATTCGCCGCCCGCAGCCTCGATAAAGCGCCGGCCTTTACGCGATAGATGCTGGTTCTTTTCGATCAGGCAACGCCGGTGCCGATCCGTCCTTATCTGAAGGAGCACACAGTTCGCACCGCTTTTCAGCAAGGCTGGGATAAATTCAAAAACGGCGAATTGCTGACGGCAGCGGAACAAGCCGGGTTCGACGTTTTTTTGACCACCGATAAAAACATGAGTTACCAACAGAACCTCGCTGATCGGAAGATTGCGGTTGTTGTACTTGGTCAGCAGCAATGGCCGCACGTGCGGCCCCACATCCAGCGTGTTGTCGACGCCATCAACGCAGCTACGCCGGGTAGTTTTGCCGAAGTCGGTATACCCTACTCCGGCTGACTCCAGCACAACCGGATGGGTGCGCAACACGAAAGTGGAAGGGCGAACGAGACTTTTGTGCTGAGCCGCGACCACGAGGGGGCGGTTGGCTTTATCAAAGTTCTTGTGCAACGAAAAGCGCCATCGGCTCGCCCTGCTCATCGATCACGTATTTAAGGGCATCTCTCACATCCTGATCCTTCCAGAGCCATCGCGTGCTTCCATGCCTCGCCCAGCGCCTGGCGCCGGACGTACCGTTTTCGAAATGATTCAACTCCCGGCCGGCATAAGATTTGAACTCGTTCATAATTCTCTCGGGCCGAACCTCGGCTTCCACGACGGCATGAACATGGTTGGATCTGACGTGCGCCGCCCATAGGTTTCCAGCCGCGGTACACGCAATGCCTCCGGAGGGCATCCAGCACAGCGGTACGGTCAGGCTCGTCCATCGCGTATGGGTTCTGCAGCATTTTTCGGCGCTCGGCCATAGCCCGTTTTGAATCAGGTTTCAGCAAAGGGCTGCCGATCAGATTGTGATAACGGTCCACTGAGCCTGCTTCATCGCCGTGCAGACGGCCGCCATAGCAGGCGAAGGTAATAAATACCTCAATATCGCTCCCTTGCGGTCGCGGCTCGGCCAGAAGTATGCCTGCGATTCACGCGCATTTCCGTGAATTTATCACTTTCACGTCGCACACCCCAACCGGGGGCGGCGTTTGACTCGGCGGGATTTTCCCTATAGCATCATCAACAGAATTAACCCGACAGAATCGACCATAATGGGACCCGTGCGATCAGCATTCCTTTGTTTCCTTTTGTTTGCCCCTGCCCTAATGCAGGCGCAGAGTACGACGTATAAAGCGCCGCGCATGCCGAACGGTCATCCGAATCTGAACGGGATCTGGCAGGCGATGAACACCGCCAACTGGAATCTGCAGGATCATCCGGCATCGCCGGGTCCGATTTGGGAACTGGGGGCGATAGCGGCGGAGCCAACGGGCAAGGGCGTCGTGGTGGGCAATGACATCCCCTACAAACCGGAAGCTGCGGAGAAACAAAAAGAGAACTTCAAGAACCGGCGCACCGACGATCCGGAAGCGAAGTGCTTCATGCCGGGGATTCCGCGGGCCAACTACATGCCGTATCCGTTCCAAATTGTCGAGACGGGAAGAGATATTCTGTTCGTGTACGAATTTGCGAGCTCAAACCGGCTCGTGAACATGGGCAAGGCAATGGAAGCTCCTTCCGACACATGGATGGGAACGAATAACGGACGCTGGGAAGGCGACACGCTGGTGATCGACGTGACCGGTCTGAACGGGCTTGCGTGGCTCGATCGGAACGGCGATTTTTTCAGCGACAAAGGGCACGTGGTGGAGCGCTTCACACGGACCGATCCCGATCACATGAGTTATGAGGCACGAATTGAAGACCCGTCCGTGTTTACAAAGCCGTGGACCATCAATATGACCCTCTACCGCAAGGTGGAGAAAGACGCCGAACTGCTGGAGTTCAAGTGCACGGAGTTTGCCGAACAACTCCTCTACGGGAAATATACGAAAGGCGGAGGGACCAAATGACCAAAGCGGCGATCCTTACTGTGCTGACGGCGGTGCTCATTTTCGGGCAGACGGCTTTCGCGCAGACCAAGCAGAGCACGTACACGCCTCCGAAGACGCCGTGGGGCGATCCCGATCTGCAGGGCGTGTGGCCGGGCAACATGGGCGTGCCGATGCAGCGGCCGAC
>DASYAX010000086.1:0-6282 GCA_036501045.1 Bryobacteraceae bacterium
CCACCTATGTCGGAGGCTCCGGGAGCGGGAATGGAGGGGATGGTGCGCTGGCGATCGCCGTGGACGCGGCCACGCCACTCAATATCTACGTGACGGGATTCACGTACTCCGCGGATTTTCCCGTCAGTTCAAACGCCTTGATTACAGCTCCCGGACCGGGCGGCACGAGCGCCAACGGATCCGGGTTCGTAACCAAGCTTACTCCATCCCTCACCGGCACTGCTCAACTCACCTACTCGACTTACCTCGGCGGTGATACAGAAGACCAAGGCAATGGCATCGCAGCTGACGCCAGCGGCGACGCGTTCGTCACCGGCCTGACCCTATCCACCAATTTCCCGACGACGACAAATGCATACTCTACGACGGCTCTCAATCCGACCAATGGAGGCGCTTTTCTGACGGAAATCAACACCGTCACCGGTACGGATGTGTATTCGACCTACTTTGGTGGAACAAACGGTGCGGGGAACGCTTTCTTGTTTGGCGACGAAGCGTTTGGGATAACCGTCGACGCCAGTTCAAATGCTTACATCGTAGGCACCGCCACTTCCAGCGACTTCCCAACGGCCGGACACACCGTCAGTTCCTGCTCGACCGACGCGAACGGAATCGCTTTCGTCTCCGTGATCAACACGACCACTCCGGCACTTACGTATTCGACTTGCTTGGGGGGGGCGTCAACAGAAACCCAGGGGCAGGCAGTTGCACTCGGCCCCGCGGGTATCGCTTACGTCGTCGGCCAGACGACTTCGTCGGACTTCCCGGTCACTGCGGGCTCGATTCCTGCTCCAGCAATCGGCGTAGGCAACGGAGTGGTGTTCCTCTCGCTCCTCAACACCACTAGCGCGACACCGAATACGTATTCGACCTTCTTGGGCGGGAGCAACGGCGACTTTCCCTATGGCATCGCCGCCGATGCGACCGGCAATGCCTATGTCGCGGGCTCGACCGGTTCAGGCGATTTTCCAATCACGCCCGGCGCCCTGATTCAGTCGCGCAACAATGCAAATGGCACAGGGTTCGTTTCCAAGATCAATCCGGGTGGAAACGGCCAGGCCGATCTGGTTTACTCCAGTTACTTCGGAGGAAACGGCACCAACGGCACCTTTGACGCCGCCTACGGAATCGGCCTCTCCGGCTCTAACGCCTACATCGCCGGCCAGACAGCTTCGTCCGATTTGCCCGTAACCACCGGTGCTTACCAAACAACCTTCAACAGCACCGCAGGCACGAATGCATTCGTCGCGGATTTCCCGCTGGTTCCGGTCATTTCGATATCTCCGATCAGCATTCCTTTCGGAACACAGCTCGTCGGGACACCCACAACGGCGCAGATCGTCACGATCACAAACAACTCGACGACGTCCATTCCTCTGGCGCTTCCGCCGACTTTCGCCCCCTCCACTCCGCCCGTTTTTGCGCAGTCAGGGGGCACTTGCGCCGCATCACTAGCTGCGGGGGAAACCTGCACAGTCGGCGTCACGTTCACACCGGCGACTGCCACGGCGTACTCGGCGACAATGAAGATTTTCTACACATATAACGGTGTGCTCTCGACCGTTCCCCTGCAAGTTGCTCTCACCGGAACCGGTTCCAACACAGGATCGGTGCTCGGAATCGCGCCCACCAGTTTGACTTTTGCCGGTCAGTTGTTGACCACGACCAGTGCGGCGCAAATGGTCACGCTCACCAACAACGGCAACGCTATATTGAATTTCACTGCGGTTCCAACGACGTCCAGTAGCTTCACCAACACAACCACTTGCGGCACAACTTTAGCAGTCAGCGCGAGCTGCACCGTCAGTGTCACGTTCGCTCCCACTTCGGGAGCCGGGGCTCTCACCGGAACATTGACGCTAACTGACGATGCCAATGGAAGCCCACAATCGGTGGCGTTAACCGGAACGGCTTGGGACTTCTCGGTCTTAGCACCCAGCAGCGTAAACGTAGCCAGGGGTGCTATGGGTACTTTCCCCGTAACCGTTACCGGACTCGGCGGATTTACTGGCGCTGTCTCCTTCACCTGCACGCCCGGCAGCGTACTCGTCACCGCGTGCGCCGTGCCTACGACCAACGCGGCCGCTGCACCCGGAGCCATGGCAACCGGAACACTCACGGCTGCTTCTTTTGTCGTTGCGCCAGAGTCCATCAAGGTCCCACCGCCTGCGTCTCTGAAACAGGTGCTCCCCGTGATGCTGGCAATCGCTCTACTCTGTATGTTCGCCTCCACGCGAAAGTACCGCACGCGCGTGGGCATGGCCGGAGCGATGCTGGTGTTCATCATGGTCGCTGGCTGCAGCGGAAACCGGCCGAAGACCAAGACCACAACCCTGACGATTACACCTTCCTCCGGCGGCGTCACCAAGCCGGCGATCACCGTGACCGTCAACATCACCTAGTAGAGGCCGCCCATCTCAGACGTTCGAGGCCGCGCGTTCTGCCCTCCGAGGACACGCGGCCTTTTTCTTTGCGCGCAAACCTAAAGCCCTCGGTCTTCGCAATCAACTGGCTCGATTTTTTTCGCGTCGCACGAGTTCCCGCGATTAACCTTTCTTTCGAGGTTTTTCGCCCGGCACTACCCTTAAGCCATCTTTCCATCTATTCTAAGTGCCGCCGCGCGCCAACGAATTAAGGCTATCTCGCATCTGAAACACTCGCGGAACGAAGCAGGATGAAACCACCACGTTCACTGGAGGATGCGGTTGATGAAAAAAGTAGCGGGGATTTTGCTGTTGACGGCGCTTTTCTGCGGCCACGCCATGGCCCAGGAAAATTCGATGTTCAAGCCGCATCTTTCGAAATTCAAGCCTCGCAAGCCTGATCGCGCGAAATTTGAACTTGGCGCCGGATACACCTATCGCTCATTCCTGGAGCCCTCGCCGCACCCTCCCAACCTGAGCAACCGGCTGAACATGAACGGATTCGACGTTCACGGTGAATACCGTATCTTCCGCTGGCTGAGCGCCGCCGGCGATATTTCGGGCGACTACAACATCAACAGCACAAACGGCAACACGCAGATGTACACCTTGATGTTTGGTCCCGAGTTGTATCCTCTCGGTCACCGGCACAAAATCACTCCCTTTGGCCACGTCCTCTTTGGTGAGGGCTTTTCCGTTTACAATCTGTCAAGCCAGGGCGGCTTTGCTCCCGTGAGTCACTGGGACAACGGGTACGTGTGGATGGCCGGCGGCGGACTGGACGTCAGGTTCAAGAAGCGCTGGACGATCCGCTTGATTGACGCCAACTACGAACTCACGCATTTCGCCAATGTCGGGACCGGAAGCTACGGAGGAACCAGCCAGGGAAATTATCGCATCTCGGTCGGCGTTATCTATCGCTTTGGCGTCAAGTAGCGCGCGGGAGTTTTGCCGTCTCGCTACGAATATGCCTCCTCGCCGATGAACCGTGAACATACGCTGAACTCCACGCCTTCCCTGATTTAAAATTGGTCTTGCGAAAGGACCGATGGTCGTAGGAGATTACGGCACCGTGGAGCAAACCATTGGGGAAGGCCGCACGCGGCTGCTGATTCTGTTAGTGGCTCTCGCGAGCGGAGTGTTCCTGTGCTATCAGGCGGTCAGGTTCTGGCTCGCCGACCATCGCATCCATTCGAGCAACCTGGATGTCATCGAGCGTGGCGCGGCGCTCGAGCCTGGCGACGCCGAAGCCTGGGACCTCCTGGGGCGTCACCGCCAATTGGATTTCGCGAATGCCGACCCTGCGCAAGCTCTCGCGAATTATCAGCACGCGATCTACGACGATCCTCTTTCCGCAAATTACTGGATGAATTTGGCCGGCGCCTACGAGGCGAATGGTGATACGGCGCACGCACAACAAGCGTTTGACCATGCCCGCGCCGTCTATCCGCTGTCCGCCGAAGTCGCGTGGAACTACGGTAATTTTCTACTACGTCAAGATCAGGATGCCGCGGGTTACGCGCAAATTCAACATGCGGTTCAGTCGGACCCCTCGTTTCTCACTCTCGCGATTTCGCGTGTCTGGCGGTCCAGCCGCGACGTGAACGTTCTGTTGGATCAGGTATTGCCAGCCGATCCGGACGCTTACATTCAAGCGCTGAACTTTTTCGCTTCGATCCGCAAGCCCGATCCGGCGCTTATCGTTTGGAGCCGCCTCATCGCGCTGCATAAACCGTTTGCCCTGCAACGCACCTTCCCCTTTTTTACCGCACTGATTTTGGACGACCGCTCCAGCGATGCCGCCAGGGTGTGGATAGAAGCTCTCACCGCTGCCGGTCTTCCGCACGAGCCGCCATTGGGACATTCCCTGATCTGGAATGGCGATTTCGCTCATGAGTTTCTAAACGGGGGACTCGGCTGGCACTGGAATGCGCCGGTCGGTGCCGCGATCGATTTTGACACCGCTCCTCCTCCTGCCGGGGTGCGCGCGTTGCGTCTCGATTTCGGTGGTGGTAGCAACCTGGAAATCACGGAGCCGGTGCAGTTCGTGGCCGTCGAGCCGAACCGGAAATATCACTTCCACGCGTACATGGAAACCGAAGGAATCACCACTGAAAGCGGGATGCGTTTCTTGATCACGGACCCGAATCACGAGCAAGACGTCCGGCAACTCACCGAAAACTTTACCGGCTCGCATAAGTGGACTGCGACGGATTTGGATTTGACCACTGGCCCCAATACGCACTTCCTGCTCGTGCGCCTGTATCGCGGCGGCAGTCGTCTGTTTGAAAATAAATTAAGCGGCACGGTCTGGATCGCGGACGTCACGCTGGTTCCCGCGGACCTAGCATCCGGGAAAGCTCCACAATGAAGTTCCTGCGCGCCGCCCTCATGCTCTTGCTGGCCTTTTCCGTCCTGGCATTCGGGTCGGTGGAAGTCTGGTCGGAATCGCTGCTGGAAATCGGCGCGGGGATTTTGTTTATCGGTTGGGCGATCATCGTTTTTCTGGATCCCGGCGTCCGGATTGAATGGAACCCGCTGAACTGGCCTCTCGCCGGATTTGCGGCGATCGGTCTAGTTCAATTGGCTCTGCGCACCACTCCTTATCCCTTCTTGACTCGCGTGGAATTACTGAAACTAGCTGCGTACCTCCTGATCTTTTTTCTGTGCGCGCAAGCGTTTCGTCAGCGGCCCGATCTCACCAATCTCGCGTGGTTTCTGATTTTTCTCTGCTTCTTCGTCTCGTTGCTGGGCATTATCCAGCACTTCACTTCCGAATCGAAGCTGTATGGATTTCGCGCGCTCAGCGAAGGCGGCGATCCCTTCGGTCCGTTTGTAAATCGCAATGATTTCGCCGGATTCGTCGAACTCACGCTTCCCACAGGTTTGGCTCTGCTGATTTTCCGCGGCTTGCGGCGCGACATGTTCCCGCTCGCCGCCCTACTGACCATTGTTCCCACGGGCGCCATGGTGCTTTCCGGCTCGCGCGGTGGAATCGTAAGTTTCGCCTTTGAGATCGCAGTCCTGGCGTTGCTGGCGCGCTCGCGGAAAACGCCGCAAGGCCCCCGCCTCGCGGCCCTTGCCATCGTGGGAATGGCGGCGCTGGCATTGGTAGTGTGGTTGGGCGCGGGAAAAGCGATTGCGCGATTTTCCACGATACAGCCGCGGGATGTATCGCTGGCGCGTCGCATCAGCATGGTTCGCGGCGCAACCCATATGTTCTTTGATCATCCGGTCGCCGGTGCGGGACTAGGATCGCTGGTTGCCGTCTATCCGCGATACGAAACGCTCTACGACGCCAGGGTTGTGGATCACGTCCACAACGACTACATGGAACTACTCGCCGAAACCGGTATTGTGGGCGGCCTCTGCGGACTGGCGCTTCTCTGGCTCCTGTTTCGCGAGGCGCGGAAGTGCTTCGGCGCCGAACAAGGCCATTTCTCGCGCGCTATTCACGCCGGAGCGATAGCGGCCGTTTGCGGGCTGCTGCTGCACAGCCTGGTGGACTTCAACCTTCATATTCCATCCAACGCGCTCCTGTTTCTCTTGCAAGCGCATCTCGCGACGACCGCGCCCCTGCCGTCCGAGGGCGCTCCCACTCGCGGACGGAGGCGCACGCGCGACCACGACACTGCCGACGAAAGCGAGCATGCGCCGCCATAACCGCTCACATCTCAGGCAGATGCCTGGCAGATACGCATGCAAACTTTAAAAGATCGTTAATACACTTGGGCGTGATACGTGCGTTGGCAAGTTGGTCTTCGCTGGTTGACAGCGGTACACCCGCTAGAGGATAGTCTTTCTGGGGTTTTCTATAGCTATGACAGCGACCGTCCGAGCCATTTCGGACTGGCTTATA
>DASYAX010000087.1:0-1656 GCA_036501045.1 Bryobacteraceae bacterium
GCGATGCGCGGATTGAATCGGACTAGCTATCCTTAGGGCTCGCATTAGGGCAAAATGGCAATCGCAAAAACATGAATACCAAGGTGCTCCGGCTCGATTCGCGGGATACGGTTGACCGATGGACCTGAAACTCAACGGCAAAGTAGTCGTAGTGACCGGCGGCGCCAAAGGAATTGGCGAAGCTATCGTGCGGGGCTGCGCCGCGGAAGGCGCGATACCCGTCATCGTTGATCGCGACAACCAAGCCGCAGCGCTCTTACAGACCGCCTTGCTTACGAGCGGCGCCCAGAGCCAAGTAATCATCGCGGAGATTTCCACGCCGCAAGCTTGCGCCAGCGCGGTGGAAGAGACGCTTGGCAAGTTCGGCCGGATCGACGCGCTGGTGAACAATGCAGGAGTGAACGACAAAGTGGGCCTCGAGCACGGCAGCCCCGAGCATTTTGTAGCGTCACTTTCGCGCAACCTAGTGCACTTTTACGCGTTCGCGCATTACGCTTTGCCGGCGCTCAAGAAATCGCGCGGCGCGATCGTCAATATCAGCTCGAAGACTGCCGTCACCGGACAAGGCGGAACTTCCGGATACGTAGCTTCGAAAGGCGCGATTCTAGCGCTCACGCGCGAATGGGCGGCCGAGTTGCTGCCTGACGGCATTCGCGTGAATGCCGTAATCCCCGCCGAGGTGCAGACGCCGCTCTACCAGCAATGGCTGTCCACCTTTGAAGATCCACAGAAGAAGCTCGCGGACATCGTGGCGAAAATACCGCTCGGCCGGCGCATGACCACGCCCGCGGAGATCGCCGCCATGGTTTTGTTCTTAATTTCCGAGCAAGCGAGCCACATCACGGCCCAGCATGTTTTCGTTGACGCGGGATACACGCACTTGGACCGCGCGCTTACATAACCTGCAATAAAGGATGCAAAGAATGACGCCGGTGGCGAGAGGACCGTTCCACAACGACCGATGACCATAACCTTCGCAGCACTCACGGATCCAAGGCTCGTCCATCTTTCCTTCGTTGACCTGGTAATCGTCGTTTTCTATTTTGTTCTCGTTCTGGCAATTGGTTTTTATCTGAAGGGACGTTCCAACACTGGCGAGGATTTTTTCCTGGCAGGCCGGGAAATGACGGCATGGATCGCCGGCCTCAGCTTTCTTTCCGCGAATCTAGGCGCGCTCGAGCTGATGGGCTGGGCGGCCGCCTCGTATCAGTACGGTATTCTGGCCACGCATTGGTATTGGATCGGCGCGATCCCGGCCATGTTGTTTCTCGGCCTGGTGATGATGCCGTTCTACTACATTTCCAAGACGCATTCCGTTCCGGGTTATTTGAAGCTGCGTTTCGGCGAGTCCAGCCGCGCGCTTTCCGCGATTTGCTTCGCCTTCATGACCGTGCTGATGAGCGGCATCAATATGTACGCCATGGCGTTGGTGATGAAGGTGGTGCTGGGTTGGGATATCAATTTCAGCATCTGGGTTTCGTCGCTCACCGTTGCGGTGTACGTTACGCTCGGCGGGTTGCGCTCCGCGATTTTCAATGAAGTGCTGCAATTCATCCTGATCTGGGCCGGCGCGCTGCTGATTCCCATCCTCGGCCTGGTGGAAACCGGCGGCTGGAAAAATCTGCAGGCCCGGGTGACCGCCAACGCTTCGGCGGA
>DASYAX010000088.1:0-34183 GCA_036501045.1 Bryobacteraceae bacterium
CGTAACGCTGAGCAATCCTTATCCAACAGGTTTGAACGTCGCGAGCGGGAGTTCCTTGGGAGCCGCGACTCTTTTAGGCCAGGACATCAGCTTTTATGATCGCGGTAATGTTACGCCTTACACCGCGCAATGGAATCTCGACATTCAGCGCGAGCTTCCCGCCGGGTTGTTGATCGATGCCGCCTACGTCGGGACACGCGGGCTGAAGCTTCCCCTAGACCGCCAGGTCAATCAACTCCCTGACGCCGATCTGGCACTTGGCAATAATCTCCGGACGCTTGTTCCAAATCCGTTTTTTGGCCAGATCGCGGGCGGCTCGCTGGCGGCAGCTACCGTCTCGAGGGCACAGCTCCTGCGGCCCTATCCGCAATACACGGCGATGACCTCGGCGGCGGCCGGCTGGGGTAGCAGCAGCTATCATGCACTGCAAGTGAAGGTTGAGAAGAGATACAGCAAGAACCTCACGATGCTCGCCTCCTACACGTATTCGAAGATGATGGACGTGGGCGCCGGCACGTTTGGCGGAGAGACCTTGGGCGGCGGGGGAATCCAGGATTGGGACAACCTGGGGGCCGAGCGCAGTCCTTCCACGCTCGACCAGACGCATCGATTCATTATGAACGTTGTGTACAGCCTCCCCTTCTTCAGCAAACAGAGCGGATTTCTTGGCCATGTTCTGGGCGGGTGGCAGGTTGGCGTTATCGGATCGTTCTATAGCGGGAGTCCCCTGGGAATCAGCTCCGCGGTGAATGGCACGTTTTCACAAAGCGGCGGTCAGCGTCCGAACTGGAACGGTACCGATCCCGGGAAGAGTTCTCCAACGCTCTCTCAGTGGTTCGATACGACGGTTTTCAGCACTCCCGCCGCCTATGCGTTCGGGAATACTCCGCGTACCTTCAACAGCGTGCGCAGCGACAAGACACACAATGTGGATTTCTCATTGCACAAGAACATCAGAATCAACGAAAGATTGCATATGGAGGCTCGCGCCGAAGCCTTCAACCTTACTAACACTCCGGTCTTTGCGCCGCCGGGGACGAGTTACGGATCGAACACGTTTGGCGTGGTGAGCTCGCAAGCAAACCAGCCGCGTGTTTTGCAGATGGCGCTCAAGCTATTGTTTTGATCGCAGGTTTTACATTTCCTTCAAAATATTGCTATGAATCGTCGTGCTTTCTTACAAACGTCTTCATTAGCCGCGGCCAGTGCACTGGCTGGGACCGCGCAACAAAGCAGCGCTCCGCCCGCGGGGCATTACACACCGGAGAATCCCATACCGAAGCGCCCCAATGTCATCTGGATACTCGGCGATCAATTTCGGGCGCAGGCGATCGCTTCGAACGGAGATCCGAATGCCGTTACTCCCAACCTGGACCGCGCTGCCGTCAATGGGGCGACGTTTGGCGAGAACGTCTCCGGCTTCCCGCTGTGCTGTCCTTTTCGCGGATCCATGTTGACCAGCCTTTATCCGCACCACTGCGTCCCAGGGCATGAATATCCGCTACCGGCCGGCCAGAAGACGATTGCGGATGTCTTTAATAGCAACGGCTACGACACTGCCTATTTCGGCAAGTGGCACCTGGGAGGATGGCATGAGCGCGACGGGCGCGCCGCGTTCTTCATTACAGATCCTCAGCGTCGCGGCGGATTCAAGAAATGGACAGGCTATGAGAACAACAACAGCCAGTGGGACTGCTGGGTGCATGGCGGCACGGGAAAGGACGCTTTCCACTATCGGCTACCGGGCTATGAAACAGATGAATTGACGAATTTGGCCATCGGCTACGTCAAGGAGCGCGCGCAGGATAAAAGCGACACGCCGTTTTTTGCCGTGCTGAGCGTGCAGCCGCCGCACGATCCTTACGTTGCACCGGCGCGTTTCATGGAGAAGTACAATCCCGAGAAGTTGACATTAAGGCCGAACGTGGCGCACTCGGAAGAGTTGCGGGCTACCGTCCGGCGGGATCTCGCCGGCTACTACGCGATGATTGAAAACCTCGACTGGAATTACGGCCGCGTGGTGGAAGCACTCGAGCAAACCGGGCAACTGGAGAACACACACATTCTGTTTTTTGCGGATCACGGCGACATGCACGGGAGCCATGGCCTGTATCGGAAAACAAATCCGTACGAAGAAAGTATTCGGCCGCCAATGATCGTATCGGGCGGCCAACCGCGCTATCACGGCTGGAAGGCGGGGCGGCTCCCCGTGCTCTCTAACCATGTGGATATCCCAGTGACCACACTCGGGCTGTGCAACATCGAGGCACCTTCCTGGATGAGAGGCGCCGATCTTTCTCATCACCGTATCGACAAACCCGCCCGAAAAGCCGACCCGGATTCCGCGTACCTCGAAAACGTAATTCCCACCGGACACCCGGATAGCATCAACACGCCTTATCGAGGTCTTGTGACCAAGGATGGCTGGAAATACACCTGCTTTGAGAATCGCTCCTGGCTGATGTTCAATCTCAATGAAGATCCGTATGAAGAGGCAGATCTCGCACAGAACAACCGGTTTCGGGCAGAACGAAAGAAGCTTATTGCACGCCTGAAGCAGTGGGTAGCAGACACGGGTGACACCTTCGCAATTCCGGAAGACTAGAGGCGCAACCATGGAACATTCGCGGTTATCCAGAAGAGCGTTGCTGCTGGCGGCCGGCAGCGCTGCGGCTGCTACGGCCGCAGATTTGGCCGGCGCTCCAAACGTGCTTTTGATCCTGGTTGACGATTTGGGATTTGGCGATCTGTCGAGTTACGGCGCAAGCGATCTCCAGACACCCAATATCGATCGGTTGGTAAGCGAGGGCGTCCGATTCGATAACTTCTATGCGAATTCGCCGGTGTGCTCACCCACTCGCGCGGCAACCCTGACGGGGAAATACCCGGACCTCGTGGGTGTGCCGGGATTGGTTCGCACCATGCCGGCCGATAACTGGGGTTACCTGTCGCAAAACGCAGTGTTGCTGCCCCAGATGCTGAAAGAAGCGGGATATCACTCGGGGATCGTGGGGAAATGGAATTTGGGGCTGAGTACGCCAAACACGCCCAATGAACGGGGTTTCGACCACTTTCACGGCTTCCTGGGCGACATGATGGAGGACTACTACACGCATCTGCGCCACGGCCGGAATTACATGCGGCGCAATGAGGACGTTATCGACCCGAAAGGCCACGCCACGGATCTGTTCACCGAATGGGCGACGGATTATCTGGACGAACGAAAACGGGATGGCCGGAAGTTTTTTCTTTATCTCGCCTACAACGCGCCTCATGTTCCGATCCAGCCGCCCCCGGAATGGCTCGATCGAGTGAAACGCCGCGAGCCGGGGATAACCGAGAAGCGCGCGAAGATGGTAGCGCTCATTGAACATTTGGACATGTCTATTGGAAGAGTATTGGCCGCGCTAAAGAAGAATGGCCAGACAGAAAAGACACTGGTCCTGTTCACGAGCGACAACGGCGGTCAGGTGAGTGCGGGCGCAAGCTGCGGACGTCTCCGAGGAGCCAAGGAAGACATGTTCGAGGGAGGAATCCGCGTTCCCATGTGCGCAGTGTGGCCGGGACGGATTCCGGCGAAGTCGCGCTGCGATCAGGTTGCATTGACGATGGATTTGCCGGCCACGATATGCCGGGCGGTCGGCATCACTCCGCCAAAAGACCTGAACGGCGTTTCCCTACTTGCGGCGATGGAAGGCAATTCGCAAAGCTTGACGCCGCGAGACCTGATCTGGGTGCGCCGCGATGGCGGAATGCGTAGTCAGGGCCGGGACTACTACGCCTTCCGACGGGGCGCCTGGAAGCTGCTGCAGAATCATCCGTTCGAAGCGATGCAGCTCTACAATCTCGAGACGGATCCGGGTGAAACGACGAACCTGGTCGAGAGCCAGCCGCAGTTGCATCGGGAACTGACCGCGCAACTCATGCTGCACCTACAGGAAGCGGGACGAGTGCCCTGGGAGCCACCGCGATCCTGACGCTTCGTTGGCGTAGGTCTACGGCTTGGGCTCCGGTTTGCCGGCATCCAGATCGTTCCAGTTCAGGATGGCATTGAAGCCAAGGAAGAAAGTGCCCTGCGTTTGCCACCGCCAGAAGGGGCGAAGGGCGAACATGACGATGTGTCCTTTGCCGAGTGAGACGTCGGCGATCAGCACGCGATTCGACAGGCGTTGACCTCCGGAAAGCATGCCGGAAAGCAGCATCTCATTGGGGTCGGAGGGAAAGCGCATGATAATGCGCGGGTGCACTTCGGGAGGCAGTCCGAGGGCGCGGGCACGCTCGCGGGCACTTTCGGCCTCGGTGATCTGCGGAGTTTCGGCGGCTTTCGGAGGCGCTTCGTTTGGATCGAGCGGCAAAATGTGCAGCGGAGTGGCGTTCGGGGTGATGACCTGGCCGTAGGCTGCCTGCCCCCCGAAGCCGCCACCACCTCCGAAGCCCCCGGCAGTTGGCGCGGCGTTCAGGACGGGCTCCTGATTGAAGTAAACGGGCAGGTCCTTGGTATCGAAGCCGTAGGTGATGGGGCTTTTGGAATCGGTGATGACGCCGCGAACGATGGTGCCGCGGGCGGCCAGGTCGTGGGGATCTTCAACCGTAAGTCCACTTACTAATCCGTAATCGACGACGAGCGCCGCAGTCGAGCCCTCGGTGATCAGGGTGCCGCCCGCGCGAACAAATTTCGCCAACTCGCCTAAGCCTTCGAGGCCCATGCCGCCGCGAATATCGTCGCTTTCGTCGTTTGCGCCGAGATTGGGAGTCAGGTCCGATTTTTTGTAGGGAATCGGGTCTTTGCCGGTCAGCGGAATTCCATTCACTTGAGACTGCGGCGTGCCGCCGACGTGCGGGAAGACAATTACATCGTATTTCGCGCGCAGATCGCCGTCGCGGAGTTTTTGATCTGCGAAATAAGTGTAGGGCACGCTGTAGGTATCGAGCGCCGCTCGCACCCAGCCTTCATCCTGCGTGCGTGACCAGGAATGAATGTAGCCGATGCGCGGGACATCCAGATCGTGCGTTTTGACTTGAGGGACGGAGCTGACGGCCCAGGCGGAAAGACCGAGATCCTGGATTGACGGTTCAATCGTGGCGCGATCCGCATTCGGGATGAGGAATGCGCCGGCGTGAAACCGATGTCCGCCAGCTTCGAAATCCTGTTCGGCGGCGGCCATCTTTACCCCGGCGTTACGGAAACGGAAGGCCATCAGAGCGTTGTCGGTCGTGTGGTCAACGATCAACGTATCGCCGGTTCCCGCGATGGAGCCGGGAATTTTCACTTCGCCCGGCAGCAGCGTCATGGGCGCATCGAGGACGAGCTTGTCCGTGACCGGTATCAGCTTGACGTTGCGCATATACTGCATGGTCCAGCCGGTGTCATCGTAAGGGTGCGGATTGGCGACTGGATAATTTTGGATGGCGAAGTACATGTCCGCCAGCTCGCGATACGGCTGGTCGGCGCGAATGATGTAGTCGCCTGCCGCCACCTCCAGACTGCCCGCCTTGAAGGCGGAATTGGCCTGGTGAACTTCGAGGCCCTGGCGTTCGAGCGCGTTCACCATGGCGGCGGCTTCGAGCTTGCGGCGCTGCGCGGCGGGGATGACCCAGGCGTACGTCGGACCATCCTTACCTTTTTGAATGGAACGCTTGGTTTTCAGCCAATAGTTTTCGAGGTAGAGTTGCTTCGTTCGGGCCACCTGGTTCAGCGCGATCAGAATGGCCGATTCCTGAATGTTGGTGTTGTTCCGCGGCCCCCAGGCGATAGAAGGAAGCGGCGGATTGGGACGGAACCATTCGCGGCTGGTGGTCGAGGCGGGCAGGCGGAGATTTTTGTTTATATCGGGCCCGTAGCTTTGTACCTCATAGAAGCGCCCGAACGAGTTGTGCGTCATGGCGATCCAAAACAGGTAATTCGGCACCCAACCGTCGTAGAAGCCGTAGGTCCAGACGCCGGGCACGCCGCGCTTAGCCATCTCCATCACTTCCGTCTCCGCAAGGAGCCACCACTCGTTCACCTGAATCGGGTCGAGCGAGTCGTTATAAGGGCCGGTTCCAGTAGAAACGTACAAGTAAGATTGCGCTTCGTGTAAATCGTGCAGGATGGTCGGGTGCCATTCGAGCAAGCTGCGCGTGATGTTCTGGGTGAGCTGCAGAAATTGGCCCATGCCATCGCGATTGTTGTCGTGCTGCACATACTTCCCCCAATACATGAGCGGCGGCTTGGGCTTGCCGGTTCGCTTGCCGTAATAGTATGTGTCGACTTCTTTTTCCCGTCCATCTACTTCCACCACCGGCGTGATGAAGACGACGACGTTGTTGCGGATCATTTGGATAAAGGGCGTTTCTTCCACAATCAGACGATAGGCGAGTTCGATCAACATTTCGGGGCCGCCGGTTTCGGGGGAATGGATTCCGCTGGTGATCCAATAAATCGGCTTGGCGGTTTTGATGAGGCGTTGGGCATCGGCTTCGGTGGTTTTGCGCGGATCGGCGAGGGAGGCCAGCATGCCCTTGTACTGATCGAGCTGCTTCAAGGTCGCTTCGTCGGCGATGGCGAGAATGACCTGGTCGCGGCCTTCTTCGGTCTTGCCGATGGTCCAGTAGCGCGCGCGGGGAGAGGCAGCGGCGAGCGCATCATAGTAACGGTGAATATCTTTGGCGTAGGTGAGCTCGCCGGGCGTGCCGGGAATGCGGCCGAAAAAGGCGAGCGGGCTCGGCACGGTATCGGAAGCCGGCATGTGATCCACTAGCTCGGTGGTGATGCGCGGGTCTTGCAGGTATTTTTTGATGAGGGCGGTGTAAGCCTCATCCTGCTTCTGCGGGACGAGGAGCGTTTTGGTCTTATCGCCTTGCGCTGGCAATGAGCCTGCGAGCGCGACAGCGAACCAGAGGATGGCCAGCGCGCCGCAGGAAGAACGGCCGAAGTGGATCATCATGAATAGCTAGTTTAGACTAGCCATCCACGAGTCGCTGTTTAGACCAGAGCCGAGGTGCAGAAAGCACACTTGCGAGCGGCGATCGGTACTTCGCTCAAACACTCAGGACACTTCTTGGTGGTGGGATCGGGCGCCACTTCGCCGCGTTTGAAGCGCGCCATCAAGGCATTGACGGGCAACACCACGAAGAAGTAAATAGCGGCGGCGATCAGCAGGAAGGAGACCACAGCATTGATGAAATCGCCTACCGGGAACTTTGTGCCATTGACCGCGAACCCTATTTCGGAAAAATTGGGTTTTCCGACGGTGGCGGCAATCAGCGGGGTAAGTAGATCTTTTACCAAAGCCGTAACGATACTTCCAAATGCGGCACCAATCACGACACCGACGGCCAGATCCACAACATTGCCGCGTAGAATGAACGCTGTGAAACCTTTCATGTTCCTCTTCTTTCGAATTTGCTAAGACAAACTTTCCAATGGTTAGTAGACCAATGTTACTAAGGAAAGTCACTGGAAAAAAGCAGAGTACCGTTTGCTTGGGCCGAGGCGAATACAAGACGAATGACTAATCGCGGGACACTTTCGCTTCAATCAAGCCGGATGGCTCGTCGACTGGCATGAAAATTTGATTCGGATTATCAAGGCCGAATTTGGAAAGATCGATTAACAGGCAGTGCGTGTTAGGCATGACGAGATGAATCTGATCCACTTCGGCGAATCGATCGATCACGGATCGCGCCATGGCAAATAGCGTGTGCTGGACGGAGAGGCTGTGATGAGCGGCGAATACGTCCAGCAGCTTCGAGCGGATGGCTGCGTGCAGACCATTAAAGTCTTGAACGGGCGACGAACAGGTCCAATCGGCATCGAGTATTGTGCCGAGGAGGCGATCGGTGGTTTCGGGCAGCGTAGTGTATTCGTCTTTTAAATAGCCGCTGAAGCCGGAGTCCGCCGTTTTGAGAATTTGCAGGTCGCGGAGGCCGGAAACGACGGTATGGGCCGAGCGGGTGAAAACGCAGGCGGCGGTGCGGCGCTCATGGCCGCCATGGGTGAAGGCTGAGCCATGGTCTGCGATTCGATTCCAAGGAGTTTCGCTGATTTCTACTTTCACTTGGTGAACGTGCGCGAGGCGGGAGAGAAAATGACGGCCCAAATCGCAGGCAAACCCTTCCGCGGAAGCGATGGGTTTCCGGCGAGCCAGGGCATAGACGGTGTTCTTCATGGTGTCGGTGGGCAAAATCTTACGATTGTCGCCGGCCGTGTAGGATTCCGCCAGATCGCCCTCGAACAGAACTTGCACGGTCATTTCCGTCACTCCGTGGCGCGCACCATCTCGCCTCACTTGCAGCAAGCGAACGCGCGTTTTGCCATAGGTATCAAAGGTCAAAACAGCCATGATTAACTTCCACGATAAGTCGTGTAGCCGAAGGGGCTGATAAGCAAGGGAACGTGATAGTGCGTGGTGGCATCGCGAATGAGGAAGGAGACGCTCACTTCGGGATAGAAGCCATCGGGAAACCGGGAAGCGACATCGAAGAGCAGGCGGAAAACGCCAGGCGCAGGGTCAGTGCCGGGCGGCAGAAGAGAGGGACAACGCCCATCGGCGTCGGTGAAGGCGCGCGCGATTTCGCGATCCGCTTGAAAGAGACGAACGGCCATGTGGGAGGCCGGCTTACCGGCGGCCGTATCGAGAACATGTGTCGAAATTGTCATTCGACTACCAGCTTATGCAGACGCAGCCTGGTAATCTTTGCCTGTTCGGCGGCAGCGATGCGGATTTCGGCGGCGGGATTGTTTGCGATGCGCTCTTGCAGTTGTCGATGCATCTCAGAGGCGCTCTTTCCGGTGGCGCAGACGATGAAGATCCAACCGAATTTTTTTTCATATTCGCGATTGAGGTGGCGCATTTCGGCGGCAAGATCGCAATCGGCATGCTTCATGCCGCGCTGTTCATCGGCGGACCAGCGCGCGGTTGAAGCGTCGCCAATCTTCGGGTGCGCAGAGAAGGCTTCGAGCCAATCAGGCTCCGGCAGAGACCACCAGATTTCTTCGGCGGCGGTTTCGAGAGCGGCGAGATCCTGGAACGGACGCCGGGCCATCGTCTGCCGCGCCCAAGCAGGCGATCCGCAGCATTCGAGCAAGCGGTTCACGTTGAGATCTTCAAGCGTCATCGCAAGCTCCGCAAGAATTCCTCGAGCAAATTTGCGGTGACCCGGGTTCGGTAGGAGGCGGTGGAACGAAGGTCGGTCACGGGTGAGATTTCGGCTTCGATGGCTCGTTGGACTTGGTCGAGCAATTCGCTGGTTAAGGCGTTGCCCGTGAGGAGTGCCTCGGTTTTGCGGCAGCGCAGCGGGACAGGGGCCACGCTGCCGACGGCAATGCGCACATCCTGCAGGATTCCGGCCTCCCGTCGCGCGGTGGCGGCGACGCTGACCTTCGAAATGGCCTGCGCCTTGCGAGCGCCGACTTTCCGGCTGTAGTGTTGCAGCTTGGCGGCTTGACGCGGCAGGCGAATTTCTACCAGCAGCTCATCCGGGCGCAATTGCATTTGCTTGTAGGCGGTATGGAATTCGCAGTAAGGGATGCGGCGCTCCCCGTGTACGGAGAGCAGTCGGAGCTCGGCGTTATAGACGAGCAGAGGCGGCGCGGAATCGGCGGCTGGCGAAGCGTTGACGATGTTGCCCCCAATCGTTCCGCGATTTTGATTCGCAATGCCTCCGGTCCAAGCCGCCGCTACGCCCAGGAGGGGAAATTCCGCTTGCAGGATGGCGCTACAGCGGATTTGCGTGTAGGTGATGGCGGCGCCGACCGCAACTTCGCGGTCGGTCGTCCGAATGGCACGCAGTTCGGCAATTCCTCGGATGTCGCAGAGTTTACGAAAAGGCAGTTTGCCGGCGTTGAACAGTACCATCAGATCGGTGCCTCCCGCAATGGGACGCCAACCTTCACCCAAGGTCAGCAGAGCGAGGGCATGAGCGAGGTCCTTCGCGCAGATGGCGTCGTAATCGGGAAGGTACGATCTCATTCGTTACGCCGGCTGGCCTGTTCGACCGCTTCAAAAATCTTGGTATATCCGGTGCAGCGGCACAGGTTGCCGGATAAGCCTTCGCGGATCTGCTCGAGAGTCGGATGCGGGCAATGAGACAGCAAGTGAATCGCCGCCATAATCATGCCGGGAGTGCAGATGCCGCATTGCGCGCCGCCATGCTCAATAAAGGCCTGCTGAATGACTTGCAGGGTTGGATTTTCCGCCACTGACTCAATGGTCGAGATGCGGCTTCCCTCTGCTTGCAAAACGGGCAGTAAACAGGTATTGACGAGGTAATCGTCGACGATGGCCGAGCAAGCGCCACATTCCCCTTCGCCGCAGCCTTCTTTTGTGCCGGTGAGCCCGAAGTCTTCGCGTAGGACATCCAGCAGCCTCTTCAAGGGATGCGTTTCGATGGTGACAGGGCGACCGTTGAGCCGGAAGGAAATGCGTTGCGTGGGCATCAGGCTTGGCTCGAGAGGACGTCTTCGGGCACCAGGGGCAGACGATCGAAAGAACGGCCGAGCGCATTTTCGACCGCATTCAAAATGGCGGGCGCGGGTCCGTCCATGGGAAGCTCGCCGATGCCTTTGGCGCCCATCGCCCCGTGCGCATACGGCAGTTCTTCGAAGAAGACGCGGATGGGCGGTACATCCGCCGAAGTAGGAATGATGTAGTTGGTGAGCTGGTTATTGGCCATTGCGCCGTCGCGCCAGGAAACTTTCTCATAGAGCGCGTAGCCGATGGCTTGCGCGACGCCGCCTTCGATCTGTCCGGCCGCGAGCACGGGATGAAGGACGCGGCCCACTTCCTGCAATGCGACGAAATCGGTGACCGAGATTTCGCCGGTGAGAGTATCGACCGACACCTCCGCTACATAGGTTGCCCAGGAGTAAGCGCCGTACGCTTCACCGCGATAGTTTTCGTCATCCCATGAGATGCCCGGTGGCTCCCGGTATTGCGCTCTTGTACGCAGCGGAGGATTTTCGTGCTGCAGCTTGTGCCTAAGTTCGAGAGCAGCTTGCTCGACCAGCTTGCCAACGACCATAGCGGTCCGCGAGGCGACGGTCGGACCGCTATTAGGAACCTGCGAAGTATCGGGCCGCGGCACTTCGACGCATTCATAGCCGATGCCGAGCGTCTCGGCGGCAATTTGCGCGAGGATCGTGTTGGTCCCCTGGCCCATCTCGGTCATCGAGCTGAGAATGCGCACGCGGCCTTCAGGCGTGGCTTCTAACTCGACGACGGATTGGAGATGCCGCTCGCCGGAGCCGGTGAAGCCCGCGCCATGAAAGAAGGTGGCGAAGCCGATTCCTTTTTTTATCGCGGCGCCTGGGTTCGTTTTTTGGAACTCTTCGATTTTTGCGCGGTAGTCCGCTAACTCAAGAGCGCGGTCTTGCAAGCGCATCAGATCGATTTCGTCCTTAATGAGCTGCCCGGTGGCAGTAGTATCGCCGCGCTGCAGAAGATTGTGGCGGCGAAACTCGTCGGGCGTCAAGCCCACGGTTCGGGCTACTTTGTTCATGTGACGCTCCAGAGCGAAGAGGCTCTGTGGAGCGCCGAAGCCTCGAAACGCGCCATGCGGCGGCGTATTGGTTGCCGCGGCGGTGCTTCGGACGCGCACGTTCGGGCAGCAGTATGGGCCGGCAGCGTGTATGGCGCCGCGCGAAAGGACGACGCTCGACAGCGTCGCGTAGGCGCCGCCATCGATGACAAATTCAATCTCCATGCCGAGCAGACGGCCCTCGCTCGAGACGGCGGTCTTATGCCGCGTGCGGGAGGGATGACGCTTCGTCGTCGCAGCCATATCCTCTTCGCGGTCGTATACGATCTTGACGGGCTTTCCCGATTTCCAGGCCAACAGCGCGGCGTGGCCGGCAATCATCGAGGGATATTCTTCTTTTCCGCCGAATGCGCCGCCGGTCTCCTGTTGTATGACGCGGATGCGATCTTCGCTCAGGCCGAACAAGGACATCAGCGCTTTGTGAACGTAGAAAGGGCACTGCATGGAACCGCGAACCGTGATGCTGCCATCCGATTCCCGCGTGGCCAGCATGCCGTTCGGCTCGATATAGAGCTGCTCTTGCGCGCCGGTCGAATATTCGCCCTCCACGATGAACGCCGCTTCCGGCCAGACCTCGTCGACGTTGCCCTTTTCGATGAGATAACTCTTGAAGCAGTTGTCCCTGCCCCAAATGACGGTGCGCGCGGCGAGAGACTCCTCCAAATCGAAGACAGCGGGCAGCGGCTCATATTCGATTTCGACGAATTGCCGGGCTCTTTGCAGAAGGTTCTTGTCTTCATGCGCCAGCAGCAGGATGGGCTCTTGCGGGTGATTCACAATGCCATCGGCCAGAAAGGGTTGATCTTCAAAAATCAGCGAGACAATATTCCGGCCAGGAATGTCACGAGCGGTAACGATGACAAATTGGTCCCATGAAATGCTATCGCGGAAATTGATTTTTCTGATGAGCCCACGCGGAACGGTACTGCGAATCGTAATACCGTGGAGCATGCCGGGGAGGCAAAGATCGTCAACGTACTGCGCGAGCCCCGTGACCTTAGCGCGCGCTTCCTTGCGAGGAACGGCCGTTCCTACGACACGGTACCCCATTTGCTTACTCTACACAGCACTCCTCCCCAAAGGGATGGTTGGGGAATGCGCCGTTTGCGAAGGCAAGCCGGCCGCGAACGAAAGTCATGCTTACCCGGCCCTTCAGACGTTCGCCCAGATAGGGCGAAACCGGATGCCGGAAGTGTAGATCTTCAGCGTGAACCTCAAACTCCGCGCCGGGATTGAATACGACCAAATCGGCGTCGTAGCCCGGCGCAATGCTTCCTTTGCGAAGCTCGAATCCGGCCGATTGCGCTGGGGCTTGCGACATCCAACGCACGATGTCGACGATGGAGAAGCCACGTGCGCTCGCCATCGTCCAAGCGGCGGACAGAGCCACGGAAAGCGAGGCAATTCCACCCCAGGCCCGCATAAAATCGCCGCTCTCGGCTAACTTCAGTTCGGGAGGGCACGGTGAATGATCGGTCGCGAGCAGGTCGATTTCCCGATCCGCCAAAGCCTTCCACAGAAGTTCGCGATTGGCGGCGTCGCGGATGGGTGGCGCACACTTATGCTGCGTCGCGCCGTCTGGTATGGATTCGGCGGCGAAATAAAGATAGTGGGGGCAGGTTTCGACGGTGAAGGGAAGCCCCTCCGCGCGCGCGCGGCGGATATCGGCGAGCGCTTCGGCACTCGAGAGATGAACGATGTGTACGCGACAGTGATGCGCCCGGCAGAGACGGATCATGAGGCGGACGGCGGCGACTTCCGATCCGGGCGGGCGCGAGCGCACATAGTCCTGGTAGCGGCGAGAGCCAGGGGCAGCTCGCAGCAACTCGGGAAATTCGGCATGCACCAGCAGAGGCAGGCCGGTTTTGGCGATGAGCGGCATGGCGCGAGCGAGATGCTCTTCGGTGACCATCGGAAATTCCGGAACGCCGGAATCTACCAAAAAGCATTTGAAGCCCCTCACGCCAGCTTCGGCCAAGGGGAGTAGTTGGTCCTCATTGCCAGGCACCACTCCGCCCCAAAAGGCATAATCGACGCAGCAGGCTCCGCGCGCGGCCTCCCGTTTTTGCGCCAGCGCTTCCGGGCTAGTGGTAGCGGGGATCGCGTTGAGCGGCATATCGACCAGAGCGGTGACGCCGCCCGCCGCCGCCGCGCGAGTGGCCGTTTGGAAGCCTTCCCATTCGCTGCGTCCCGGCTCGTTGACGTGGACATGCGTATCCACTAAGCCGGGTAGCACATAAGAGTCGCCGGCGTCGATGAATTCGCCCGCCTTGGGAACATTCGAGTATTCTTCAATAGCGAGGATGCGGCCACTTTCAAAAGCTATGCACGCGGGACGTACTTCGTTTCGAATGACGACCCGCCGCGACCGCAAAACCATTTAAGATTACGATTGTCGCCCATGAACATCGACAAAGAATATTGGATGAGGCACACGATCGCGCTGGCCGTCGAAAATGTGCGGAAAGGCCTGGGTGGCCCGTTTGGAGCGCTGGTGGTGAAAAAGAATGAGCCGGTCGAGAGCGGCGTCAACCTGGTCACGTCGACGAATGACCCTACCGCCCATGCTGAAGTGGTGGCCATTCGCGCGGCCTGCCGCAAGCTTGGCACGTTCCAACTCGAAGGCTGCGAAATTTATACCAGTTGCGAGCCTTGCCCGATGTGCCTTGGCGCGATTTACTGGGCGCGGCCGGCTGCGTTCTATTTTGCGACTTCGCGGAAGACGGCGGCTGAAGCAGGCTTTGACGATGCTTTCATTTATGACGAATTGCGACTGGCTCCGGAGGCGCGCACGATTCCGGGACATTGCCTGCTGGCGGAAGCTGGCGCGGAGCCGTTTCTCGAATGGCAACGCAGTGCTCGAAAGATTCCGTATTAGCTAGCGAGTTGCGCCAAGGCGTGGGCGAGAACGCGGACACCGTTCGCGATGTCCCGGGTGGACGAAAATTCGTCAGGCCGGTGGCTGACTCCGCCTTTGCACGGGATGAAGAGCATCGCGACCGGGGCGATGCGTGACACGAACAGCGAATCGTGGTACGCGCGGCTGACAAGCGGGAGATAGCTCTGCCCTTGCGCTTCGCAGGCCTGTTTCAAAATGTCGACGATTGCCGGGTCGCAGACAGCCGGGGCGTCTGAGTTCAACAATTCGGTCTGAATGGAGACCTTGCGCTGCGCGGCGGTGCGCGCGCAGGCTTCGGCAAAGCGGCGGAGCACGGAATCGCGGCGTTCCCAGTCGGTATCGCGGACATCTATTTCGAGTTTTACGCAGCTCGGAATGCTATTGACAGCACCGGGAAATACTTCGCAGACACCAGTGGTGGCAACGGTATCGATGGCGCGCGTCTCGAGCGCGCAGGTTTCGAGCGCGAGTGCTAATTCGGCGGCGGCTAAAAAGGCGTCGCGGCGCTCAGGCATTAACACCGCGCCCGCATGGCCGCCGGTGCCTTCGATCGAAAGACGCAGACCGGCGGGAGCGGCAATATGAGTGACCACGCCCAGGGACACTTTTTCGCGCTCGAGTCGTGGGCCTTGCTCAATATGCAGTTCGAGGAAACCATGATAGTAGCCTGGCGGAAGTTTGACGGCGTCGAGTTCCCCTGCGAAACCCGCCGCTGCGCGGACTTCGTTCAGCGATTTTCCGCCGCGGTCGCGCAGCCGTTCGCCGGCGCCCGCATCGAGCGTACCAGCGAGCAGGCGGCTGCCTAGGCAGCCCAAGCCAAACCGGGTGGGTTCTTCCGAAGTGAAAAGCAGCAATTCGATGGAACGCCGCGGGCGGAAGCCGGCGCTTTGCAAAGCGCGGATGGCTTCCAAGGCTCCCAACACGCCCACGGTGCCGTCATATTGGCCTGAATTCGGAATGGCGTCGATGTGCGAGCCGGTGCCGATGCGAGCCAGCAGCGGTTCAAAACCTTGCCAGGTGGCGAAGGTATTGCCGACCGCATCCTCGCGGACTGCCAATCCGGCGCCGGCATATAGACCCTTCAGCCAGCCGCGCGCCTGGATGTCCGGACGGGTGAAAACGATCCGAGTGACACCGGGGGATGGTCCGGCGGAGAAGCCGGCGAGCGTGTCCAGCTCGCGGGCGAGACGCTCTTCATTTACTCGAACGTTCAAGCGGATGGCGGTTCCAATCTTTATAGAGCAGATATTGGGCTGGCGATTTGCCGAGCGCTCCAAACCATTGCGGACAAAACGGAGCCATCCAGATGAAGTCACCGGCGGACACGGGATACCAGCAGTCGCCCAGCCTATAGATGCCGCCACCTTCGAGCAGCAGGAGACCGTGCTCCATGATGTGCATCTCCGTTAGCGGCAAGGTGGCGCCGGGCTCGAAGGTCATCAAGTTGACGGCAAAATCGTGAGCGGGCGTTTCCGGCAGGAGGGCGCGAACTTGCACGCTTTCGTCGCCCAGCAGCGGCTGCGTCGGAACGGCCGAGGCGTGGCTTGTCAGGAATGCGGGCGGTTCGAAGCCAGCCAAGGAAAGATAGGGCTTTTCGATAACGGCCAGGCGGGTTTGCGCGGATGCGACAACACTCTTTGACACTCCGGCAGGTAGATAAACGTATCCGTCCTTTTCGAGTTTGTTGTCCTCACCGAGGGTTACGGTGCCCTCGAGGACGTATAGAAAACGCTGTCCGGCGGTCGGACCTAAGGTGCCACCGAACTGCATTTCAGCCGTGTATTGGGTGAAGGCAGCGCCGTTGGCCGGCGCCACGTGGACAATAGCCGTGGCGGCACGCATTCCCGGCAAAGGCGCGCGAATGAAGGTATCGGGCGTTTGCAGGAAATGATTGCGCTGCTGGGCGCCGCGGGTTACGCCGAGATTGTGCACAAGGTTGTGTATTTAGCTTAAACGCTCGCACTCGTCCAGAAAATGCCTACCCGCCAGGAGCGCCGCGCTCACATCTTCGGGATAGACCGTTTCGTCCGGATGATGGCTGATGCCACCCGGACTGCGCAGGAAAATCATGACCGAAGGAATCTTCGCCGCGATGATCATGGCGTCATGGCCTGCGCCGCTGACCAGGCGCGGGGCCGTGAAACCGCCCTGTTGCATGGCGCGTTCGGCAGCGTGGATCAAATCCGAATGCATGGCCACCGCGTTTTGGTCAAGTTTGGGCTCGATCGCCAGACGGAGCCCACGACGCCGCGCTATTTCCCGCGCGGTTGCGAGCAGTTTTTCCACCGCCTCGACACGCGGCTCGTCGAACGGATGCCGCACATCGAGAGTGGCCATTACGCTGGCCGGGATGACGTTGCTTGCGCCCGGTTTCGCCTCAATCCGGCCCACGGTCGCCACCAGGCCGGGGACGGCAGCAGCATGGCGTTCGACGGCGACGATCCATTCGGCGGCAGCCGCCAGCGCATCACGGCGCTGGTGCATGGGAGTCGCCCCGGCATGGGCTGCCCTGCCGTTGAATTGGACCGTCAGTCGGCTTTGGCCGGCAATGCGCTCCACGATACCCAAAGGCTGATTGGCGCTCTGCAGGACCGGTCCTTGTTCGATGTGAAATTCCAAGTAGGCGAAGGTGTTGGGATGCAGAAGGCCTTTGTCAAGGCGGGAAGGGTCGAGGCCGAAATGGCTAATGGCCGAGCGGATCGAGACGGCCGTCTCGTCCGTGGTTTCGAGCACGGCGCCATCGAGCGTGCCTGCCAGCGCGCGGCTGCCGATGAACGGAACACCGAACCGTACGCCCTCCTCTTCGGAGAATCCCGCAATCTCGATTTCGTACGAGAACCGCTGGCCAGCGAGCGATTCCACCAGCGCAATTCCTAAGACGACGCCCAGAACGCCGTCATACATACCGGCATCGGGCACGGTATCCAGATGAGAACCGATCAGCAGCCGGCGCGAGACGGCGCCCTGTCCTGCATACAGGCCGCGCAAATTCCCGGCCGGATCGACGGCGACGGTCATGCCAAGTTCTTCCATCCAGGCGGTTAGAAGCCGATGGCACCCGTGCATGGCGTCGCATAGAAACGTTCTGGTGATTTCGCCTGGAGCTTCGCTGAAGAGCGAAATCTGCAGGCAACGCGCGATGACTTTTTCGGATAGAGGCACTACCGGAGTTAATTTGAGGCTGCCGGCTGGTCGGCGTGCCGGTGGCGAAACGCCTGGTAACTCCAGTAATACAAGTTCTCCCGAAGAATGTAGTCGCGTGCTTCGAGCACGATACGGCGGGTGAGCCGGCTCACTCGATTGCCGGGCGGTTTGGGCGCGGGCGAGTCGCTTAGCGCAATGCTATGCGCGCACGGCTGGAGTTGCAGAACGGCCACCGCGCCGTCGGTGACAATGGCGTCATCGGGACCGGCGGAGGCAGCAGCGGAACGCTCGACCAAATTAGCCGGTTGGGCGCAGCCGGCGAAGGTCAGATCGGTAGCGATTTTGGCTCTCTCGACGTCGACGCTCCGGTCGATTTTGTGGGTGAACTTGACGGTATGAAGATTGAAGGAGATGCCGGTATCGTGTGTGGCGGCTCCCAGCCAAATGTCCTGGCCATCCAGTACGCCCGCGCGCCAGATGCGGACATGATGTCTCTTGGAAATCGTATCGAGTGACTTTTCGAACACCAGGTCGGGCTGGGCGCCGTCATAGAGCAGGCTCGACACAGGCGCTCCGGCGTAGTCGCGCATCGCATTGAAAGCGCTATACACGCGCGAGACATTGCGCATCGTCTCCGGGTCGGCAATCGACCAACCGGCCACCGAGAATGCCTCTTGCAATTCTTCCCGGGAACCGAGAAAGGCGACGTTCACGATATCGTCGGCAGCCCGGCCGCTTGGCTTCTCCGTGGCGTATGGCTCTTTCTCAATCCAGCCTGAAATCGCGTCGGACAGCTCGTCAGCGGCCGGCGTAGACACTCGGGCGACACTCGGGTCTCTGGGAATCGGCGTTGTCGCGATCAATTTCATGTCGGTGCCAGGCGGCAGATGAATCTCGGGCTCGGGAAAGGTGAATATGGCGCAGCGCAGGCCCAGAAGGGCGACCGCACCCAACGGGCCGAGCTCGAATTTGGCCCAGAGTTGATTACTTGCGCCGGTCAGGCCGATCAATGAGCGATAGAAGATTCCGAGCGAAGGGCGCGCCCACACTCCGAAAATGAATTGATTGGGATTGCCGGCCCCCACCACACCCTTGATTCGTCCTTTGGACGTCACCTGTTCGCGCGCATTGTCGATGGAAGCCAGCCGCGCGTTCAGGGCAAGGCGATGTCCGTCGGGCGTTTGATAGTCTTGAAAGCTCAATTCGAGGCTGGCGCGGTCGCGGATGAGCCCAAGGCCGACCCGGGTGGCCCGGCGAACCGTTCCATGGATGATCGTTCCTTGCGGGAGGACCAGTTGGCCGTTTACGTCAAAGGGGCGAATCACCACGCATTCGAACGGCGAACCCGGCCGCGAGGCGTAGCTGGTGAGATGCGTTCGCAGCCGGACTTCGATTGCAGGCTGCGGCGCCGTGGCACTCGAAGCGATGTGCGCGCTGGCGACAAGTATCCAAACCACTAGCGTGCGTGGCAAAAACAGTCCCCCGCAATGAGAAAGCGGAAATTACCGGAAATCGAGCTTACCACGTACGACGCACCACAGTACAATCCCGCTACGGACAGGTTGAAACTTTGCCTGACCCTCGTGCATCTGTAACCACTGAACCGAGCCAGATAGGGCATCCGGCGGCTGAATAGATCCTGATTTTCCACTACTTTAGATTGGGCAGAAGGACGAAGCGGGCCGAAGGTGTCGGCACGGTCGAGGAGAGAAGCGATGACAGGAACAAACGAAACAAGGCGCGTACTGGAGGCGAAGCGTAAAGAGCTTCTAGCGGGTTCTTCCGACCGGGAAGAGATATTGATTCAGACTGCGGCGGAGGAATTCGACCGCCTGCAGCAGCAAATGAACCGGGAGGTGGCGATTCGCAACCTGGATCGGGAATCGAAGCTTTTGAAGGACGTGCAGGGGGCCATCCAGCGGCTGGAGGACGGCACGTTCGGGATTTGCTTGCGCTGCGACGAAGAAATTCCGGAGAAGCGGCGGAAAGCGGTACCCTGGGCGGCCTATTGCGTCAATTGCCAGGAAACGATCGAGCGGCAGCGCGCGGCCGGCGAACCCGTTGACGATGATTTCATCGAATTAGCGGCTGCTTGAGCACCCAGGCCGGTTCAGGCCTCTTCGAGCAACAGAACGGGCGCCAGTGCGAGGTGAGTGGTTGAACCGGCCGAACAGGTTTCGAGCACAGCGGCGGCACCGTGCATTTGTCCGTTAAAAATGTGCGGATGAACGGTGACTTCCGCTTCCTTCATTTTCAGCTCGCCGTACTGGTAGACCGGGAAAAGTTCGCGATTGAAAGCAGGCCGCTCCTGCACGACATAGGGCGCCCGCAGAGCTTGACGAAGCGCGCGATCCCAAGCCGGTACGGTCATTTCCGCGCCAATAAAGACGCGTTGATCGGCAGTATTTTCGCTGGGTAACAGAACCAGACGCTCGCGCTCCCGCAGGATGTATTTGGGGAGGTCGATCTCCTGGTCATGACGCTTGGTCTTGCGGGGAGTTACGACGCGCGTCCAGGGCACGAAGGTACGGATCATCTTGCGGTCGGCGGCGGGAAGCGATGAAGTCACCGCTTCATCCGTCAGCAAGTCGAACAAGGCGCGCCGCTGGGCAAATTCCGATCGAAAGCTGTTGATCATACAGACAGCGTGGTCTCGATAGGCCTCGAGCAGCGGGTGGGAGAGATCCCAACGGGCGAGCAGCTCACTGGTCAACACGCGGCGCAAAACGATGTCAATGACGAAATCGCCAGCGCGCAGTTTGCCGCCGGAATACTCGAGCTGATCCGGCGGAACGACGCGCGCGGAGGCACCCTGCCGGCTGAGCGATTCGGCGAGCATCAGACCTTCACTGGAATCGGAGCCGGAATCCTGCCCGATCTCCACAATGGCGATAGAGGGCTGGGCTTTGCCATTGCAGTCCGGCCTAGCGCCGCTTTGATTCTTCCGGCCAAATTCGCGCCAAACCTCGTGCAACGCGTGCAGCAGATGTTTCGAGCCACCAAGCTTCGATAGCTTATAGCGCCCGCGCTTGAACTCCTTGACGATGGGCAACTCCAGAAAGAGGTCGGCCAGCGCACTCGAGTAGGCGAGCCCGGAGGGCCTACAGGCGTTTAGGCCCTGCAGGCAGAGTGATCCGTTGCATACGTACGCGTCCATCGACGAGGTCACGCTGAAACGGGAGTAGCCGGATGGAATGGACGCCAGCATTTTTTCCGCCGGGAGCATCTGCAAGCGGTGGAGCAGCGGAGGGGAAGCCAGGGCGATCGTTTCCAGGCGGTCCAGGATGCCTGCCAGTTGCTCAGTGACGCGCGTGAGCGAGTCTAATTGGCGGCGGGAAATGAAGTGCGGCCGTAATACGGGCGTGAGCAGGCGGCCGGATTCGGTAAGATGCTGCTGGCGCATCCGTTCCTGAAGGAGTTCGGCCCAAACGGGATCACGATAGCCCTCCTGCTCGATGAGCTTGTGATAGCGCGAGATTGCTTCGCCAAGCTGAGCCATGAAGTTGATTTCTAAGGTATTCAGTATGGCATGGGAGACGAGGATTTCAGAAGAAATCAGCCATTTCGACTTCCCAGTACAGGGATAGTGGCGGTACGGGAGTCAGGGAGCAACGGGCCGACAAGGGCGGCCAAGTGGTAGAAAATACATGAATATTTTAGCTCTGCGAGTTGCGTGCCTGGGCGACGATTTGGCGAAACTTCCGTGCCCGTTCGGTGACCGGCTGGTAGTTGCCGGTAGAGACCGACTGGGCGTCAATCAACTCGCTGCCGACACCGACCGCTGCCGCACCAGCCGCGAGGAAGTCCGCTATGGTTTCGAGATTGACGCCGCCGGTAGGGATCAAATCGATCTGCGGGAAGGGAGCGCGCAGCGCCTTGATGTACTTCGCTCCTCCCATCGCGCTGCAAGGAAAGACTTTAACGCCATCGGCACCGGCTTCCCAGGCGGTTAGAATTTCGGTGGGCGTGAGGCCGCCCGGAAAAATGGGGCGGCTATAGCGGCGCGCCAATTCGATGGTTTTCAGGTTCAGGCTGGGCGTGACAAAAAATTGGGCGCCAGCCAGCATGCAGGCGCGGGCCGTTTCCGGATCGAGGACCGTGCCGGCGCCGAGCACCACCCGTTCACCGTAGCGGTCTGCCACAGTTTCGATCGCGCGGATGGCATTCGCGACGGTCATGGTGATTTCCACGCAGTCGATACCGCCTTCAAGCACCGCCGCCACGGCGGCCAAGGCCGTTTCCACACTAGGCGTCCGGATGATCGGTACGACTGCCAGATCTTTGATTTTGCGCAGAATCTCGCTATGGGTCATTTTCGCCGCTTTGTCAGCTTGAGATTGAGCTTGACCTTGGTGTGGCTATCGAAAACGCTGACGGTTTTGGTTTTGCTGGTGAAACCATTTGATTCCGCGCGAAGCTGATAGTTGACATCGGTGCTGAGGCCATAGAAATGATACTTACCATCCTTTTGCGCGATATAGCTGCGCACTTGGAGGGTCTTCGCGTCCTTAATGAGAACGACGGCGCCCGGCACGGGACCGCCCCCATCCGCTAACACGGTCCCCTCGATTGACCGGGAAGTGGCCGATCCGGGCGGTCCCACTACCGGAGCCTGTTGTTGGGCAAAGCTGGGAACTGTGGCGAGGATCGTTAAGACAACCGCGAAGCCGCGCAGGAGTTTAATGCCATTCCTCTTCCGCTTCTGCTTCGTCTTCATCGTCCTCGTCTTCGTCGTCCTCGTCGTAATCGAAGTCCTCAGCGGCTTCGTCCCCTTCGCCCTCAGACTGGAGTTCAACGGGATTGACGCTTGCGACCGTCAGAGAAGCTCCACACTCGTCGCAGGAAAGAACGTCTCCTTCGTCCAGTTCTTCTTCTTCCACATCGATGGAAGCATCACACTTGGGACAATTTACCATGGAAAAATAACCCCTTTTCGAGCTGAGCGTTGAAGGATTGAAGCACGCCGCAAAACCTTATTCTTAACATGTGTCCGCCGCCAACGCCAGTCTCACGTCCGATGGATCAGCGAACGGCTGCAACCGTTACAGGATGCAGTTGGCGTTCGCAGGCATCCAGATCTCGAGGAGACAGCGTCACGAGCGTCTTATCCATATCTTCGGACGTCTCGATCATATGCCTTAGATGAGCGGCGGCCAAGCGCATGCAGAAAGGATCGGAAAGCTTGCGGCCGCGCTCGGCAGTGATTTTGAGCAGAGCGGAGTGAGGAAGAGCGATGACTTTTTCTTCCAGCTCTCCGCCCTCGGGAGTGAGAAAAAATTTCACGTCCACGGTGTCGGCGTGACGGATGGAAATAGCGGTTTGGAGCCAGCGAAACTGAACCTTCCACATGCGTCCAAACGGGTCCGGACCCGCGTCAAACAGACGGCTCTGGTCGCTCATGACCCGATGCTAGCATGGCTTCGGATACGTTGGCTTTCGTGGGCGGAACTCCCGCGCTTAGAGAGCCGTAGAGCGCCGGCCGACCAGCGAAAGCAACTCATTGCGGGTTTCCTGGTTATCGCGGAATGCGCCCAACATGGCGCTGGTAATAGCTCCCGAATGTTGCTTTTCGACACCGCGCATCATCATGCAAAAATGCCGCGCTTCGCAGATGACGGCGACGCCCTTGGGCGTGATCAGGTCCCGGATTGTCTCGGCGATTTGCTGAGTCAGCCGTTCTTGAATCTGTAAACGACGTGCGAAGACATCCACGATGCGCGGAATTTTGCTGAGTCCGATGACCTTCTTGTCCGGCAGATAGGCCACATGCATTTTGCCGAAAAAAGGCAGCATGTGATGCTCGCACATGCTAAAAAACTCGATGTCGCGCACAATTACCATTTCGTCGTAGTCAACGTCAAAAAGCGCACCGTTTACGATTTGCGCGAGGTCGGCGGAATAGCCGCTGGTGAGATAGCGGAGCGCCTTCTCGACGCGTTCGGGCGTCTGGGCAAGGCCGTCGCGCTGCAGGTCCTCCCCTAAGGCGCGCACAACTTCGCGAATGTGCGGCGCAATGGCGCCTGGCGAAGCTTTGGCTTTGATCTCAACAACGGCGGAAGCTTTTGATTTAGGCATGGACGATAATACTTTCGTTTTCCAGACGCGGAACTGATGCCCGCGGGCGCTTGCTCAGTAGAACTTCGAATCCGTTTCGATCGGTCTCCTGGATATGCACTCCGGCGAGGCGCGCCTGCAGGTGAGGGAAACCGGCTGACCAATGCTCTGCGAGCAAATCCGCGATTACCAGCGCCATATTTTCGGTGGTGGGGATGAGGCGGGCAAATTGCGGTACATCCAGATTGAGGTTGCGATGCGCAAAAACCCGGAGCACTCTATCTGTGACAAAGCGGTCGAGCGCGGGCAGCGGAACGATCAGGCCGGACGCGGGATTGGGTAAGCCGGCGACGGTGACGGCCAGTACGTAATTGTGACCGTGGCCGAACGGGTTGTTGCATTTTCCAAAAACTCGCGCATTTTCGGTGGCACTCAGCGCGGGCGAATGCAAGCGATGCGAAGCGGAAAAATGGTAGCGGCGGGTCAGCGCAGTCATACCACCAGATCCTCGCGAAGCACGTCTACATAAAAGTCGGGTGTCTCAAAAAGCCGCACGCGCGCGAGGTCGAAATGCCGCCCTTTGAGGCCGGATTCGACGCGCCGCCAGATTTCACGCGCGATGTTGGCGGTGGTTGGGATGACATGATCGAATGGCGGGACTTCACGGTTCAGGAAGCGATGATCCATGGGAGTGATGACTTCCTTGTCGACGATTTCTTTCAATTCCTTAAGATCGATCACCATGCCGGTGACCGGGTCGGGATCGCCTTCCACGCTGACTTCCAGCACATAGTTGTGACCGTGGCCGTTTGGATTGGCTTCTTCGCCAAACAACTCGTGGTTCTGGTGGTCGTTGAGCGAATCGATACGGCAGCAGTGAGAAGCCGAAAATTCCGCTTTACGAGTGACAAACATCCCTACCCTTTCCGATGCCCCAAGCGCGGCATTAGATACTGTAATTTACCGGTAGAGCGCTTCCAGGCGGTCTATTGCTATCAGTACCAAAGTGAATACTAACAACATTTTACGCGCGCTTCTCGGTTTGCTGAGTCTGGCTTTTGTTGGGTTAATCTTCTTCAGCCTACGCGACACGTCAGCCAAAGAGGGCGGACGCGCGCCGGTCTTCTCCATCGCGACCGATCAAGGTAAGAGAGTAACCCCTACGTCATTCGGCGGAAAGGTGTTGGTCTTGAACTTTTGGGCGACGTGGTGCGCTCCCTGCGTGGAGGAGATTCCCTCGCTGAATGCATTTCAGAAGAAGTTCGCCCCTGAGGGAGTTAGGGTGGTCGCGGTGAGCATTGACAAGAATCCGCAAAAGTACAAGGCCTTCCTCAAGCGGTTTCACGTTTCCTTCGAAACGGCGCTCGACCCAAACGCGGACGTAAGCTCGGAATATGGGACATTCCAGGTTCCGGAGAGCTACATCATCAAAGATGGACGCGTTTTGCGCAAGTTCGGCAACGCCGAGAACTGGGCGAGCGACGATATGACCCAGTACGTGCAGAGTTTGCTCTAACACTGGCTTATGGCGGACCGTCGGGAGGCGATTGCGGCGCTCGAAGCGGAACTCGGCAAGAAAGCCGTGTTGTCGGACCCGGCGGACCTGAAGCTCTATGAATACGATGGCGGCGTCGATAAGGCGCTGCCGGAAGCGGTTGTGTTCCCGCGCAGCACCGAAGACGTAGTGGCGGTATTGAAGGTGGCGCGCTATTACGGGATGCCGATTGTCGGGCGTGGCGCGGGCACCGGACTCAGCGGAGGAGCCATTGCGCGCGCCGGCGGATTGATCCTCTCGTTCGCGCGAATGAATCGCATTCTCGAGATTGACATCGAGAATGAGCGGGCGATTGTGGAGCCGGGCGTGGTGAATCTGGATATTTCGCTTGCCGTCGAGCCATACGGATATTTTTATGCGCCGGACCCCTCGAGCCAGCGCGCCTGCACGATCGGCGGAAACGTGGCGGAGAATGCAGGCGGCCCTCACACGCTCGCGCACGGCGTAACCACGAACCACGTGGTGAGCTTGGAGGCCGTGCTGCCGGACGGAACCGTGGTGGAGTTCGGCGCCAAAGAAACCGATACACCCGGCTTCGATCTGGCTGGGTTGCTTACCGGATCCGAAGGAACGATGGCACTGGTCACGAAGATCGGAGTGCGGCTGATGCGGAAGCCGGAAGCGGTTCGCACCATGCTCGCCGTCTTTAATTCGACGGACGAGGCAGGAAACACGGTGGGCAGTCTGACGGCGCGCGGAATCATTCCGGTCGCGCTCGAAATGCTGGACGGGCCGATGCTGCGGATGGTCGAGGCGGCGACCCATGCCGGTTATCCGGTGGACGCGGCGGCGGTGTTGCTGATTGAGGTGGAAGGGTTGCTCGAAAGCGTGGAAGAGCAAACGGCGCAAATCAGCGAAGTGTGCCGGGGGTGCGGGGCGCGCGACGTGAGGGTGGCGCAATCGGAAACGGAACGCGCGCTGCTTTGGAAGGGGCGCAAGAACGCGTTCGGGGCGATTGGACGAGTGAGCCCGACGTACTACGTGCAGGATGGCGTGGTGCCGCGTACCAAAGTCGCTCAGACGCTGCGGGCCATCGACGAAATCGGCAAAAAATACGGCATCGCGATCAGCAATGTCTTTCATGCGGGGGATGGCAACATGCATCCGATTTTGCCGTTCGATCCGCGTAAGCCGGGAGACTTGGAGCGGGCGCAGAAAGCCGGTGAGGAGATTCTGGAGTATTGCGTTTCGGTGGGCGGATCGATTACCGGCGAGCATGGCGTGGGCATGGAAAAAATGGACATGATGGGCCACTTGTTTCCCGACGACACGCTGGAACTGATGAAACGCTTCAAGACGCTGTTCGATCCACAGTGCCGGCTGAATCCGGGAAAAGTGCTGCCCACGGGAAAGGGCTGTTTGGAGATCCGCCAAAAGCCGGAGATGGTGCTGTAGCGGGTAGACTAAATATAGGATGGCAACGCAGACTACGCTAACGCTGGATCAGTTCTTAGCGCTTCCGGAGCGGGAAGAGGATGGAATTTATTATGAACTCAGCGCGGGAGAACTGATCACCTGGGCACTTTCCGGATACCGGCATAGCGCGATTGTCATTAATATTGGGGCGCTGCTTCGTGTGACCATCGATCGGAAGGAATACATTGTTGTCGGTGGTGACGCAGGATTCGTTTTGGACGCCGGTGAGGATTTAGCTACCGTGCGGGGCGCCGACGTAGCGGTAAATCGCCGTGAGTCGGTTGGGGAAACGATTCCGGTAGGGTTTTTCAAGGGCTCCCCGCTGGTAGCGATCGAGGTAATTTCTCCCAGTAAGAGCGCCCGTGATATCGAACGGAAGATCGAGCAGTATCTGGCAGCCGGTTCGTCGGAGGTGTGGATTGTTTATCCCGACACATCGCGAGTGTACGTTTATCGCTCGGGCCAGCGGAATCCGCAAGTGATTGCCGATGGCGAATCGTTTGAAAGCGTTCTGGGACATCGCTTCGCCGTGAGCGAATTTTTTCAGATCTGAAAGTTTCCGCCCGGCGGCATGAAGCGGATTGCAATCGACATGGACGAAGTGGTGGCGGACACCATGGCGCGGTATCTGGAGATTTACAACGCCGATTTCGGCCTGGCGTTGACGGCGCGCCACTTTCACGGGCGGCACGTTTTCGAGGTAATCGATGAAGCGCACCGGCCGCGCGCCCGCGAATATTTCCAGCAGGAGAGTTTTTTCGCCGAGATTCCGGTGATGCCGGGCAGCCCACAGGTAGTACGCGATTTGCTGGCGCGCTATGAAGTTTTTATTACCACCGCCGCCATGGATGTGCCCTGCTCTTTTGCCGCGAAATTTCAATGGCTCCGCGAGCACTTCCCGTTCATTCCCACCAGCAACATCGTGTTTTGCGGAGACAAGAGCATCATCGCGGCAGACTATCTGATCGACGACAATGTCCGTCATCTGGGAAATTTTCACGGCGAAGGCATTATCTACACCGCGCACCACAACGTAAACGAAACGCGCTTCCGGCGGGTTAACAATTGGGAGGACGTGCGCGCGCTGTTTCTCGCCTGAGTAAAGCTAGGCGGAATCGAGGCCGCGCAATTCGAAGCCGCGCGCCTGCATGCCCTGAATGATGCGCCTGCGGATCGCCGTTACCTCTTCCGTGGTCATGGTGTGATCGAGCGCGCCCACTTCAAGGCGATAGGAAACGCTTTTCTCGCCTGGCGGAAGCGGAGCGCCCTCATATTGGCGAATGAATTTTATGCCCACCAGGTCGGATCCGCCCAGGGCTCTGAGTTCTATCTCGATTTCGCGGACAGGCCTCTTAGAAGCGGCCATCACGGAGAGATCGAAGCCGCTGCTGGGATATTTGCGAAGAGCTTTGCGTTTGGATGGGGCTTTTTGAGCCAGGCTCAGGTCTACGTCGAAGAAGACAGCCCGTCCTTCGATGCCTTCGGCGAGCAGCAAGGATGGATGCAGCTCAAACAGACGGCCGATTTCGCGATCTCCCCAGTGTATTTTGGCGCTGCGAACGGGGTGCTCGTAAGGGCGCGCCTCGGCCTCCGATAAGAACGCCTCCGGAAAAAGGCATTCGGCCACGCGCTTCAGTTCGAAAAAGTCCTGCTCGTTGCCGCGAGCGCTATAGAGGACGGCAGCCAAGTGAGGAATCTCCGATTGCGGATGAATTTCGTTTCCGATTTCGAAGAAACGAAATTCGGGAAAGTAGCGAACGTTGGTGGCGATGTTTTTAAAGAGGCCCGGTAACAAGCTGCGGCGAAGATGGCTCAGCTCAGAGGCAATCGGGTTCTGAACCGCAATATGGCTGAGATCAGGATGGAATCTGCGAATGTCGCTTTCCGTCACGAACGAATAGTTGTGAACCTCGGTAAATCCTTGGGCCGCGAGCTGCGGCCGCAATTGGCGGAGGTAATCGCGAAACGGATTGGCGGGAGGTACCACAGAGGCGACCAGCGGCGGCGTCGGCGTGATGGAGCCGTAGCCAACCATGCGGCCGATTTCTTCCACGAGGTCGTCCTTCAGCAAAATGTCTTTGGTGGCTCGCCAGGTAGGGACGGTGACGGTAAGAACAGCGGCCGCACCTTCCGCCACGCCGAAGCCCAGCGCGCGCAGAATGCGAGTGACCTCTTGCTGACTAACCGGGCTGCCCAGCTTGCGAACGACGAAACTCATGGGAAGGAGGATTGGGTCGATTTTAGCCAGAGGTCCGCGGTTATCGGCAAGGCCACCACGGAGCCGGGCACCCGGCGAAACTTCGCGGAGCAACTCGATGGCGCGGGCAAGGCCGCGAACCGTGTTTTCGGGATCGAGCGTCTTCTCAAAGCGCATCGACGCGTCGGTTCGCAGCTTGTGGCGCGTAGACGTGAAGCGGACCGAGGCGGCTTGAAAATTGGCGCTCTCAAGGATAATGCGGGTGGTGGATTCGGAGATGGCGCTGGCAGCGCCGCCGATGACGCCGGCAAGGGCAATCGGACCGGCTGAATCGGCAATGACGAGATCCGCTTCGCTCAAGCGATAGGTTTCCCCATTGAGCGCCGCCAACTCTTCGCCGGGGAGCGCCTTTCTGACGAAAATCGTTTGGCCCGTCAGCTTGTCCGCGTCGAAGGCGTGCATGGGCTGAGGCAATTCGGCCAGAACGTAATTGGTGACGTCGACGATATTGTTGATCGGCTTAAGGCCGACATTATCAAGACGCGTCTGCAACCACTCGGGCGATGGCGCGACTCGCACATCATCGAACGCAAGCGCGCTGTAACGCGGGCAGAACCCGTAGCGCTCGATCTCCACAGTAATCGACGAATCACCAGCCGGCAGCAGTTCGAGTTTCACTGGATCGATCAGCGTTTGCCCGGTAATGGCCGCCACTTCACGAGCCATTCCATAGTGGCCCCAGAGATCCGGGCGGTGCGTCAGGCTTTTGTTATCGATTTCGATGATCCAGTCGGATCCGGCGGCTTCGATGCCTTCGCACTCGGCGGTCTTCATGGTGATCAGGCGCTGCAGTTCGGCGGGCTCGGTGGCCAAGCCGGGAACCAGTTCGCGCAGCCATTGATATGAGAACTTCAACTCGTCGGATTCCTTAGTAGATCGAAATCAAAACTGCGTCAGGAAGCGGAGATCCCCGCCTTGCATCTGGCGAATATCGTCTATCCCGTAACGCATCATGGCGAGACGGGTCAGGCCCAGACCAAAAGCAAATCCGCCCCACTCTTCGGGGTCGATGTTGCTCATGCGCAGCACATTCGGATGCACCAGGCCGCAAGGCAGGAGTTCCACCCAACCACTCTGTTTGCAAACCGGGCAGCCCACGCCATCGCAGATGAGGCAATGAATATCCAGCTCGAAGCCGGGCTCGACAAAAGGAAAATAGCCGGGCCGGAGGCGCACGGTCACATCGCGCTTGAAGATCTCGCTCAACAGCGTCTTCATGAAATAGATCAGATTGGCGACCGAAACTTCGCGATCGATCATCATGCCTTCGACCTGGTAAAACGTGTGTTCGTGCGAGGCGTCGACTTCTTCGTTCCGAAAGACGCGGCCGGGGGCGATCATACGCAGCGGCGGCCCGAGTCCTCGCATGCCTCGTACCTGGACCGGTGACGTGTGGGTACGCAAAAGATGGCCATTCGAAAGCCAAAAGGTATCTTGCATGTCGCGCGCCGGGTGAGTGGCCGGAATGTTCAGGGCGTCGAAATTGTGCTCTTCGGTCTCAACTTCCGGGCCATAGAGTACCGCAAAGCCGAGCGAAGTGAAGAGGTCTTCAATTTCGTTCTGGAGCTGGGTGACTGGATGCAGACTTCCCGGGCGAATGCCGGGCGCGGGCAGCGTAACATCTATCCATTCGCCGGCCAGGCGATCGGCCAAGGCCGCTTGCTCGAAACGCTGCTTCTTTGCTTGGTGGCCGCTCTCGAGATCCTGCTTAACGGAATTCAATAGTTTGCCAACGCGCGCGCGCTCTTCGGGCGGCAACTTGCCGAACGCTCTGCTGATTTGCGCGAGAGCGCCTTTGCGGCCGAGAGCGGCGACACGCGCTTCTTCGAGCTCTTCAGCCGACGCGGCGGAAGCAAAGGCGGCCAGCGTGGAGCGGCGAAGTTCTTCGAGTTCAGAATCGAGCATGGTAGGCACGCCGGAGACTAAAGCTTGGCTCCAAGCCCTTCCAGCAACGCAACGATCTCTTGCTTTCCCTTAAGCAGAGCCAGATCGAGCGGGGCTTGATTATTAGCGGCGCGCGCATCCAGATCGGCGCCATGGGCAAGCAACGTCTCCACCATGGCCCGATTGCCAGCCTGCGCGGCGGAATGCAACGCGGTCCAACCGCCTTCCTGGGTGGCGTTGACATCTGCACCACGCTTCAACAGCAATTCGACCAGCGGCGTAGCGCCACCGGCGGCAGCTGCGTGCATTGGCGTGTTTTTCATCGAGTTGGTGGAGCGGCTATCGATCTGGGCGCCGCGATCGAGCAAAGCGGCGGCTAAGTCATGGTGGTCGAAGAAGGCCGCCAGATGAAGCGGCGTCCAGCCATCGGTGCTATGGGCTTCGAGAAGGGCAGGATCGCGATCGATAACATTGAGTACCTCCGGCACACTGCCGGCGACGCAGAGATTAAAAATGTCGAGCTTGGGATTGAGACTTAGAAGAAATTGAGCAACCGGTTCCTGACGATAGTATTTGGCAAGCAGGAAAGCGCTCTGGCCAGCGTCGTTAGTGGCATCGAGCAGCGCGGGTTGGGCGGCGAGAGCGGCCTCGACGGCGCTCAAATCGCCCTTCTTGACGGTTTCGTGGAACGTTTGGACATCTACCATTTCAGGCTGCCGGAAGAAAGAGCTGATCGGTCTTGTTCAATTCCCAATCGAGGTGATTGATGTAAAAGAGCAGTATTTCGCGCGTATGCTTTTCGGCAAACTGGTCGAAAACGCGTTTCTGCCAGCCTTCGGTCAGATACTCCTCCGGCTTCAGGTCTTTGTCGAAAAATCCTTGCTCGTTGGGGATGCCAAGGAAATTCAGAACATCCTCGATCATTTCGAGGTGAGACAGGAGGAAGACCTGCGAAAGGTCGGTAGCGAAGTCTTCTTCACCGGCTTCGATGCGCGCCCAGAATTTTGGCTCGGCCTTACGCAACGCTTCTGAATTTACCTTGACGAGCCGGGCGCGGGTCTTAAACCGCTCGTAAATCTTGTAGGTTTTCAGCTTGCCAATGGAGATGCCGCCTACCAGGTGATGAAAGACGCCGGGACCGAGCGCCGTAAAGACGCCACACATCTGCATTGTGAAAAGGTTAGCATAGCGAGCCTGCGCTACAATCGGGAGTTTTGGGCTCACTGAGCCGATGACATGAGCAACTTGATTGTGCTGGGAGCGCAGTGGGGCGATGAAGGAAAAGGCAAGATCGTCGACCTGCTCTCGGATAAATTTGACGCGGTCGCGCGCTACCAGGGCGGCCACAATGCAGGCCACACGGTCTTTATCGGCGACCAGAAGTTCATCCTGAAGCTGATCCCCAGCGGCATTTTGCGTCCCGGAGTGGTGGCGGTGATTGGAAACGGGGTGGTGGTAGATCCCGTCGCTCTCCTTGAGGAGATTCACGGGCTCGAGGCGCTCGGGGTCAACGTGAAAGCGCAGCTCAAAATCAGCACCCGCGCGCACGTCATCTTTCCGTTTCACCGGACACTCGAAAAGATCTCCGAAGGGCGTGAGAACCGCATACCCATCGGCACCACCCAGCGCGGCATCGGGCCTTGTTATGAAGATAAGATCGCGAGACGCGGAATACGCATCGCCGACCTGATAGACAACGATTTTGCGGATTTGTACTGTGCGCTGGCAGAAGACAAACAACTCATCGCCAACGCGTTTCATCTCGCCGATCGCGTGGATTTCAAAGAAATTCTCGAAAAATATAAGCAGCTCGCCGATGAGATCCGACCGATGGCCTGCGATACGTCGCGTTTGCTGAACGGCATGATTCGCGAGGGCAAGAGTGTACTTTTTGAAGGCGCGCAGGGCACCATGCTGGATATCGATTTCGGAACTTATCCTTTCGTTACAAGCTCGAGCGCGGCGGCCGGCGGGGCTTGCACGGGAACAGGCGTTCCCCCCAATAAAATCGATGGTATTATCGGCGTCTCCAAAGCATACATCACGCGAGTGGGCGCGGGATCGTTTCCGTCGGAAGATTTGACCGAAGTAGGCGAGCAGATTCGGCGAGCGGGTAACGAGTATGGCTCGGTAACCGGCAGGCCACGGCGCTGCGGCTGGTTTGACGTGCCGCTGCTGCGCTATACGGCGGAGGTAAACGGTTTTGACAGTTTGATCATTACCAAGCTGGATGTACTGGACGAACTGGCGGAGATTCCGGTATGCGTGGCTTACGAAGTAGCCGGTCAGGTGATGACGCAGATGCCCGCGAGCACTAAGCGAATGGAAGCCATCAAGCCGATTTTCGAGCGGCTGCCCGGCTGGAAAACGAAAACGCAAGGCATCGCCGAGCTGAGCAAGCTGCCCATCGCGGCGCAGGATTATTTGAAATTTCTCGAAGCGGAGACGGAAGTTGAGATCGGTTCGGTGTCGAACGGACCGGAGCGCAATGAGACCATCATCTTTGCAGGAACGAAGCTCGAGAAATTGCTTCAGTAGCTGACAGTACGCTTAGCCTCCAGAGAGTCTGCCGCCCAAACAGCCACGTTGCTATTTCTGTCTTCGCGCCGCGGGAAGTGCGGCATTGTGTTAATTGGAGCACCAGGGCTCCATAAATGCCAAGACCCCGCTATACCAGAGCGGGGCCTGCGAGCGTGGAGCAGAAAGGAGGCTCCACGATGGACCTCTTGATGGTACTCGCTTTCGTAATTATATTACGGCGGCGGCGGACCAAGCTCAAGATCGAAATCGATCTGTAGCGTAATCCGGAGGGACCGGTTGCACCCGCCGGTCCTTCATGACCATCGTAACAAAAAATCGGCAGCAAAAAATCGCACTGGCCGCCTTACCTGGGGGCGCCGGCAGCCTGCTTGCGCCGCCCGCTCGGTTTCACCACTTTCGACTCCTGCGACCAGCGGCCCAAGCGATAGGCGCGGCAACAGCCACTTGTCGCGTTGGCGATCGTGACGGAGATGCAGCCGCCCGAATCGCATTCGTATAACTCCTCGATGCGCTGCCGGCGAGCGGCCACAGAGTGCGCAACCGACTCAAGTTTCAGCTCTTCGGTTTGCTGTAGCGCCGGATCGTAGGGGAAGCAGATCTCGTCCCACAGTGCAATTTCGCCACTAGGGGCTCCGTCGGCGCCACGATGGCTGCATTCCAGAAAGCGGAAATGTCCGATATTGTGGACCGGGGAATAGGCGCGGCGAATCGCGAGCGGCGGCGATCCCGCCGGAGGAAGGCTCATGCCCTTCGCGAACAGCGGATCGAAGATAATGCTCGCGCCGCCGTTGGCCTCGCGCCAGACTCCGAAGAAACGCGCTAGCCGCTCGCTCAGACGATAGCTTTCCGGCTGTTCCGCCTGAATCGCTAATCCAATTGCGGTGGCGGAGCGGGTGTAGGCCGACCGCCGGAC
>DASYAX010000089.1:0-6019 GCA_036501045.1 Bryobacteraceae bacterium
TGTTCGAACAACTCCACTTTCGCTCTCCAGTCCAACGAGCTCCTCCGCTTCGGGCTGCGCCCGAATTAGAGTACCCGTCCGTTCCCTGGGGTGGGCCAAATTAAATTGCCGAACTGGGCCACTTCAAAATACCGAAATCACCGCTGGGTTGATTTGTTTCTTTTTAGCAGCGGCCCATGTTTGGACGCTTGAACATCGGAAGTATATTTCCGAGGTCGAGCGCAATTACCCCAAACTCCAGGGAGAAATAAAGCAGTATGTGTTTGGAGATGTGGCTGGCCATCCTTCTATGTTCGTGGTTGTGCGAATCCGGAATCTAGGAGCCGACAGCATTGTTGAGGACTATTCAGTTACTGCCTTGCTGGATCACAGGACCTTCAGCGGTATGGTAATGAAGCTGCCTAGGTATATCAACCTAGATACGAGGCAACTATTTACATCAGCAGACTCTCTGTACAACAAAACTGGTGAAGTTCCCATTCAACGTGGGTCACAAAAAACCGGCGTGCTATGGGCGCGTTTTGATTCAGTTAAGCAATCTGATCTTGAACGCTGCACATTTCTCATACGCTATAGCGATATCAATGGCAAGGTATACACGGTCAACTCCAAGGACTTTCCTTATGCTGGGCACGAATTTAAGACGTTTCCTGGACTAACTAGTGCGAATTGAGATTCCATGACATTATATGGGTATGGAAGAGCCCCGCGAGTCCGACGTTCACCCGTTTGAGCAGTTCAAGGCCACTATGCGGAAATTGGTTACGGTTTCCAAGGCCGAACTGGACGAACGGCTACGAAAGCACAACGAGACGAAGCCAGAACGGAAAGCGGGACGAAAACATAAAAGCGACTCGCGCTGAAATTGCTTTTCATGCTTCACGCAGATCCAGGATTTCGGGGTATATAATGCCTGCCATGCTGAGAAACACGGTCGTTTCAGTTAGCGAGTTAAGGCACGTGTCAGTGTGCTGCCAATATTGCAAGACAACGGTTATTATTGATCTCTGCTCGGACTCCAGAACGGTTGTCAAGTATCCAAATGCCACTTTCATAGCTGAGCAGTGCCCAGCGTGTTTAACGAAATATGACAGCGCATTACAACTCGGCCTTAAGAGCCTAGAAAGTACTTACAAGTACCTTTTGCCGTTTACCAAAGATGTCGGCTTTAACATTCCGACGGAAGAATAGGCCCACGTAGCTTACGCTGCTTTCTTGCGCTTACCCCGTCCCTGTACGGCATAGGGGAGCGCCTTCATGCTTGGGCGAGCGGCGTGTCCAGTCTCCCTGTCAGTTCGTCGTAGGTGAGGCGACGGTGAATCGTTTGCGCGAGCACAATCACGAAGCGCTCAGCATCGCTTAAACGGCGCTTGTTGAACCGAAAGCATTGCTCATCGAGATAACGGAACAGATGGCAAGGATCGACACTAACGTATGTGCCCTTCAGCGTACGCTTCAGAAGAGACCAGAAGTTTTCCATGCCGTTCGTGTGCACGCGACCGCGAACGTAGCCGTCAAGGTGCTCGATAATTTCATGCGCAATGTTGTTTTCGGTGGCGCACATTCCGTATACCTGGAACTCGTCGGTTATGAGCGTAGCGTCCTTAGCAAGGTGCTCGTTTAGGTGCCGTTCAATGTGCCGCTTGCCACGACTCGGGGCAACAGCGGCGCGAACATCGCCGTCACGTTGGAGTAGGCCGAGCACTACGGTTTTGCCCCAGTTATCGCCAGCTTTTGACTGGGCCTTGCGCTTTGATTTCTTGTGCATGTTTGTCAGCTTGCCACCGATGAAGGTTTCGTCCGCTTCTACGTCGCCGGTCAATTTGTCGAACGATACCATTCGCATCGCATGACGGACCCGATGAAGCATGAACCAAGCTGTTCGCTGCGTCACGCCGAGATCCTTACCTAGCTCGTAGCTGCTGATGCCGTTCTTGCAGTTCGTAACAAGCCAGACAGCCGGTAGCCACTTGTCCAAGCCGATTGGCGAGTCCTCGAAGATCGTGCCAACCTTGACCGAGAACTGTTGCTTTGGGTGACTATTCTTGCACTTCCAGCGGCGCTGCGTGGAGATGCAGTAAACCTCCTTTGACCCGCAAGTGGGGCACTCTACGCCAGAAGGCCATCGAACATCGCGTAGGAACTCAATAGCAATATCCTGATCCGAGAAATAGACGATGGCGTCCTGAAGGCTTCTCGGTAGCATCTTGGTTCCCATAAATCAATAGTACGAGAAGTTGTTGGGTTAGTCAAGTGATTTATTGCCTCCCAATCTCCCCTGGAATCACCACCTTCCCCCAAAAAATTGCCACGCCCAGCACGCCCTCAAGCCAAACTCGCAGGCGTAGGAGCAATCCATCTTTATGTCAACGCCATCGCAAATCGCCGCCAACCAGGCGAATTCTCAACATTCCACCGGTCCGAAAACGGAAGAAGGAAAAGCCGTCTCGTCGCAGAACGGCACGAGCCACGGTCTCTGCGGGCACTTCACGGTTCTGCCCTGGGAAAACGAAAATGAATTCAACAGCTTCTGTTGCCATCTGCTCGCCGAACTCTCTCCCGCAACGAGGCTCGAGCGCGATCTCGTCGAATCCATGGCGCAGCACCGCTGGCTCGTCAAGCGCGCTCTCTTCCTCCAGAATCAGTGCTTCGCGCTCGATAGCTTCCACTGTGACCAGGAAAAAAAGCTGGCGCTCTATCTGCGCTACCAAACCACCAACGAGCGTGCCTATTACAAAGCTCTCCACGAGTTCCAAAAGCTCAAAGAACAAAGGAGAAAAGCCGAAATTGGCTTCGCTTCGCAAACGCGCGAAACGGAGCGCGAAACACGCCGTCAGGAGCGCCACGAGCTGCAAAAAAAGCGCGCCAATCTCGCAAATATATTTGCCGAAGCCGAATTGGAGAACCAACTCATCTTGAACATCGCGAATTACTGGACGGAAATTAGCAAAGATCCGGTCAAAGACGCCAAATTCCGCGAGGCTGCCGCCCGCTACAGCCTCCAAACGGCCGCCTGACCGCCGCGCATTCCCGCCGCTCGCCCGCGTCCGCGCCGCCCGTGTGCCCTTGCGCTCGTCGCCAAGGTTTGAAATAATCCGCTAGGCAAATACATGAAACTCTCTCTTTCTCGGCGTCGGCTGGTACAAGCTCTGGGCGCCTCCGCTCTCGTCTCGTCCGCGCCGCAAACGGCCTCCGCCGCCTTCAACAACTGGCCGCTCACCGAAGGGCCCAACACGCCGAAACTTTGTTTGGGCGTAGGCCGGCTCGAGCCCATCAGCCTTCGCGAAGTGAAGCAGCTCGGCGTCAATTACATCCTGCGCGGCGGACCACGCATTCCCTGGCAGGAGGCCGAACTGCAAACCATGATCGATACCGCCAAAACGGCCGGCCTCGGGTTGGCCAACCTGATGATCGGCGGTTTCCCCAACGCCATCTACGGCCGCCCGGGCCGTGATGAAGAAATTGAAAAGGTGCGGCAGTCGATTCGCGCCGCGGGCCGCGTCGGCCTGCCCGTCGTCGAGTACAACTTTTACGCGCATCGTGCCATGGAAGGCTATTACGCCGAAACGGGCCGCGCCGGAACCGGCTACACTGCCTTCGATTACGGCCGCATGAAAGATCTCCCGCCGCTAGAAAAAGAAGGCGCCCACACGCTCGATGAAATGTGGAATAACGTCTCCTACTTTCTGAAGGCCGTCGTGCCGGCAGCTAAGGAATCGAACGTGCGCCTGGCCCTGCATCCGAACGATCCGCCCGCGCCCCTCAGCCGCGGATCCGGTCAAATCATGGCAACCGTAGCCGGCTGGAAGAAGCTCGTCTCCATCGTCCCCAGCCCCCACAACGGCATCACCTTCGATTGTGGAGTCACCCGCGAAATGGGTGAAAATCCGGTCGAGGTCTGCCGCTACTTCCTCGAGAAGGATTGCATCAATCACGTCCACTACCGCAACGTGCGCGTCCGCAAACCGTACGAAAGCTACACCGAGGTATTTATCGACGAAGGCCAGGTGGATATGGCCGGTGTCATGCGTGAGTTAGTCAGGGGTAAGTACCCTAGGCTCATTTATCCCGAGCATCCCCGCGCCCTCGCGGTCGATAAAGACGATTCCCAGCTAACTTCTTCCGCCTTCAAGTCGACTTATCCCGGCGGCGGCTCCTATGCCGGTTACGCCTTCAACGTCGGTTATGCGCGAGCCATGCTCCAGGCGGCGTTGGATTAATTTAGCCTGCAATGGTATGATACGTCCCCATAACTGGAATCACTAACCGAGGAAGATACCGCAATTGGAGACGTTACGAAATACCTGGTCCGGACTCTCACTCGCCGCGCGCGCGTGCGTACTGACCTTCCTCGCCGTAGTCCTCCTGATCGCCACATATTTCCTCGTGCGCTTCACCAGCAACAAACCTGTCGATTACTCCGATGCTAAGGAACATTTTAAGTACGGTTCCACCGGCGGCGAAATCCTGAGCGGCATCCCCTACGCCATCTGGGTCGCCTTGCCGCGTGTTTTCAACTTGCCGAATAACGATTACAGCAGCTTCGGCTTCCTCTACGAGAACAACAAACCGTTACCCATCGGCACGTCCAAACGCCGCTACCGGGGTCTGGATTTGGTGGCCTTCAATTGCGCAATTTGCCACACCGGCTCGGTGCGTCTGAAGCCCGCCGATAATCCCACTTACGTCGCGGGCATGCCCTCGAATACGGTGGATCTGCGCGCCTTCTATAACTTCATCTTCGACGCCGCTAAAGACGAGCGATTCTCTTACGGACGAGTGATGTGGACCGCCCGGCAGGCCGGCGTGAACGAAGACTTCATCAATCGCCTGATTCTGCGCGCCTACGCGCTAAGTCTGACCCGCACGTCGCTGCTCGACTTCAACTCACGGCTCGCTTTCATCCTCAGCAATCCCGCTTTCGGGCCCGGGCGCATCGATACCTTCGGTCCCGCCAAGGCGCTGCTCAATTTCCCCACCGGTGACCGCATGCCCGCAGCCGAGCGGATCGGAACCTGCGATCTTCCTTCCGTCTGGTATCAGCGCAAGCGTCACGGCATGCAGTTGCATTGGGATGGCAACAACACGGTGGTCGAAGAGCGTAACCGTAGCGCGGCCTTCGGAACCGGCGCCTATCCAACTACGCTCGATCGTCCCCGCATGCAGCGCGTCGCCGATTTTCTTCTCGACGCTGCCCCTGATAAATATCCAGGCCCCATCGACGCCGCGCGCGTCGCGCAAGGCAAACCCATCTACGCGCAATATTGCGCCAATTGCCACGGTCCCGACGGCCAAAACTTCAGCGCCGGGCAAGGTGATCTCGGCAAGGTCACGCCCATCGAAAAAATCGGCACGGACCGCTATCGCCTCGATTCGTACACCTACGCGCTGGCCGTCGATCAAAGCCAGTTATATGCCGGCACGCCCGATCCGAACGAGCACTTCTCGCATTTCCGTAAAACGAACGGCTACGCCAACATGCCGCTCGATGGTATCTGGCTGCGCGGCCCCTATCTGCACAACGGCTCCGTTCCCACGCTGCGCGATCTGCTTGAGCCCTCTAAAAATCGGCCGCCCAAGTTCTATCGCGGCGACGATGTCTTCGACTCGCTGAAAGTAGGCTTTGTTTCAGACGTCCCGCAGCGCGCCGGCCGCACGTTTTTTGTCTACGATACGTCGATTCCTGGCAACGGCAACGCCGGCCACGAAGGCAAACTCTACGGTACGGAGCTGCCCGCCGCTGACAAAGACGCCCTCGTCGAATATTTGAAAACCTTTTAGGGATCCCGCCATGCTTCAGCTATCGCCAGTCTGGAAAAAACGCTTGATCGTGGGCGGTATCGCGCTCGCCGTCATCGTCGCCGTCGGCGGCTTTACGACCTGGTACAAATTCTTCCGCCAGGTCGATGACGGTCCATTCGCTAGCGCCGAAGAGCGCTTCAAATACGGCTCCATCGACGCCGAAGCGACCGGCGGTCTTCCCTATTGGATCTGGGTCGTGTTGCCGCGCATCTTCCCC
>DASYAX010000090.1:0-15747 GCA_036501045.1 Bryobacteraceae bacterium
GAATCCTGAATCGAAGTCGAGCCCGCGCCGATCAGCACGTTGCCGCTGGCAAGCGTCCCGCCCGCGTTCACGTTTCCACCGCCGGCTGCCGTGATTGCGGCGCGGACGGCCTTCTCGGTAGGAATGTTCGTATCGACGCCAGTCGATCCGACACTGGTAGTGGCGGCGAGCGTCGCCGCGCTGCCCAATCCCAGATTCGTGCGAGCCGTCCCGACACTCGCCACGTCCGAGAGATTCGACACAGCGTTAAGCGGAGTGTAGCCCAGGGCGGTCTGGAATGTGCTGGTTGCTACGCAGGTGCCGTCAGATTTCAGAAGTCCAGAACAAGATCCATTGGCGAACAATTTCACCACGTCCGCTGCGGCGGCAGCGCTGGGCGTTCCGGAGGTGAGCTTCAGGAGTCCGGAAAGCGAAGCGATCGAGGTTGAATTCAAGGAAGTGGCGTTTAGGAAGCGGCTGTCGTTACCTGCTGCGACCGTTGCGCCGCTGGTTCCGAATTGAACTGCAAAGACGTTCCCGATTAAACTCAGGCCGATGCCATTCGTATAGGCTGTGCCGGACGGCGTCGCGCAGGTTCCATCGGATTTTAGATATCCGGAGGTGCACGTCGTCCACAGAGATAGCACGTCTCCGAGGGCTGCCGGCGAAAGCGCGGTGCCGCTTGATTTGACCAAACCGATGGAAGGATAGTCCGCGCCGGCCAAGGCTCCTAAGCCGGTGATTTCGGTAGACGCAATGCTTTTGTTGGTTAACGTTTGGGTATCGGTGGTGCCCACGATCGTTCCGCTGGGAGCGGCTACCGTCGTGGCCGTGTCGAGCGCCGTTCGCACGATGATTCCATTCGAGCCTGGATCCCGGATTACGGCGGTGCCTGGACTGAATTGGACCCAGTTATTCGCCGTCGGGCAGCCATATAGGTTCGTGCCGGAAGGGGCGCTGGTGTTAAAAAAGAGATCCCCCGATGAACAAGTGGCTGGAAGGCTGGCGCCGGTTTTCACCGGACGGGTCCAGAGCGCATTGGTGAAATCTACGTTCCGCCCCTGCGTTCCCAGATTAATTTGAGTAATCTGTCCATTCGAGGCCAGGACCAGCGCGGCGGAAATAAGTCCGATGCGTGACGCGGTCCGTAAACAATCGTGAAATGCTGCGTTCATTAGTTTTGGTCCTGTAGCGGCAATGTGCTACTGGCAAAAACTTAAAATGCGGTCTGGCCCGCACGGACCTCTTTTCTTTGTAAGCCATTAGGAACAATAGAAAAGATAAAAAATTACTGAGCTGTGACCGGATTGCCGAGTGATGGAAATTAAGGACTGGACTGATGGCTAGGCCGGGGGTATATTGGTGTCCTACGGTTTTATCCCTGGGCCATAAATGCGTACCCTTAAGGCGTTAATTCATCTAAAGCGACTTCCCGAAATAGGGCTTTGCCGGACCGCTACGCGCCAATGGTTAAAACTGACCGCTTGCTATTTGGGATTTCCGGTCCGAATGCCATTCGATATACAGCTCAAGACGGGAAGATTCCGTTTTAGTACGCTGGCTGACGTTCGGACTTTCTGGTGTGTTTTCTTTTCGCGCATCTACGGCGTCAAGGAGACGGATCGGCTTATCGTGGATGCCGGCGCCAATATTGGTTCCTTTACTCTCTACGCGTTGTTGCAGGCGCCGCAATCCTGCGTGATTGCGATCGAACCTGCGCCCGACACTTGCAGCCGGTTGCGAGAGCTGCTGGAAGAACATGGATTGTCCGAGCGGTGTACGATCCATCAGGCGGCACTCGGATCGCAAATCGGAACGACCACCATCGACCTGACGCCCGAGAGTCAATTCAGAAGCACGGGAACCGGGAGCACATGCGTGCCGGTTTTCACCTTGGATGCAGTAGTCAGGCATGCCGAAGTCGATATGCTCAAGCTGGACATCGAGGGAGCGGAGTATTCGGTGCTGGCCGAAGATTCACCGCGTTGCTTACGCCAGGTTCAGCGAATCAGCATGGAATTTCATCCCAATGGGTCATTGGCGGAGTTGACTGCTCCGCTTGAACGCGCCGGATTGAAATGTATCTCCGTGCGTGACGACGGGAATGCCTACGGCTTGGCCCTGTTTGAGCGCGTCTCGGTGTCCGAATTTGAGCCGGAACAGCGGCAAACGGCTAAAGCTCAAGCGGCAGCGGCTTGAGGAATCGTGGCAGTGTGCCTGCGAAAGAACAGATAAGTTACCGCCGCCACGAACAGGTCCAACACAATATTGGTGATGGATACTGCCTGCGGGGGCCAGATCAGATAAATGAGCGGAATGAGAATCACAAAATTCAGCACGGCAGTTTGCAAAATGACGCGGGACCATTCCTTTTCATAGCCGAAAGCCAGCATATAGAACGTCGAATAGACGTGTTGCACGGCTAACAGGAAAGGCGCGAGGGCCATGATCCGAAGCAGCGGGACCGCCGGCTGATACTTGGCGCTATAAACCAAGTGAATGATGGGTGCCGCGCCGAAAAACAGGACCGCGGAGGCAAGTAGAAAAGGTGCCGCCATGACGAACCCGTACTTACGGAGGAAGGTGACCGCATCTTCGCGGGAGGCAACCGCCATATGGCTCATGTGCGGGTAAATCGCCGTCACCAGCGGCGAGACGAGCATGCGAATGGCGACGATCAAGCGATAAGAGGCTGAGTAATAGGCCACATCCGTCGGACCCGATTTAAGCCCTAGAAGAAAGGCATTGGTCGAGCTCGATAGCGTCATGGCCGCCATGGAAAGAAATACCGGCCAGCCCTCACGCAACGCGATGAAAATTTCCCGGAGACTGGGCCTTACGAATCTCGCCTGCGTGAGCAGCGGAACCGAAATCAAACCCAAAATGCCGGCCAGAACCGTCGATCCGGCCTGAAATCCGGCTGCTTTCAGGTAGTCGGCATCGCCATGGACGAAGGCAAAAATGAGACCGGCCGCGGCAAATTTTGCGAGCAGATCGCGCCAGACCAGATTTTCCATCTTTTGCAGTCCCTGGAAGAGCCATAGCGGAAAAAGAAGATCGCCGATTACCGCCAAATAGCAGAGGCAAAACAACAAAAGGTCCGGCCGCAGTTTGGGGACGGCCGCTACTACGCCGACCATCATGAGGAAGCCGACGACGGTGAGGAGCGCCTTAGCGGCCAACACAGAACTGAATATTTGCGAGACCTTTGCGGGATCATTCTGGTGGATCGCGATACGGCGGGTCGCCGTCAGGTTGAAGCCATACTCAACGAACGTGATGAAATACCAATTAAAATTAACCGCGAAAGCAATCAATCCATAATGCGCCGTGCTGAGAACTCGCGAAAGATAGGGCACGACTACCAGAGGAGCGGCATAAGAGCTCATCTGCACGATCACCAGAGCCGCGGTGTTTTTGACCAGCTTGTGGCGAAGAAACGCGCCGCTGCGGATCATTTCGAAGAGCTTTACCATAGGCTCATCCGGCGGCCTGTTCGAGGAATTCCAGCAACAGCTTCTCTGCCGTGAGCACCCAGGCGATTCGCCTCCCGCCGAAGGCCACGGCCGGATTCGGACGCTTTACCAGCATGGCCTTCCGACCGCGCATGAGGCGCAGAGCGGCGTCGCAATCCCGCACTTCGTAACACAAATGATGCAGTCCTCCGCCTTTCTCGAGGAATGCCTGTACCGGCGATTTTTCTTCCGCCGGCTCTACCAGTTCAATAAGCACGTCGCTGCCGGGGCATTGGAGGAAGGTGACTCTGACTCGCTGGGTGGGATCGAGCGAAATTTTTCGGTCCCAGACTCCGTTGAGCGAGTATACAAAGCCGCTAATGGCTTGCTCTATGCTCGCGACCACGAAACCGACATGGTGCAGCCGGAGAAAATCGTTATCGCCGTCAATACTAGGCGGAAGTATGGGGAACCGCTCCTCTCAGATACTCCAGAATTTCGCTAAAGGAGCTGAGCTCGGCTACCTGATCGAAGTCCACGGTCATCTCAAATTCCTCTTCGATGAGATTCATCAGGGTGATGGCGGCGACGGAATCCCAAGCGCCCACCGAGCGCTGCGATGCGCTCGGAACCTGATCGGCGGGAAGGTCGGGAAACACCGTCTGAAATACTTTCGTCAATCGTGCTGCTACGTTATCCATGCTTTTATAATCGGTTGAATTCGCGCGCTCTAGCCGTTTACCAAATCGAGGACCGGCAGCCCTGAAGCCCGTATGGTCCGAGTCATCGCGTCACCTTGCTTCTGCGCCAGAATCAAATGATCGGACCACTCCAGCAGACTCCCAATGTCAGGAGAAAGCAAGCGTCCGATATGCGGGATGGTTTGGAGAATGAAATTGCGATTGCTGCCATACAGGGCATCGAGCTGGATGTGAGGATCGAAGACCCGCAAATCGCGCCCTTTTCCGATGAGCTGCTCGAGCAGCCCCACCACTGGGCTCTCTCTCAAGTCATCGGTGTTTTCTTTGAACGCCAAGCCTATTACTCCAAGGTGCTTGGCAGGCAAATCCAGGACGGCAGAGATCGCTCTCCCCAGATGCTTGTCGTTACTCGGCAACGCTGCTTCGAGCAGCGGAAGGGTGACATCGAGCCGTCCCGCGCGATACACCAGCGCGCGCAAATCTTTCGGCAGGCAGGAGCCGCCAAAGGCAAAACCCGGCTTCAAATAAGCCGTCGAGGCGTTTAGTTTCACGTCGCTGCAGACGGTTTCCATCACTTCGCGGCCATCCACTCCGAGACTGGCGCTCAGCGCGCCAATTTCGTTGGCAAACGCAATTTTTACGGCATGAAAGGCGTTGCAAGCGTATTTGATCATTTCCGCTGTCCGCAAGCTGACCAGGCAAGCCGGAAAGCCAAGCGGTTCGTAAATTGCCGCTGCCCGCTCCACCGCCGTCCGGTCAGAGCCGCCGACGACCACCAGGGAGGGTTCCATGAAATCTTTTACCGCGACACCTTCGCGCAGAAATTCCGGGTTCGAAACCACCGCCGCACCCGATCCAAGCGCGGGGATCACTATTTCTTCGCAGGTACCAGGGAATACCGTGCTGCGCACCGCCACAATCAACGGCGTCTGCCTGCTTCTAATATGTTGCGCGATTTCAGCCACCACCCGCCGCAACTGATCGAGCCCCAGGTTGCCGTTCTTTTCCGACGGCGTTCCCACGCAAACCAGGGCAATGTCGGCTGTTTTGACGGCCTCCCCCAGCGAAGTGGAGGCTCCCAGGCGGCCGGCCAAAACGTTTTCGCGGACCAGTTCGGGCAGGCCCGGCTCAAAAAATGGCGCTGTTCCCTCGAGCACGCTCTTGACTTTGTGCTCATCGCGGTCCACGCCGGTCACCGTGTGCCCTAAACTGCTGAGGCAAGCAGCGGTAACGCAGCCTACATATCCAAGACCGACAACCACAATGTTGGTAGGTCGAAAAGCGTTGCTCAAGCCCAGCGGATCCCTTTCCAGCGTGAAGTGTTTCCTTCAATTCTATCGGCCGGACTCGCCCGCTTCGGTATGCTCAAAAGCCTCACGCGCCTCGGCGGCGGTGAGCGGCCGTTCCCGATGCAAATCCAGCCGCATCGCCATCGAGAGCGGCAGCGGAGCGGCCGTTTTCGCAATCATGGCCCTTCCGGCGACTTTCGTTCCGTAAACCGGAGACAGTTGCGAAGGCTCAATCGACACCGGGCTCGAAAACGACAGACACACCTTGTCGGCGGCCGGCCCTAATTGCCAAACTTGCCAGCAATCGTGCTCCCCGTCCGGCCCTTGCAACTCGTCGAGCACCAGCAAACCATCTACCCGCAAGAGAACGCGCCGCCGGTGCTCGAAGCCTTCATAACGGCATACGGCATCGACGTAGCCTCCTTCCGGGGAGGGCTTCCAGTCGTTCAGATGTACTTCCGGTTTGGCAGACCAACGGAAGGGCCCGGCCATTTCACCCTGACTCCTTCCGTCAATCGAAACCGTGTTGTGGGCTGGCGAACTGCGAAACCAACTTCGCTCTATAGGATCGGCGACGTAGGTGAAAGTGCCGGGATCGAGGAAAACCGCCACGCCGTCCAGCCACACCAGGAGGCTGAGAGTGTCGGCATGGCTGTGCCCGGCGCCTCCCCAGCCGAATGGTCCCACATCCATCTGCAGGTATAAACTTTCCGACTGTAGAAACACCACGCCGGCATCCGGGAATACCTTTGCCCCAGCCGGCTTTGCCGGCTGGAGCCGGGCCGCTTCGAGACAGGCGGGGCCCAGCCACCAGGCCGCTTGTTCGGCGATCTCTTCCGGCGGGCCAATCCATCGTTCGCGCTTCCACAGAAGGCCGCAGGTGGTGAGGGTTGCGCGCCCAAACTGGCTTCTGTCGCCGAACGGATGGAACAGCCGCCCGCCGTCATCGTCGCCCACGAAGCTGATGCGGCGGCCCGGACCCAGGAGCCATTCCAGATATTCGGCCATCCGCCCCAGCGGCGCTTCAAAATGCACCGGACGTCCGGCCAGCAGGTAATAAAACAGGAAAAAATCGAGGGCGTAGACGTGATAGTAGCTGGACTGCTCAAAATGCGAGCCATCAGGCCGCACTTGAAACACAAGCTGCGCCTCCACAATCTGCGCCGCGCGCCGACGCCAGTTTCCGGACTCGGGAAACTCGCCAAATAGCGTTCCTAGCGCGTATAAAGCGACCGCCTCGCCCAGCAAGTGAGTATTGGGGGAGAAGTAGACGGACAGATTTTCGGCCAGGTGCCGTCCGTGACGGTAAATCGCCGTCACAAACCGGCGTTTAAAGGCATCGGGCATGGCTGGAGCGGACAGATGATAGATCCAGATCCACGACAAGGCGCGGAAGGCCACTTCGAGCGCACTGGCCCAGTTGATGCCCCGTTGAAAAGGGTTTTGCTCGAACCAGCTTTCCAACTGGCGCCAGATCTCAATCGCGAATTCATCGGCTCGCGTCAGAACATAGGCCTGCGCCAGCAGGATCAGGTGCTGGTGACGGTTCAATTCCCATACCCATTTGTGGTCGCCCGCGGTGGCAAAATCCAAATAGGGAATGCGCCGAAAATATTGTGAGCCGGTTTCCCTGGCATGCTGGTAATCCCTGCGCCACTGAATCACGGCGCCGGTCTCGATGGTTACGCCCAACAGCGGAATGTAGTGGGCCAGAACGTTCCGCGCCATCAATTCGACAAATTCCGCGTATTCGGCGCCGCGTAGGGCGGCTGCGATGGCGCCGGCATCCGGCAGCGCCAACCGGTCAGGCCCTTTACCCGAAAATTGGGGCGGCGCCAGAAGAAGATAAAGATTAGCCGCCTCTTGCCGTGCTCGAAACGCTATTTCGGCAATGCTTCGCATGGAGTAGGAGTGGCCGCTAAAGCGAAATCGCTCAAGCTACCGGCGCTTCTACCTTATCGCCTTCTCCAGGCGCGAGAAAGAGATTCGCTTCGAGCCCATGCTGACGCGTATAGAGGTCATGGTAGCGGCCTCTCGCCGCGAACAATTCGGCGTGATTTCCGCGTTCGACGATACGGCCGTCTTCGACGACTAATATTTGATCGGCGCGCCGAATGGTCGAGAGGCGGTGCGCGATGACGAACGTCGTGCGCCCTTGCATCAGATACGAGAGGCCGGTTTGGATCAACTGTTCCGATTCGGAATCCAGGCTGGAAGTGGCTTCGTCGAGGATGAGAATGCGCGGGTCCGCGAGGATCGCGCGCGCGATGGAAACGCGTTGTTTCTGGCCGCCGCTCAGCTTAACGCCGCGCTCGCCCACAATGGTGTCATAACCCGCTGGGAAATGGGCCGCAAATTCATCCACGCGGGCGATGCGGCAGGCTTCGAGAATCTGCTCATCGCTCGCGGCGGGACGCGAAAAGGCCACGTTTTCGCGGATGGTCCCATCAAACAGAAATGATTCCTGGAGGACCACGCCGAGTTGTAGGCGGTAGCTCGCCAAGGCAACGGTGGAAAGATCGAAGCCGTCCACCAGAACCTTGCCTTCTTTCGGAGAGTGGAAAGCGGTTATCAGGCCGATTATCGTCGATTTGCCGGAGCCAGACGAGCCAACCAGCGCGGTGACGGTTCCGGGCCGCGCATCAAAAGACACGTCATGCAGCACCGGCTTGCCCTCTTCATAGGCGAAGGACACGTGCTCGAACTGCACGTGGCCGTCGATGGGAGGGAGCGCGTTCGAGCGGCGTGGGTCCTCATCTTCCGGGCGCTCCGCGAGAATTTGCCGCGTACGTTCGAGCCCCGCCAAAGCCTCCGAGATCTGTGTGCCGATGTTTACGATCTGCACGACCGGCGCAATCATGAAAGCCAGCAGCGAAGTGTACATTACGAAATCGCCGATATCCATGCGATGCGCGGCGATCTGGCGCGCGCCCAAGAACATGATGAGCGCGCCAACCAAGCCCATGAGGACAGTGGAGGCGAGCGTCATGAGCGAGATGGTGGTCAGCGATTGCACCACGTTGTCGAGCAGGCGCTGCGCTCCGGTTGCAAATACCCCGGCTTCGCGCTTTTCGGCGTGGTAACCCTTTATGACGCGGACGCCTCCGAGTGTTTCGGTCAGGCGTCCAGTGACTTCCGCGTTAATCTTACCGCGCTCGCGGAAGATCGGCCGAACGGTCTTAAAGGCGCGCTGCAAGACGAGGCCGAACACGATCAGAATCACCAGCACGAAAGACGTCATGCTCGCGCTGGTGCGAAACAGCAGGACGGTCGAGATGACCGCGGTCAGCAAGCCGCCCGCCAGTTCCACCAATCCGGTGCCGATGAGGTTGCGCACGCCTTCGACATCGCTCATGATGCGCGATACCAGCGTTCCGGTCTTGGTGGCATCGTAGAAAGCAACCGGCAGCCGGCCGATGTGTTCCTGGATTCGCACGCGCATTTCGTAGATCAGGCGCTGGCCCGATTTGGAAAGGAGCTGCGTGAGCGAAAAAGAAGTGATGCCCTGGACGATGGTAGCGAGGACGACCGCCGAGACGATGGGCAGGAGCAGTTGGATCTGGCCCTTACGCATTACGTTGTCGATCAGATATTTCGAGCTGATCGGCAGCGCCAGGCCGCACACACGATTGATAATCATCAGGCCGCCGCCCGCCAACAGCAGGCCGCGGCGCGGCTTCATCAGCGCCCAGACTTCGGGTAGCAGCGTCTTCAGACGCACGGTAGGGCTTGGTTTGTCCACGAACTCCTTGTTAGATGCACTGCCGGACCGAAAAGGCGCTCAGATACGGATGACCCAGTTTTTGCGATACATGACATAAGCGGCCAGATACATCAACAGCGTAAAAGCGACCGCCCATAGGAGAGAAGCGTTTGGCGGCGACGCCAAAGGGGCGAAGCAGTGTCCGTAAAGCCAATCCTGAAGCCCGGTGGTGTCGAGCGCGGTAGCGAGCAACTCGGAAAGCATGTATACCGTGATGGCGTTTACTCCCAATATCAGGAACGGTTTGAACATTCGTTGGTAGCCGAGATAATCCACCAGATAGACGAAGACCGCCAGCAGTACGAACGCCAGACCGGCCATGAAGAGTGAAAACGAGCTGGTCCAGAGCTTTTTGTTAATGGGAAGCCAGTGCGCGCATATCAGCCCCAGGGCCAGCAATACATTCCCGATGAAGAACAACGCCGCCGTTCGCTCCGCCAAGCCGAGTTTCAGACGGAGGACACGCCCCGCCAGCATGCCGAATAAAGCGGTTGCGATTGCGGGCAGAGTGCTGACGATCCCTTCCGGATCCCAGGTCTTCGTCGATGCATAATTGTGGCGCCCGAGAACGATGCGATCGACATAATGCGCCAGATTGCCTTCCACATCCAGCCGGCCAGCTCCGTAACCCGGTACCGGCACTAACATCATCAAGAGCCAATAGCCGCCCAGCAACAGAACGATCCATAGGATCCATGTGCGGATTTTCGTCGTCGATAAGTAGATGAGAGAGGCGATCAAGTAACAGATGGCGATTCTCTGTAAGACGCCAAGCACGCGCATGGTAGAAAAATCGAAATAAGGAAAAAGATAGACCAACAGGCCTAGCAGGTAGATGATCAGCGCCCGCTGGAATACTTGCCGCAGCAGCACAGATTTCGCCACGCCGCGTTCCAAGCGGCTTCCCAGGGACAGCGTAATGGCCACTCCGACAATCCAGAGAAACGATGGAAAGACCACGTCGGTGATCGTCCAGCCATTCCAGGCAGAGTGGCGTAGCGGGCCGTATGAAGAATTTCCGTCGCCGGCGTTGTTCACAAGAACCATCAGCCCCATCGTTGCGCCGCGGAATGCGTCGAGAGAAATCAATCTCGGGGCTTTGGAATCCGGTCGAAGGTTCAATGGGAGAATTCCTCGCGCAGCGTCAAGTCCGCCTCCGTACGGGGGGTAAGTTACGGTGAAAGGTCAAGTTTACTCATCTTAGCGGAGCTTGATTTCCAAGAACGTCTGAAAATGGAAAGGGTGACGATCTCCAGATCGGCGCTGAGAATTTGCAGAGGATCAGCGCGGCCGGAGAGAGACTAAGATTGAATTGTCCTAACGCTCAGCGCGATTCTCCTATGCCGAAACGGAAATCTCGCTCTAGACTGTCGTCAGAGATGACAGCGTCGATACGGTCGCGGGCCGCGAAATTGGCAGTTTGGATTCTGGTGAGCGGCTTAAGCGCGGCTCCTTTAAAATGGGAGCGCGCGGATCGGCTGGCTGCGAGTAATTTGAGGGTATTGACGCCCTTGCCTCGCTGTTGGCGCAAGACCGAGCTGCAAGTCGATGTGACGGGCACATACACAACGCCCTTCGACGCCGATCAAATTGCTGTTGATGCGGAGATCCGGTCCGCCGCCGGGCGCACGATGCGGATTCCGGCATTTTTTTATCAGGAATACGCGCCGAACGGGGAATCGCCGGGAGCAACGGCCTGGCGGATCCGCTTCACTCCCGAAGAAGCCGGCACGTATACGGCGGAAGTCCGGGCGCGAGACCGCTCTGGCGTGGTGTCTTCCGGCCAAGTTTCCTTTTCGGTAGCAAAAGAAACAGACCACGGGTTTCTTCGTGTATCGAAGCGCGATCCGCACTATTTCGAATTCGAAGACGGCACGCCGTATTTCGCGATCGGGGAAAACATGGTCCACGGCGCGCTGGCTGACTACTCGCGCTGGATGACAAAACTCGCGGCGAACGGTGGAAACTACGGCAGGCTGTGGATGGGCTATCCGGAGGGCCTGGAGATTGCGCCGCGCGGCGAATACCGGCTCGATATCGCATGGAAGTTCGATAAGGTTCTGGAACTCTCCGAGCAGAATGGCATCTACCAGAAAATTTGTATCGATTACGTGCGCTACATCTCTCCGCGCGGTGAGCCGCGCAAAACATTTGATCCTGAAGAAAACGCCTATAGCGCGAGCAATGGCGGGCCTTGTCACAATATGCGTGATTTCTTTGCGCTGCCCGAAGCGCGCAGAATGTTCAAAAATCGCCTGCGCTATATCGTCGCGCGTTGGGGTTACAGTACACATGTTCTGGCCTGGGAGTTATGGAACGAAATCGGCTCCGCGGACAAGAACGCGAGCGGCGACCATGCGCTGATCGTGAATTGGAATCGGGAAATGTGTGATTATCTCCAGTCGATCGATCCGAATCATATGACTACCAACAGCCTCAGTTCTACTGAAGTTTGGCCGGAAATGTGGAAGCTGCCGGAAAACGAATTTGCGCAGATGCACGGCTACTACTACTTCTCCGACGAGATGAAGCGCGATGCAAAAGATATGGCGGGCTTCATGATCAAGTGGCTCGCGGAAATCGATCACTACAACAAGCCGTATCTCTTCGCGGAATTTGGCATCGTGCCGGATAAACCGGACACGCGCGGCCTCTGGGATCGCGATCCGGAAGGTGTCCATATGCACAACGGACTCTGGGCACCCCTCGCCGACGGCGCCGCCGGTACCGGGATGCTGTGGTGGTGGTTCAACTATATCGATCCAAAAAACCTCTACTTTCAATTTCATCCCGTCGCGGAATTCGTGAAGGGAATTCCTTGGACCACTGAAAATTTTAAGAAAGCGGAAGTGGAAAGCAGCGACTTGAATCTGCTGGCGCTAGGTTTGCTGGGTAAGGACCTGGTTCTGCTGTGGCTCGAAAATCGCCAGCACACATGGTGGAATGTTGCGCAAAACAATCCAATCCCGCCCGTCAACAACGCGACTATAACAGTGAAGGGCGTCCGGGCCGGCCGCTATCGTGTCGAATACTTCGATACCTGGAAGGGCGGTGTCGTTTCGAAGACCAGGCTTCGCGTCAAGAATAACGAGATCCATATCGCCGTTCCCACTACTCGCCGGGATATCGCGGTGAAACTGTCTCGCGAGGAAAATCGGTGACCGATGCCTACTGCCACCTCGATATGGATGCGGAATCGCCGATCGAGGATATCGAACGGCGGATGTCGGCGGCGAACGTCTCTCGGTGCGTTTCGAAATGCAAAAATCCTGGGCTAACCAATGATCCTTTCTCCCCTTAACTCGTTGCATGCGGCGGCCGATCTAGTGCACAAGGTGATACCGCCGACACCGCAGATCTGCTGGCCGCTGCTCTCGCAGCGCGCCGAAGCCACTGTTTGGGTCAAGCACGAAAATCACACTCCGATCGGGGCATTCAAGGTACGCGGTGGCATTGTCTACATGGAAGAGCTCAAGCGGCGGGATCCGCAGGTGAGTGGTGTCATCGCCGCCACTCGCGGGAATCACGGGCAGAGCGTAGCTTTTGCCGCCTCTCGCGCCGGTCTTTCCAGCGTGTTGGTGGTGCCGCAAGGGAACAGTCGCGAGAAAAACGCCGCTATGCGCGCGTTTGGAGCCGAATTAGTGGAATACGGCGGCGACTTCCAGGAAGCCTACGAGCAAGCCATGGTTCTCGCCAAGACCAGGCGTCTGCACATGATTCCTTCCTTCGATGAGCCGCTCTTGCGTGGCGTGGCGAGCTATGCGCTCGAGTTATTTCGGGCCGTTGAAGATCTCGAGGCGGTTTACGTTCCGATTGGTCTCGGCTCAGGCATCTGTGGCACAATTGCCGCACGCGATGCGCTAGGATTGCGGACTGAAGTAATCGGTGTCGTTGCCTCGCACGCGCCAGCCTATGCCATATCGTACGCTAGCGGCCGGCCCGTTGCCTCGAGCGTCACGCCAACCATTGCGGATGGTATGGCTGTTCGGGTCCCGGATCCGGCCGCGCTGGAGATTATTCTGAAAGGCGCATCGCGCGTTGTCACGGTCGAAGAAGACGAGATCGAGGCGGCAATGCGGCATCTGTTTTCCGACACGCATAATGTTGCCGAAGGTTCCGGCGCGTCGCCGCTCGCGGCGCTTCTCCAGGAACGAGAGCGGATGCGGCGGGGGCGGCGAGTAGCTTTGATCTTGAGCGGTGGCAATGTCGATCGAGACGTCTTCGCGAAAATTTTAATTGAGAAATGACATTACTTTTGGTAGTGTCCTAATTTGAACTTTTCAGTGTTGGATTGTGGCATGAATCGTGCTCCGAATCCATTCGGAAGTGTTCTGATTTGCTGCTTTGGCCCGTATCGCAATAGCCTTTAGATCGTCCGCTGTGAAACGCACAGGGACAATCCGACCCTTGGCTTCGCCTTTGGGCAGCTTTGGCCGTCCGACTTTCCTAGCTTTCTTGGGCTGCATCAAGGCTTTTAAACTCCTGAACGATTGCTGCTCTTACCGCCGAAAATGGCGATGCAACCGGATGAATGTGCAACACGGTAACGTGTCGCTTGGGCTGGTTTGGATCGTCGGTATCGTGCGTCCATGCGTAGACCCTAGGCGCGGTTGGATGGCCGTGTAGATCGAATACTTCGACAACGCCTTGCCACACCGTCCGCCCCTGGAAAATCTCCTTCACGGGCACGCTTTCAATGTGAGTCGAAGCGACTCCATGCACCTTTCGGATTACGTCTTGCAGGTCGTGTATGTAGCTCACGAAACCGCCTCTACAAGATCGCCTACCGTCCAGAAGTCTTTCTCTACTCCGGCTGCCATCGCGGGAGTGCAGCGCAACGTTGCATGGCGGCGCACAAGGTTGTAATACGCAAGTGCAATCCCACGGCTGCCTTGAAATTGTCGAGTTTCTTACTGAATGCCAGCGTGAGACGATTCAGGCGTTTCATGTGCAAGCGCGTGGTTGCGTTCAGGCGCTCTACGTGGCTGGTAGAGATGAACTCCCGCTCTGGATTGCCAGCAATCTCACGGCGAATCGCGGAAGCGAAATGCGGGGCGCTGTACTTGCGCTCTGGATGCTGCGCTGCATCGTGAACGTACACCTTGACGATCTGCCCATAGTCCACGTCCGCGCCGAAGGAACGCTCTACCGCTTCCACGTAGGAACTCATGGCATCCGTGGAAATCTGCACGCGATTCCGCATCCGGCTTGCGATGTCCTGCAAAAACTCGTTGGTTGTTTCGTGTGTCCGCTTCCCAACCTTGAATGAAGGGACTAGCTTCGTCTCAGAGTCAATCGCGCAATACGTCCAAACGTCGCCGTATTCGGGGCTGTCATCCACGGAGCAGTGACGCTCCTTCTTGCCGATGAATCCCCACACTTCATCCAGTTGAAGGTAGTTGCAACCCAAATCCTGCATCTTGGAGTCCAGCAGCATTTCGCAGCCATGGCCGACCTTTACGCCTAGCCGCATGATCGTATCGCGGTGAATGCCCGTTAGCCGCTCGATTGAGCGAATGCTGGAACCTTCGGCCAATGCCCCGATTACCGCGATTTGCTTGTCGATTGGAAGTACGTTTGCCATGTCCATTACTGTATTACACAAATGGTACGTTGTCAAGTATTTTTGTGTTACACTTATCGCTCCATGACAAACGAGGACGACGGCTCCTACGATGGACGCGATCCCACAGAAGGCGCGGCGGCGGCTAGTAAAGCCGAGCCAAAAGCAACCGTTCCATCCAAGCCAGCAACCGAGGCCGATCTCGCAAATGTAGAGGAAAAGATGAACGGCTTCGAGCGTTCCACCCTTAGGTGGACACGCGCTAGCTTCTTCATTGTTCTTGCTACAGCAGTTTTTATTGGCCTCCAATGGCTTGAAATGCGAAGCGGAGGCGCGGATACCCACACGCTGGCTGAGGCCGCGAAGAAACAAGCTGAGAAGGCCGAGACGATTTCCAATTCGGTTGCTCAGGCCGTGGTGGAACTCAAAGCTAGTGCTACTGCCGCACAAGGCAGCGTTAACGCAATCAAGGCACAAATGCGCACCCAGCAACGAGCGTGGTTGCAAATAAACAGCACCGCCCCAAATATTCCTGATGATGGACCAATCCGTATAGCCATACAGGTTGAAAACATTGGGAATACGCCAGCTACGGGCATTCGGGGAGATGTCGTAGTCACTGTCCACAAGCGAGACGAGATGCCTAGGTTCATATACAAGGGGCAGCCTCGCTATCGCATAACGCAGGGCCTTCTGTTTCCTCACAAGAATATAGATGTCACTTATGAAGCCCTCAGAAAAGGAGCTAAGAAACCCGATGTGATTCTTTTTGATTCGACTTTGAAACAGGAGACTAAGGCCGGAACTTCCTACATCGTGGCTCACGGATACATTAGATATGTGGACGCCTTTAAGCAGCATCACTGGCTGAAATTTTGCGACGTGATGCGCGTCAATCCCGATATTTTGGACAATCCAAAGGCCTACAAGGAATGCGTTGCATACAACTCTGTAGATAGCAACTGAAGTGGTGGCTTTCAAATTAGGACACCACCGG
>DASYAX010000091.1:0-28277 GCA_036501045.1 Bryobacteraceae bacterium
GGTCTGGTCCGACGCTTCGCTCTCGGCCAACTTGGTGATCACGCAGTGCCGCAGATCGTGAAAGCGGAAACCGGCGAAGGGCGCCATGGCTTTCTTGCGTTCCGCTTCGGCTGCCTCAGTCGATGCCCTGGATTTCAACGCTATGTTCACTGCGGCGTTGCCCGCGCGTCTGGCGTTTCTTTCACAAGCGAGCGCCAGGCCGTGCGCCAGCCGCCGTTCGAGATCGTAGCCTGTGCCGCCTACTTGCTTGGTCCGTTGCTGCTGATAGTCTCGAATTGTCCGATTGTTGATTCCGCAGACACGCTTCCGCTAAATGCTTTAAGTAGCGGCTTCGAGCGTTCCTTCTCGATGCGGCCGGAGTTTCGGCGAGGTACGGCCGGCGATCCTCGTGCGCTTGGGCCAGTAACTTTTCGAAGGTCCACTTCGCCTGATCCGTGGGGAGGCGGTTTTCTTGTTGCGCCTTGATCGCAGTTGCGCGGATCTGCCGGGCTTCCGTATAGTTCTCGTCTTCGTCGAGAAGAAGCGCCGCTTGCCGGCGATCTCGAGTGAATAACACCCCGACCCGCGGCGTTTGTCGAGGCCGTAATCCACAGTGAGGTTCAAGCGTTGCAGTCGCCGCCGATCGTTGAACTCGAGGGCCATATACTCACAGAGATCCGTAATGGTCGAACAGGTAATCCTCCATGTCGAGGACGACAATGCAAGCTACGTTCTTCTCCGCGACCTCTTTGCGGAGCTTTGCCCGGCTATATGCCTTCGAAGAACTGCTGACGGCGCCAAAGCATTAATGGCGATAGAGAGCTCGGCCGTTGATCCGGGAGTTCAGTTGCGTCTCATCCTGCTGGATGTCTCACTGCCAGCCATCAACGGTTGGGAAGTGCTTGGCAGGATTAGGGCCAACGAATCATTTCGACATTTGCCGGTCATGATATTCACGGGCGTAATCACGGAAGCCGATCGGTCACGATGCGCCACGCTCGATGCCGAATGCGTGGAAAAGCCGGTTGATTTGCAGGTCCTTCTCTTGCTCGTAAAGAAGATTTGTGAGCGGATCGAGCGATCGGGTAGAATGACCTGCCGGCCTTGCTTTTCGACACCGTGGGCGCTTTTCAAATAATTTTCTGAACGACGGGGTATTTTTTAATCCGGAGCTTACTCTTTTTGACCGGGGAGATGACGCTCCATTATCCAGTCGGCAGCGTTCACCCAGCAAAGAGGATGAGCAAGAACAGTGATGAATCGGGACGCACCCTTCTATTAAATCTTGCGGCCAGCGACATGGCCCTAGCGCGAATGTTTGTAGAAGCAGCCCGGTCCGCGTATAGTCGCGGCGACCCCCACGAAGGTGAATTCGCGCGGCTAAGAGCTATGAAGTCTTACGAGGACGCGCTTCGATCGGTGGTTCAACTGGCGGAGCCGGTTAAAGAATCGATCTCGTCCGACCTTCAGCATCTACGGGCCCAGATTGAATGGCTCTCGACGCGAACGGATGCGACCTCCGATATATCTCCCAAAATCGACGAGAGGCCGCCCTCGGAGAATGTGTCAAAACTTGTTGACGATAAGAGCTAAAAGCATTGATGGATTACGGACATACCGCTTGAAAACATGGCGCAATTAGTAAGTCAGGTCGAGATATCGGTTGCCGCGCATCCCGTGGCTGCCGAGTCGTGATTTGTTGAACTGATGAGGTTGGTGAACGCAAGATCCAGAGTATCTAGATTGGCCAACAATAGCGATCTATTCGGTATGCCCAGTTCACCCAAGGATCGCTTGGCCTCGGCCAGCGCGGCCGCGGCCCTTGCTTCTGCTTGCCGCCCAGCCATCACACATCCGCTATCGTACTCCTTTTGCGCAACCTTGAGAAAGACACGCGCAAATTCCATCTGGCTGGCAACGTGTGGAACGTTGTTCTCCTCAGCAAAGACATCCACGGTAACTTTGTGGCTTGCGTTCGCTGCCCCATCAGAAACCGATTTTCTTCGCGGCAGGCACGAAATAACGCGAGCAACACCAGCCATCGCCGACCTTTCCGTCCCGAGGACGCGGCAAGACTCTTCTTCCGGACAATCCACTTGCCTAATCCATTCCTATCACCTTTTGGGTCATCAGATCCAAACTCGCTCCTCAAGACGGTACTAGAAATGGGAGAAAAGCCCGGTTTTTCGGTAGTACGTAAGAAAATATGCACTTTGAGATCAAGACGAAGGGGAAGATGGCCGGAGTTGTACCGTCGGGTCGACTTGTGAGCCGGAAGAAGGTCAGAAACGACTTTCTTCATCTACACATGGAGTGTGTTTCGGCGCTTGAGATCTACATGGCCGAAGCGGATAAGCTATGCCAGATGCTACGTGACTGCGACGGCGATGCGCGTGACGTCAGCGAGCAGGGGTCACTCATTGCTCAAGAACAACGGGAGCATGCGGCGCACGCTGAATACCATCGGGCTCGCAAGCGCTTGGTGCGCTTTGCCCATCTGAACGATGCAACAAAGCGCCGACGAGGAAGATAGTCAGAATAAGACTGAGCGGGCGTCAATTTGCAAGCCTTCGGCTGAAGCACTTTACTGCTCACGGAAAGCAAGACCGGGTCGGCCCGCTTGCTTCGATCCTTCCGAGCGAACCAGCCAGTATGCCCCTGTATCGAGGATGAGACCGCCGCGTCGTAGGTGACTTCATGGCTCGCGTCGGCAGGCTGTCCGGTTGCCGAAAAGCGAGAGTGCCCTGGTCTTACAGACCACCTCCGCTACCATCAGGAACGGAATGCCTGAACCCGCGATCCTTACCACTACCGTCGGCTCCTACCCAGTCCCAGACTGGCTCGTTGCGCTGCCCAACGAGCAAGGACGTCTTGATGCCACACGTGTCGTCTTCGATGTCCAGCGGCAAGCGGGCATCGACTTGCCGACCGACGGCGAGCTTTATCGCTTCGACGTGAATCATCCCGACACCAACGGCATGATCGACTACTTTCTCCGCCCCATGTCTGGCATCCGCAGCGTAATCGGACGGAGCGACCAGGAGGCCTTCCATCGCCAGGGTCACATGCAGTTCAGGCGCAAGGCGGCCGGCGTGGTCGAAGGACCGCTCGGCGAAGGCGGCTTGAATCTTTTGGCCGATTGCGAACTCGCGGCCAGTGTCGCCGGCGGCTCCTTCAAGTTCACCGTGACGAGCCCCTACATGCTGGCGCGTACCCTGCTCGACCGGCATTATGCCGGCTTTCGGGAGTTGCTGATGGCGATTGCGAATGTACTGGCGCTGCAGGTTGCCGAATTGCCGTGCCAGTGCCTTCAGGTGGATGAGGCCAATATTCCCGGCAATCCGGATGACAGCGATATCGCCGCCGAGGCCATCAATTGCGTGCTACGCGCTTTCGAAGGCCGCCGCGCCTTGCATCTATGCTTCGGCAACTATGGCGGCCAGAGCATTCAGCGCGGAACCTGGCGCGCTTTGATCGCCTTCCTCAACTCTCTTGACGTGGACCATCTCGTCCTCGAAATGGCTCGGAACTCCGAGGACGATCTGCTGGCGCTCAAAGAGATCGACCCGCGCATCCAACTCGGCATCGGCGTGATCGACGTAAAGGTGAACCGCATCGAAACGCCTGACGAAATCGCATGTCGGCTGGAGCTTGTCGAAAAAGCTTTGGGCCCAGGCCGCGTCCGATGGATCCATCCGGATTGCGGCTTCTGGATGCTCAAACGGTCCGTGGCTGACCGCAAAATGGAGGCGTTGGTCAAAGGCCGAGACCGCTACTTGGGGCACTGGTGATCAACCGGCCGGCTTCTAAGATTCGGCAGGCGCGAGGTCTTCTAACTCCACGCGGACAGGACGGACGTTCCAGATGTCTTCACAGTATTCCCGGATGGCGCGGTCTGATGAGAAACGGCCCATACGGGCGGTGTTCAGGATAGACATACGCGTCCAGCGATCCTGATCTTGATAAACAGTGCTGACGTGATCCTGACATTCGATGTACGACTGATAGTCAGCGCACACCATATATGGATCCTCGTGCGTCAGCCCATCTAAAAGTGGACGGAATAAGCCCGTATCCCCGCGCGAGAAATGACCTGCTGCGAGAGTGTCCAGCACTTCTTGCAACTCCGCATTCGAGTTGTAGTAATCGCTTGGATGGTAGCCCCGCGCACGTAACGCGTATACCTCTTCCGTGGTGAGACCGAAGAGAAAGAAGTTTTCCGAGCCCACCGCTTCACGAATTTCAATGTTCGCGCCGTCGAGAGTGCCGACGGTGAGCGCGCCGTTCAGCGCGAACTTCATGTTGCCGGTACCGGATGCTTCCTTGCCGGCCAAAGAAATCTGCTCTGAAAGATCGGCAGCCGGATAGACGTGCTGGCCGAAAGTAACGTTGTAATCGGGAAGAAAGACAACGCGCAGACGCCCCGCAACGTCCGGGTCGTTATTCACTACCTCGGCAACTGAGTTGATGAGCTTGATGATCAGTTTCGCAATGAAGTATCCGGGAGCAGCTTTACCCCCAAACAGGAATGTGCGCGGCGTCACCACCGCGGAAGGATTCTTTTTCAGACGATTGTAAAGCGTGACGATGTGGAGCACGCTGAGATGCTGACGCTTGTATTCGTGAATGCGCTTTACCATTACGTCGAACATTGATGATGGATCTATGACGGTTCCGGTTTTGCGGTGGACGAAATCCACCAGGTCTTTCTTTACAGCGTGCTGGGTATCACGCCATTGCTCTCGAAATCCGGCGTTGTCACTGTAGTCCTCAAGTTTTCGCAGGTGGTCGAGATCCGCTACCCAATCTGCCCCGATTTTGCCGCTGATCAGCTTCGCCAGGCCGGGATTGCTGAGTGCAAGCCAGCGCCGGGGCGTGATGCCGTTGGTCTTATTGCTGAAGCGCTCCGGGTACATCTCATACATGCCTTTGAGAACGTCCTTCTTGAGTAGCTCCGAGTGTAACGCTGCCACTCCGTTCACTGCGTGACTTCCAACCGCGGCCAGGTTCGCCATGCGAACGTAGCGTTCGCCGTCTTCGTCAATAAGCGATAAGCGTCGAATGCGCCCCGAATCGCCGGGAAATTTCCGTTGCACTTCGCCAAGGAGTCGACGATTGATCTCGTAGATGATTTCGAGATGACGCGGCAGCAGTTCTTGAAAAAGAGCAATGGGCCACTTTTCGAGCGCCTCGGGAAGCAAGGTATGGTTGGTGTAACCAAAGGTCTTCTGCGTGGTTTCCCAGGCAGGTTCCCAATCGAGTCCGTGTTCGTCGAGTAGTAATCGCATCAACTCTGCGACCCCGATGGACGGATGCGTATCGTTCATTTGAACAGCCCATTTCTCGTGGAAGCGTTCGAGCGTACGATGCTGGCCGAGATGGATCCGGACCAGATTCTGGAGCGAAGCAGATACGAAGAAATATTGCTGCTCGAGCCGAAGCTCTTTGCCTTTGAGGTCTTCGTCTCTGGGATACAGAATTTTTGAGATATTTTCGCCCTCCATCTTGTCGCGGACGGAACCGAAATAATCGCCCGTATTGAAAGCTTCGAGGTGGAAGGATTCAATCGCTTCCGATTTCCAAAGGCGCAACGTGTTCGCGGTATTTGTACGATAGCCGGGGATCGGAGTATCATAGGCGACTGCTTTGACGATACGAGCGGGAAGCCACCGGACGCGGAATTTGCCATTGGCGTCGGTGTACGATTCCGTATGCCCGCCAAACCAGATATGAAAAGCCGATTCGCGGCGTGGGATTTCCCATGGATTGCCGTACTGCAGCCAATTGTCAGTGCTTTCTACCTGCCAGCCGTCGCGAATCATCTGGTCGAAAATTCCGTACTCGTAGCGTAATCCAAAGCCGATGGCTGGGATCTCTAGCGTGGACAAGGAGTCCATGAAGCAAGCGGCCAGCCGGCCTAAACCGCCGTTGCCGAGGCCGGGCTCCGCTTCTTCATCCAGAATGGTCCTAAGGGTCAAACCGAGTTCTTCGATCGCTTGCTCGGCCTGAGCCTCGATGCCGAGGTTCAGAAGATTATTACCGAGGTGACGGCCAAGCAAGTACTCGGCAGAGAGATAGCAAACCACGCGAACGTCGTTTTGACGATAAGTTCGCGCGGTATTGACCCAGTGCTGTAGCAGCCGGTCACGAATTGCCGACGCGATGGCAAGATAATAATCCAGATCTGTCGCGGCGCCGGGATACTTACCTAGCTCGTACATGAGATTGTCAACGAAGGCGCGCTTTAAATGTCCTACGCTCAGACCAGTGCGGGTGTGCTCGCGAAGGACGTGGTTAGCGACCATGACAGAATCCATTGCGATCCTCCATTCTTCGAACGCCGTGATCTCGAAAGGCAGCTTAACGGATTCGAACTGCTAAGACAAGAGAGATTGGGCGGTATTTGCCGGACTGTAACTAAATAGTCGACAAAGCCAACGGCGAAAAGCCGCGTCAAGGTTGTCACGAAGGATTAATGAATTCGTCACACAGCATATCTAACATCTACGATTGTGAAGAGACTAAGAGGATTCGTTTGCACAGCTCTGGTGCTGGCAGCTTGTACGATCGCAAACGCCAACCCTAGCCGCGGGCATGTTTCCTAACGCGGCGACCCAGGTGAACGAATACTTGCCAACTTCGGCCTCGAATCCGCTCTTCTACCCGGTCAAGGTAAACTTAGGGCCGCCGGACCTAAATTTATCTGCCGCCGCGGCTACCGGTACCGCGATGCCGCAATCCCTCGGCGCGCCGTACGATCAGGTGGTGATTTTGATAGGTCACGACAATCAGCTAGCTACCGTCGGCGGCCTACTGAAAGCGGATTGGCAGCTTCCGACGTTTGCTTTGGACGATACTCCGCCCGGCGGCGGTTTTGTCTTCGAACTGCGGCAGAAGCTCGGCGGCAGCCTCATTGTACGCGTCTATTACATCTCGCATACATCTCGCAGACGATGGATCAAATGCACGACGCGACAACGCTGATATTGCAGAATGGTCCAGTCACCGCGCCCATTTTCATTCCAACCGCCAGTACAGACACACCATTCTTCGACTGCCCGCTGACTGCCTTCAACGCCATGGTGGATCGGGCGATCGACATTCGATTCCTCGAAAACCACCGATTCCTTCGTCGTGGCCGCCTCGGGCGGCTATCCCGCGTCACAGATCGGCGAAAAATTATAAATAGCCACCAGTGAATAGCTTAGCCGGAAAGTTCTGCGAGTGGCGCACATTCGCGCGCGACAGTGCGCTCATGATGATTCACTTACTTCAATCGACTGCCGCGGTGGTCGACTTCCTTATCAGAATTGTGCGGGCGGTGCTTAGCTAAGCCTTATTTCTGGCACATGCGTATGAAAAATGCGGACAGCTTTCTTCGTATTTAATCAGTCGGCCGGCAGTGTGCGACGCTGAGAACTAAATGCCGGGCTCGCGATTTCGGATGCTCTATAGTGACATCGGTGGAGTCTTGGGTACCAACGGCTGGGATACGCCGCTCCGCCAGCGGGCCTGCGCCTTCTTTCATGTCGATTTTGACGAAGTGGATCGACGTCATCAACTAATGTTCGACAGCTACGAGCGCGGGTTTATGCGCCTTGAAGAGTATCTTCGCCACGTCTTCTTTTTCACGCCGCGTGACTTCACGTTGGAGGAGTTGCGCGACTATGTCTATGCAGGGTCGGTGGGTTGGCTGGAAAACATTGCGTTTTTCGCCCAAGTGAAGCGAACGAACGGGCTGAAACTTGGCTTGATCAGCAATGAGGGGCAGGGGATCACCGAGCATCGCGTCGGCAAGTTCGGCCTACGCGAGATGGCCGATTTCATGGTGATCTCGCATTGTGTGCAGTTACGCAAACCGGATCGCCAGATTTGGCAGTTGGCGCTCGATCTGGCACAAGCCACGGCCAGCGAATCGATTTACGTAGACGACCGGGAGATGTTCGTCCAGGTCGCCGCCAACATCGGCTTCACCGCCATCCAGCATGTTTCCCTGGAGCAAACGCGCGCCGAGTTTCAGAGACTCGGGCTGGCGGTGGAGTGAAGAACGGCTGATTCACTTCAATTGTTTGTTCACTTCGTCCCAGTTAACCAGGTTCCACCAGGCCGCGATGTATTCGGGCCGGCGATTCTGATATTTCAAATAGTAGGCGTGCTCCCAGACATCCAGACCGAGGACCGGCTTCTTGCCTTCCATGAGCGGATTGTCCTGGTTCGCGGTAGAAATGATCTCGAACTTTCCGCTACCGTCCTTCACCAGCCAGGCCCATCCTGAGCCGAAACGGCCGGTAGCCGCCGCATTGAACTTTTCCTTGAACGCATCGAAACTGCCGAAGGTCGCGCTGATCACGCCTTCGGCCGCGCCTTTGGGGGCACCGCCGCCTTTGGGCGACAGCAAGTTCCAAAAGAGTGAGTGATTCGCGTGGCCGCCACCATTATTTCGCACGGCGGTCTTGATGGCTTCGGGAATGGCCGCCAGATTGTTTGCCAGCAACTCCTCAACAGATTTGTTCTGCAGAGTGGGAGCCGATTCGAGAGCTTTGTTCAGATTTGTCACATACGCGCCATGGTGTTTGCCGTGATGGATCTCCATGGTGGTCTTGTCAATATGCGGTTCGAGAGCGTCCGCGGGGTAGGGAAGAGGGGGAAGGGTAAATGCCATTCTTTCTCCAGGTTATCTTACGCCTTATAGACAGAGATTCCGGCCACAATTGTTTCTTGGATCTGAAGCGGGTAGGAATCCGGATCCCAGCGGAAGCGCACCAGATCGGCCTTCTCGCCGGGCGACAAGCCTCTCTGGCGTCCCGCCAATCGTCCTACGCGCGCCGGATTGACCGTTGCCATTGCCAACGCTTCGCCTAACGAGACTGCCGCCATCCTGATCGTGTTGGCGATGGCATGATCCATGCGCAGCGCCGACCCAGCGAGCCGCTGGGTTCCTTGTAAAACCACGCTGCCATCGGGGCGCAGGTTTACCTCGACCTCGCCAAGGCGATACGTCCCCGGTTCGCACATGGCCGGCATCACGGCATCGGTGACCAGCACGGCTCGCTCGACGCCCTTTGCCCGGACGGCAGCGCGGACGAACGCAGGCGGCAAATGGATGCCGTCGACGATGAAGCTCGCGGTCAGACGATCTTGCGCCAGTTGCTCCCAAATATAGTTTTGTGTCTTGTGTAGGACTGGGTGCGCGGCGTTACCCAGGTGCGTGGACATCGACGCGCCGGCCTCGACCGCCGCCGCAATCTGTTCCCGGGTAGCCTTGGTGTGACCGACGCTCGCTACTACGCCCATACGCACGATGGCATCCACGTAAGCGGGTGTTTGCTCCCATTCGGGCGAGACCGTGACCAGACGAATATTTCCTTCCGCCGCCTCCTGCCAGCGCTTGAACTCCTCAATATCGGGAGGGCGCACATGCTCGATGGGATGCGCGCCGCGCGGTCCGTCCTCGGCTGAGATGTGAGGGCCTTCAACGTGAAAGCCGGCGATGGCGTGAGCCTCCGGCATGCCCGCTTTTTCGAATTGCGTCCGGGCGGCCGTCAGATTACGAAGCGCGCCGGTGATTCGTTCCTCCGATGCGGTGATCACGGTGGGAAAGAATCGGGTGACCCCGGTAGTAAACTGGCGGCGAATCGATTCCGCAATCGCTTCATGCGAGGCAGCCGGATCGTTGTAATCCACACCTGCGAAGCCGTTCACCTGCAAATCGATGAAGCCGGGCGCCAGGAATGCCACCGTTTCGGGAGGGTGGATTAACTCATCGACCGCCGTCAATGCCGCCTCAAAATCCACTCGCCATACACCGGATCTTCCCGGTTGCCGGCCGATCGCCGTTCTTTTTGCCGCCGCTTCAAACATAATTGCCCCTCCCCGTTTTTTTCACAATTTACGCACACAGCATACCGCATAAGAGTTAGTCAGCACTGGAGATAAAACGTGTTGAAAAGGCCTGTGAATCCGCCTCGCCGCACTAGCCGCCGGCCGCGCCGTGATGTAAAACTTTAGGAGATCCGGCGCGAGTGCTCGATCAGCGGATAATCTCGGGGGAGGTGGCTGCGGGTTTGGCATTCGCGTTTGGACGAAATTTTGAGCTTGAGCTGGTCGCCACGCGATAGGCTCAAAACGCAGGGCAGAAATCTGTTCCACCGGAATTCCACTAACGGCTGTGAGCGGTTGCTGCCCTGTCTGTTTTTCGGCCGACGGCGAGAGCAGCGATGCTAAACTTCCACCGGCTCGCGAATGCCCTCCACCGGTGTCAACCAATGGAACTCGTCCTTGGCTCCGCCATCCACGATCTCGAAGAAGCGCCGCTGGATCTTTTCGGTAATGGGTCCTCGATGTCCCGCACCCACTTTGATGCGGTCGACGGAGCGAATCGGCGTCACTTCGGCTGCGGTACCGCTAAAGAACAGCTCATCCGCGATGTAAAGCAGCTCTCGCGGAATGATGGTCTCCATGATCGGAATACCTAGCACACCGGCAATCTTGACTACCGTATCGCGGGTGATTCCCGGCAGCACCGAAGCGCCCAAGGGTGGTGTCAAGACCTTTCCATCGCGAACCACAAACAGATTCTCGCCCGACCCTTCGCTCACATAACCGGCTTCGTCCAGCGCGATACCCTCCGCATAGCCATTGATGGCGGCCTCCATGCGGATCAATTGGGAGTTCATGTAGTTCGCTCCCGCCTTGGCGAGCGCCGGAAGAGTATTTGGAGCGATCCGATTCCAGGACGAAACACAGACATCAACGCCATCATTCAGGGCCTCTTCGCCGAGATAGCGCCCCCACGGGAAGCAAGCAATGTAGGTCTCCACCGGGTTATTGACCGGCAGCACGCCAACATCGCCATAGCCGCGCAGAGCGATCGGACGGATGTAGCACGCACGCAGCTTATTCTCGCGAATGATCTCGAGCATACCGGCGGTGAGCTGATCGATGGAGTAGGGTATCTCCATGCGGTAGATCTTGGCGGAATCAAGCAACCGCCGCGCATGGTCCTGCGCGCGAAAAACGGCGGGACCTTGCTCCGTTTCATAGCAGCGGACCCCTTCGAAGACTGAGCTGCCGTAGCTCACGACATGGGAGAGAACGTGGATCTTCGCGTCATCCCATGCGATCAGCCGGCCATTATGCCAGATCTTCTCAGTAGGCTGCAACATGCTGAAATTATAGCGTCTCGTTCGCGCTGCGGCGAAAAAACCGGCTCTGCGAAACGCGCTTTTTAAGTCAAGGAGTTGATTTCGGTAGAAGTTTCCGGCTTCCGGTCCGCGCGGTTGTGACCTGCCTCAACCGAGTGCCGCCAAGCCCGTTCACGCTTATGCTTACTCTCCATCGACGCGGGCAAGTAAAACCGCTTGTGGCACTCGCGGCAGCGGTACGGCTTCATGCCTAACCATCGCAGAAACGGATCAAGCAGCTTCCGGCTTCGCGATCTCGTTACTTCAGTAGACTTGCAGCGCGGACACATAGACCGGCAACTCCTTGGTTGGGTTAGGTTTTAACACGGCAAATCATGAGTAAGCAGATGGTACATGGGTATATTGCTACGTTTTGAGTACGTTAGTCGAGTCCTGATACCCGACCAGGACGTACAGGACCGATCCCTATTGCTCATCGGACACTTCTCGCCAACGTAACAGAATTCTTGGATGCTGTCACGGATGTATCAGGAGCACACACCACTCAATTCTTTCACAAATCCGGCGTCGTCGCCCACTCGCGTCCTAGGCGGGTACTGCGGCGTTGTTGAGACTCGCGTTGACGTGATCGCCGGCCCGCAGCGCCAGCAGGCTTCGCACAGCGCGCGTCCGAACCATCATAGATGAGTCTTTGGATAGAACGTCCAGAGTGGGCAGGGCTCGCTTGTCCAGGATATAGCCAAAAGACCAGGCGATCGCTGAGCGTACTAACGGATCGGAATGGGCCGCTAACTCGACCATTTTGGGGAACGCGGAAGCATCCTGCTGGAGATGAAGGCCGACCAGCGCATTGGCGACTACCCGATGATGCGGATCGGACAAGGCTCTGCGGAAAATGCCCGTGGTCTCCGGGTTGTGCACATACCACAGCAACTCGAGGGCCCTGGCACGCACACGTGGCTCGTCTGACGCCATCTGACGTTCTATCGGGATTTTATCGGACCGCAATTCGCAAAATAATTCGATGGCCTTCGATCTGACTGCCTCGTCAGAATGGCGGCTGAGGCTTCGAAGCAGAGGATGTATGACTGCGTTGTCGCCGAGTACCGGAAGCAAACCCAAAGCCCGCAGAGCTTGAGGAGCGGCTAATTCCGAGGCCACTCTGAAAAACTTAGCAAAAAAATACTCGTCCACTTCGCGCAAAACGCGGGCTGCTTGGGTGGCAATCTCGAGGGATAACGATTCCGGATCAAAGAGCACCTCGAGATACCTGGTTTGGCCACCGAGCCATTGGGTCATTTGCTTGGCAGCGGAATCCGGCTCGCGCATCGCGATGTACCAGAGGCACGCCTCCGTGACCTCGTCGGGAAAAGTTTGGCGCATGCGGCGAAAGAAGATCTCGAACTTCGCTATATCGGAGCCGGCGAAGTTGGCGAAGGCTTCTTGTATCGATTGTTGCGGAGCGGTGTCCATGGGTGGAACGGAGGCGGTCGGGCAGTTGCTGCGACGGGCCGGTTATTACCGTTATCGGTCAGCGCAACTGGAATACTTAGTGCTTTTTTTCCCGGTAGCAGCCGCTCCGAGCCGCCCGGTAACTCATTTTTCCGGTAACTAATGTTTCTTGTCGCTGGGAGTGAAAGCGTCCTTGACGCCTTTCGCTGCGCTCTTGGCAGCCCGTCCCGTCCCAACGCCGATTTTGGCGGTGCCTTTTCCGACGCCCACGCCCAAATCCTTGCCCGCGTCGGTCACTTTTCCGCGCTTCAGGCTGGAGCCCATCTCCTTGCCGCCTTGCCCGATTTGCTTCCCGCCGTCTGCATAAGAATTCTTGATGTGGCCGCCGGCGGCGCTCATATGGCCACCGGGTGTATCGGGCTTCACGCCAAGGCTCTCAGAAGTCTTGCCGCCCAGACGGCCATCGGTCGCCAAATGATTCTGCCGCTGATATTGCCGTAAGGCGCTGCGGGTCTTGGATCCGTAGACTCCGTCGACCGGACCCGGATCGAGACCTTTATCCTTTAAAGCCTGTTGTGCTTGGCGGACCGAGTCCGCGCTTTGCGCCAAAAGGCAGGCGCTGCCGGATAGCGCCACCGCCAGAATGGAAGTGAAAATAAGTGTTCGCACGAAACCTCCGTTGGAACTGGCAAGTATACCGCACTTACAGCCACTCTCCGGTGGCCTGGCAAAAATCAGTCAGGGGCTTAGGGCGCCGTTATTCGGGGCAAATTCCAATGCTGCCAAACCGCGACAACTCTCAAGCCAAAGCAAATGACGGCTCCCAGGATAGCCATTAAGATGCGAGGCCCTCCCAGTTTCAAGCCGGCCACCAGCACTGCCGCTCCCGCGAGCGCGGCCACCGCATACACATCGGCGCGCAGTACGGCCGGAACTTGCGCCAGCAGAACGTCGCGCACGGTTCCGCCACCGACGCCGGTGATGCCGCCCATCAAAACGGCCAAAAACGGGTTGATGTCATACTCGAGCGCCTTCTGGGCGCCAGCAACGGCGAACAGGGCGAGACCGGCGGCATCCAGGCTGACGATTACCGGGGTAGGTATGCGCTGCACAAAATGATAAAAGAAAAACACCGCGCCGCCGCCCGCGAAGGCGATCGCGCCGTAGCGCCAATCGCGAACGGAATTTGGAGGAACGGCGCCGATCAGCAAGTCGCGGATAATCCCGCCTCCCAGGGCCGTCGCGAAGGATAACACCAGGATGCCGAGCAGATCGAGGCGGCCTTGGATAGCGGCCATGGCGCCTTCGACTGCGAATACAAACGTCCCGATCAAATCGATTACCAGGAGCGAAGTGTCAGAGTTGTAGCGCATGAAAAGGTTCGCGTTTGTAGCGGACGAACCCTTTCTTATTCGGCCCGCAACGCCTCCACCGGATCAATGGCCGTGGCGCGCCGCGCGGGGAGATAGCTGGCGAGCAAAGCCGCCCCGATGAGAAGCAGCGACACGACGGCATAGGTGGCCGGATCGAATGGACTCACGTCAAATAACAGCGCCGACATCAGCCGCATTTCGGCCAACGCGGCCACGAGGCCAAACGCAACGCCGACGATTGCCAGAATCACTCCATGCCGGACGAACATCTTTCGCACATTCGCCTGCGGCGCGCCTAGGGCCATGCGAATCCCGATTTCCCGCGTCCGCTGCACAATCGAATAGGAAATCACTCCGTAAATCCCCACCACGCCCAGCAGCAACGCCATGCTCCCCGCTATCGCGAGCATTACCAGCGTGAACGAGGTTCGCGCCATCGACTTGTCGTAAATCTCCTTCACCGTGCGGACCTCGGCAATCGGAAGATTAGCGTCCACGGACCAGACCGCTTGCCGGACATCTTTCAAGAAGCTGGCCGACCCCGCGCGCGCAGTGCGAATCGCAAACGCCTGATACCGCTGTACCGACACAGGATCGCCCCAGAAATCTTTCACGGCCATTGGCCAGTACGCGATAGTCGGAGCTTTCTTATTCGCGCCATCATCGCGCTCGTCTCCCACCACGCCGATAATCTCGCGCCACGGCGCCTTGGGATTTTCCCGGACTCGCTTTCCCAAAGCTCCCGCGGGGTCGTGCCAATACTCACGTGCGAAATTTTCGGAAATCATCATCACTGGCCGTTTTTCGTAGGCATCCGTCCAGGTAAAATCTCTTCCTGCCAAGAGTGGATTACCCATCGTCTTGAAGAAATCGGGAGAGATGAATTTGAAGCGCCGCAGCGGTGGCAGCTTCCCCTGCGCGTACGTGTGGTCTTCCGAGAAGAGCACATCGTTATCGGTACTTCCGTCCATGGTGATCGAGTTCGAAAGTCCCACTGAAACCACGCCCGGCACCATTTTTATCCTCTGTACCATATCGTTATACAGACGGACCACCCGCTCTGGCTCGCGAACCTCGGCACCCGGAATGGAGACGCGGAAGGTAAGAATTTGTTCGGGCTTGGCAAATCCGGGTTGAACGTGTTTTAACGCCAGCAGCGTCCGGATCATCAGCCCCGAGCTGATCAACAGCACCAGGGCCAGCGCCACTTGTACGACCACCAGCACGCTGCGTGTGCGGTGACGCTCGCGGCCTTCGCTCAGGGCCCGGCCGCCTTCCCGCAGGGCCGTTCCCAGTTGCGGATTGGCGTGCTTGAAGACCGGGATGAAGCCGAAGAGCAGACCGGCAAGCAAGGAAATAACGAGTGAAAACAGCAGCACCGGCAAGTCGATCGAAATCTCTTGCAGCCGCGGCAGGTTGGTCGGGCCGATCAAAACCAGCCCCCGCAGCCCCAGGTAAGCGAGCCCCAGACCGAGTGCCCCTCCCATCAACCCGAGCGCGAGGCTCTCAAATAGCAGTTGGCGCGCAATCTGCGGCCAGCCCGCTCCCAGCGCGGCTCGAATCGCCAGTTCCTGCTGCCTTCCTTCGGCCCTTACCAACAGCAGGTTTGCGACGTTCGCGCAGGCAATCAGCAGTACGATCCCGACGGTGGCCATCAACAACCAGAGCACTTTCCCGACATCGCCCACCACGTCTTCTTTCAGTGGACGCACGTTGGGACCGATCCGCGCGTGCTCAAACATCTCGAGGCTGATTCCCGGCGCCGGAGGAAACTTCCGCATCATCAGCGGCAGCATGCGCGCTACATCCTGATCGGCCTGTGCGATCGATACACCCGGCTTGAGCCGGGCGACGGCCTGGTAGCTGAAGTTGCCGATGAATGTCTTGTGCCGGTCGAGCTGCATCGGCAGAATGAGCTCCGGTTTACGATCCATAAACCGGAAATCCCTCGGCAGCACGCCGATTACCTCGCGCGCTTTTCCATCCACCATCAGTCGCCGGCCAATCACGGCGGGATTGCTGCCGAACCTCCGTTGCCAATAGGCGTACGTCAGCATCACTGTTCCCGGGCTGCCGGGCGTGTCATCTTTGCGCATGAAGCGATGCCCCAGAACCGCCTGCACTCCAAGAGTCGGCAGCAGCCCGTCTGTCACATCCACCGCTTCCACCTGCTCGGGTTCGGCCATTCCTGTAACATTCACCGAATCGCCTTGCCAAATACCGATGTCTTCAAACGCCCGCTCCTCCTCGCGAAAAGTGAAATAGGTAGCGGGCGACGCATTCAGGTCCGTGATGTCCAAACCCGGCGCCGTTTCCCAAACGCCGACCAAGCTGCCCGCGTCGCGATAGGAGAGCGGCTTCAGCAGAACACCGCTCACAACGCTGAAAATGGCCGTATTCGCGCCGATTCCGACGGCCAAGGTAACTAGCGTGATGGCGGTGAATAGCGGCGACCGCCCGAAACCACGCAAAATATGTTTCAGTTGCCCTGTGAATTCATTCATTTGCCGTCCTCGCCAGCCAACATAACCTAATTACGTGGGCAAACAGCCGGAGTTCGGCAAAAATTTGCCGATGCCTTGACGAAACAGCACTGTTAGTATCACAATGTAGTCATAACAATGCTCGGTGAGTTCGAATATCTCTTGATTAGCGCGGCAGCGCGGCTTGGAGACGATGCTTATGGCGCCGCGATTCGCGCAGAAATAGAGGCAAACGCCGGACGAAAGTGCTCGATCGGCGCGCTTTATACCACGGTGGACCGATTGGAAACGAAAGGGTTTTTGAAGACCTGGATGGGCGAGGCCACGCCGCAGCGGGGTGGCCGCGCCAAACGCATGATTCGGGTGACGCCGAAGGGCGTCCAGGCGGCCGCCGATTTCTATGCCGCGGTGATGCGGGTCAGCCGCGGCGTGTCATGGGCGGCGAATCGCACGACGAGTTATTTATGACTAGAACCAGCCGCTTGATAGGACTTGTTTCACTTCTCCTCGAACCTGAGGAGCGCGAGGTAGCGCTAGGTGATTTGGCCGAAGCGGGGGAAAACGCCTGGCAAACGTTTTGGGCGGTACTGGGCTTGGTGGCACGGCGGGAAACGGCTCTTTGGCGGAACTGGCGGCCCTGGCTAGCGGCCTTCGGCCTGGCGCTGCCCGCGAGCTTTCTTTTGATGGGATTTTCGCTTTCGGTCAGCCACGCCTATCAACAGGCGATTGGCCCCGCCATTCTTCAGGCAACCGGACTTACAGTAGGTCCCGGGTTCTCACTGCTTTTATGTAACGTCCTTTTATTGGCAGCCTGGTCTTGGACCGGCGGTTTTGTGGTGGGATCGATTTCGCGGCGCACCATTTGGGTAAGCGCTGCGTTCTCTTTCGCTCCTTGTTTATTTTGTCTGGCGAGATTCCGGGTGGAGTCGCTCTCGAGATTTTGCCTGCTGCTTTTTCTGGCGCCAGCGATCTGGGGAGTTTCTCGCGGCTTGCAAATCGCCCAGATCCGGCGTAGTTCGGCGATTATTCTGGCGCTGGCGGTAACGGCGTTGACGATTCCCGCGTGGAGTAGCAAAGGCCCTTGGATTCCGAATTGGGCGCTGAGTTGGCCGGCGTGGTATCTGGTGGCGACGGCGCGGCGGCCGACCGGGAAATCCGGGGAAGGGAAGAAATGGCGAGCGAACTCAGCCTAGCGGTGAACGGCACAAGGCATAGCGTATCGGCCGCGCCGGAAACCCCGCTGCTGTATGTTCTGCGCAACGATTTGAAATTGAGCGGTCCGCGTCTCGGCTGCGGCCTTGCTCAATGCGGAGCGTGCGCCGTTTTGGTGGACGGGAAAGAAGTTCGTTCTTGCATTGCACCGGTTTCGTCCGCCGCCGGAAAACGGGTGACCACCATCGAAGGTTTGCCCGAGGTTTGGGCGGCGGAAAAAGGTTTGAGCGCCGCCAAGGCTCTTCACCCGGTGCAGCAGGCGTGGATCGACGAACAGGTTCCGCAGTGCGGCTACTGCCAAAGCGGAATGATGATTGCCGCGGTAGTATTGCTTGCCAAAAATCCGAACCCGACCGTCGCGGAGATCAAGGATGCGTTCACCAATACGCCGCCATCGCCACATCTGTGCCGTTGCGGCACGTATGCGGCCATCATCGATGCCGTGCAGCGCGCCGCCAAGGCCATTACTGCCTGAAGAGCAGGATGCGATGTCTCTGAACGTTACTAGACGCGGTTTTGTCAAAGCAGGCGGGGCTCTTTTTGTCTCGCTGGGAATCCCGGCCGGGGTTGCTGCCGAGACTACCGAAAGCCCAACTTCGCAACCACTCGCCTCGTGGCTTGAAATCCGGGAGGACAACACCGTCCTCGCGCGCACGGGCCGCGCCGAAATTGGCACCGGCATGAGCGCGTTTTACGCCCAGGTGATTGCCGAGGAATTGAGCGTCCGGCCGGAAGCGGTCACGCTCATCATGGGCGACACGGACAAAACGCCCGACGGCGGTTACTCGGCTGGTTTCCTGAGCGGCGCGGCCAACGTTCGCAAAGTAGCCGCCTACACGCACCAAGCGCTGCTCAAGCTGGCTGCGGCGAAGCTTGGTATTCCGGTATCCGGGCTTAGCGCGACGGACGGCATCGTGTCGGGCGGCGGAAAACGCATCAGCTACGGGCAGCTTGTTCAGGGGCAGCAACTCGATCTCAAGATTCCCGTTACCGGCAAGTCCGCCAGGTTCGCGCCTGCCGGGAGTAACAGCGTTGCCGGGCTCGACTGGGCGGGAATGGATGGGCTCAAGGTAGCGGGAAGTCCGCCGCTGAAGGCAGTGAGCCAGTACAAGATCGTGGGGACGTCGTATCCGATACCCGGTATTCCCGACAAAGTGACCGGCAAGACGCAGTGGAGTTGCGACGTCACGCTGCCCGGCATGCTGCATGCCCGCATGGTGCGGCCGGCGACGATGGGCTCCACTTTAGTTTCCATTGGCGAACTCGACAAGCAGCGATTTCCCACGGCGCGGATTGTGAGCAAGAACAACCTCGTCGCGGTAGTCTCTCCCGATGAATGGGAGGCGATCGGCGCGTCGCAGTTGGTTGCCGGCGGCACGAAGTGGACCACCTGGGCCGGGCTTCCCGGCAGCGAGAACCTGGCGAAAACGATTCGCGAGTATCCATGGGGCAAGCCCGATGAAAGTAAGGGGAACGCCGCCGATGTGGCAGCGGCGCTCGTGAGCGCGCCCCGGACGATCTCCGCTAGCTATGAGCAGCCTTACGTCAAGCATGCGCCCATCGGTCCCTTTGTGGCGGTCGCGGATGTGCGCGGCGACGGGACGGTGACAGTCTGGACGCATTCGGCGCACTCGCAGGGGTTGCGCGCGCGCATGGCGCACATGCTGAGCATACCGATCGAGAAAGTGATCGTTCGCTGGCTCGAGCATGCGGGCCAGTTCGGGCGCACCACATTCGGCGGCGATGGAGCGGAAGCTGACGCCGTGATCCTCTCACAATTGACCGGCAAGCCGGTGCGCGTGCAGTGGACCCTACAGGAGGATTTGGCCTGGTCAGCGTCCTCGCCGGGATGGGTATCCGATATCAAGGCTGGTCTCGACGCGCATGGGCGTCTGACAGCGGTGCACAGTGAGTTCTATTCGCCGCACATCTTCGATGCGCGGCCTCTCGGTGCGATCTTGGCGGGGATGCCGGCCGGCACAACCAAGCCCACAGGCTTTTTAGCGACTGAGTGGCCTTACGATAAGATCGAAAACCGGCTGGAACAGGTGTATGGGATGCCGAACATCGGTGCGGAATCGCCGCTTGGAGGCCTGCGTGGTCTGATCATGCGCACGCCGGGGCAGCGTCAGCAAAACTTCGCGCTGGAATCGTTGATCAACGAAGCGGCGGCGGCGGCGCATGCCGATCCGATCCAGTTCCGGCTTCATCACACCACCGATCAACGCCTGGTCGACATCCTCAATGCGACTGCCAAAGCTGCCGCATGGGAGGAGCGTCCCTCGCCGCACGCCAACGCTCGCAGGACCGGAAGCGAGCCGCTAACCGGCCGCGGTGTCGCCATCATGGTTCGCGCGAACGGTTACTGGGTAGGTATCGCCGAAGTAATGGTGACTCCCATGACAGGAGCGGTGCAAGTGACAAAGTTCACCATCGGCGTCGAATGCGGCAAGATCATCAACCCGCGCCAGCTCGACCGCTGTATGAAGGGCGGAGTCGTCATGGGTCTGGGCGAAGCGCTCAAGGAAGAAGTCACCTTCGATAGGCAGCGGGTGACGAGTACCGATTGGAGCAGCTACAAAATTCTGACGATGGCGGAAATGCCCGAGATCAAAATCGTGCAGATCTCGCGCGACGATAAAGGTTTCGGGGCCGGCGGCGAAGCTCCGAATGCGCTCGCTCCGCCTGCAGTGGCTGCTGCCTTCTTCGACGCCACCGGCGTGCACCCTCACCGGATCCCGCTAACTCCCGCGTACGTGACGACACTGCTCAAAGACTAGTTCCCGCCGAGCGAAGGTTCCCTCGGATCATCCACAATGGTGTCGCAGGAGCTACACCAGACGTACGTCGCGCCGGGCTTTCGCGTGGCTCGAGATGGAAGCGTTCCGGTCCCGGACGTCTAATCCGGGAAGAACAGAAAATCGGCCGCTGAGGGAAGCGCGCAAGTACGGGAGCCGTTTGGCAAGTCGAGTGTGTTCACGCCCGAACTGGCTCGCACCCAGTGTACTTGCTCGCTGCCCGCATGCGACTTGCACGTCAGCGGCACATCGGTAGTAAAGTCGTCCTCCACGCCGGAAAGAGTCAGGGTAAGCCCTCCGGAAGCCTGCCGTAACTTCATGGCCGGTATACCGGTTCCGTAAACCCAGGTATCGAAAAACAAGTTCAGCGATTTATCCGGTTGACCGGCCGGCATCGCTTCGGCTGCCAGCCGACGAAAATCCTCGTTACTAATCGGCTTTGCGGCGTATTGTTCGAGCATGCGCTTCTGCAGCTCCCGGAACGCGCTGTCGCCAAGCCGCCGCCGTAGCATGTGCAAAATCCACGTTCCTTTTTCATAGAGGATGAGGTGCCAGGTGGCAAGGCCGGAATTCTCCAAGAGACGGTCGCCAAAATCAACCGGGCCGGCAGATTCAATCGACTTGCCATCCTTGACCGCGCTGAGATCCTCACGGTAGGCGGCTAGACTATCGTCGATTGCGGCGGCGCCTTTGCTGCGTTCGAGAAATTCGAAGGCCGAGTAGTTAGCCATGGCTTCCATCAACCAAGCCGTCCGATAATCTGCATTTTTGACGATGTTGCCCCACCACTGATGGGCGAGCTCGTGCGGCAATAGAACTTCGGAGAAGAAGGAGTTCAAGCGCGGGTTACGCAGTGAAGCGGGACGATCTTCTTCGCGCAGGTACGAAATGTTAGATAGATAAATCAATCCGGGAAAGCCCTGCCCGAAATAGCCTTCAATGGGAGAAATGGCCAGACTGCGAGTGGGCAGCGGCATCCAGCGCGCGGAATAGTAATCCAGAACGCTGGCGGTTTGCGCGGGAATAGCAGGCAGAGAGCCAAGTGCGCTGCTTTTATCGGCATAGAATTCGATGTGATACCGGCCATGATCTTCGCTCGCGACCGTGTAGTTGCCGAGATTGAAGCCGGCGAGCGGCTCCGGACTTTGGGTCTTGCGGTGAACGTTTCGAACGCCGCCAGCGACGTCTTCACTCACCAGTTCGCCGGTGGAAACCAGGCGCAGATTTTCCGGACAATGGAACGTCAAATCGAAACTGCTGAGCATCGGACTGGTGAACGGATACCAAGCGTTGCGCTCATCCACAAAATAACTGCCGCTCCCCGTTTGCCGAATGACCGAACCTTCATAGCGCACTTCCACTTGATGTTCGGTACCTGGAGCGAGTGCGGAATCGGAGATGAGAAGGAACGTTCTTGCGCCCTTCAGGCCGGTATCGCGGACGCCCTCAAACAGCTCGGCGCCGGTGTCTTCAATGCCCATGTCCGGGCCTCCGTTGCGGACCCCGCCGCCGAGCGTTTCATGCTGGAAGATTTCAGCGGGTTTGCCGTCAATGCTGGCGCCCGTGACGCGGAGACGCGCCGCCAAATCGAGCGCAATCACGCGTCCGCCTCGCGCGTTCGCCGCATATTCGAAGCGCGCTGTGGCCGACATGCTGAGATCGGGATGAATCACGGTGTCCAGCTTGTAGTCGCGGATCAACGCCGGTGGCAAGACGAAAGCAGGGGCACGGGCCGGGCGAAAACTGGTCCAGATCTGGAAGGGCTCGCGGCCGTCGGCCGTTGCTACGATCTTGCCCACTGAAACCGGCTCGAACTGCTCCGGCTCGTACATCACGTCAATGGTGCCCAGGTCGCGGCCGCCGATCATGCCGAAAAAGAATCCTTGGGCCGGCGCGTGATTATCCAGCATGGCTTCCACCATGCGAACGTCGATTGCCGGGCCGTCGGTCCGCAGCACCCCGTTGGCGCCTTTCATCACATCGGCATCGAGCAGCGGAGTTGCGCGCGAAGGACTCTTCTGTATCTGCGAAAGCAACTCGCTGGCGGTATCGTCGGAAAAATAAAAGACCGCCGAGGTGAAATGCTCGTCCAGGTTTGGACTCTTCGCAAATGCCGCCAAGGAAGCGCGTTCGCTGCGCCGGGGCGGCATCAGGAGCAATTCGGCGTCGCCCCCTTCGCTTTGCGCGGTCGTGAACAACGCAGCCGCCAGGCGGCCGGCGATGGGAGTCGCGAAAGTGAGTACGCCTTCGGTGAGATACAGCTTGATGTCGCCTTTGACCAATTCAAGGTCGCGGACGCGGTAGGTCCGCGCTGGATCTACGGACAACCGGTGAAGCTCGGCGGAAATCGCCGCGCCACTTTGCCTTCCCGCTGCTTGCCCGGCGCTCCCTATCAAGGGAAGCAATGCGAGCGCGGACCAGAAGAAACGCAACACGGCGCGCACGGAAAGTTATTTTACTTCGGGACTGTTCGGGTTGGGTGGATCTTGTCCCCAATTCTCCCGCACCACGTCGGTTTGATCGGAGTAAAAGGTGCGCCGGCCGGTGCTACCGAAGGTTTTGGGTACTGCGATAACCGCGTATCCTCCCTGGGTTTGCGTGACGGTAAAGACATAGCCGCTGGCATTACCGCTGGCCAGACTACTCGGAATCAGACCGGCCGCTTCCGGACCCTCCGCTGCACCGCTAGACGCCGGCGGCCCCAGTTGGCCTATCGTTGTCGCGAATTTGCCGAACTGCGACTGATATTGAATTTGCACCTGATTGATGGTGTGAACCTCAGCCAAGGCGGCCATCTCCTGCGAATGCATGCGCGCCTTGCTCATCTGGGGCAGGGCAATCGACAGGATGATCAAAATGATCGCGATGACGATCAGCAACTCAATGAGCGAAAAGCCGCGCTGCCGGGTGCGGCGCTCGCGTGGACGTGGCAGCATACGATTCACATGATACGACGTGCGAGATGGGCCAACCGTTGTCTCACATAAAATGATGTGGCTTTTAGGCCGGCCAGGCCTTGACCAGCGCGTCAAGCTCCCTAAGCCGGCTCAAGAATCGTGGTAAGAGGCTGAGTCTAAGGGAGTTTGCGCCGTCTGAAAGAGCTCTTTCCGGAGCGTCATGCACTTCCACAAACACGCCAGCGATACCGGCCGCCACCGCGGCACGCGCCAGCGGCTCAATAAATTGGGGTTGGCCTCCCGAAGCCGTTCCGGCCGCACCGGGAAGTTGAACGCTGTGAGTAGCGTCGAAAACAACCGGATAGCCGGTTGCCGCCATGACCGGCAGACTGCGCATGTCGACGACCAGGTTGTTATAACCAAATGAAGAGCCGCGCTCCGTAAGAAGAATCTGACGGTTTCCCGTGCTGGCTACCTTTTCAGCCGCGTTGCTGAAATCGGCGGGAGAGACAAACTGACCCTTCTTAACGTTGACAGCGCGGCCCGTCTTGCCGGCTTCTATCAGTAGATCTGTCTGGCGGCACAGAAAAGCGGGAATTTGCAGAATGTCGACCGATTCGGCGGCCGCCTCGGCTTGCGAGGGCTCATGGATATCGGTCAGGACCGGTATGCCAAGCTTGCGGACTTCGTTCAGGATGCGCAAGCCTTCGTGCAAACCAGGACCACGGTAGGACGTCACGCTACTACGATTGGCTTTATCGAACGATGCTTTGAACACGTAGGGGCCGGCGATATCGCGGATCGCTTTGGCCATGAAGAGCACGTGCGCTTCGCTTTCGATCACGCATGGACCCGCGATCAGGGCGAGCGGAGAATTGTTGCTAAAAGTGACCTCGGCGGCGCCTTGGCCAACCCTGACGTGTACGCTCATTCAGCGTGCGAGTATTCGGGCATCGCCGCCGGGTCTCGAAAGGCGCCGGTCTTCGTTTCGCGGTATTTGAGCGCCGCGCCAAGAAAAGCTGTGAAGAGCGGATGCGGCTCGAGCGGCTTCGATTTGAACTCGGGATGGAACTGGCATCCGAGGTACCACGGATGATCCGGAACTTCACAGATCTCAACGTAAACGCCATCGGGCGTCTGGCCGGTCAGGCGCATGCCATGTTCGGTGAGCTGTTGTTCGAACTCACGGTTGAATTCGAAACGGTGGCGGTGACGCTCGCTGATTTGGCTGGTCCGGTATGCCTGCTGCGCGAAACTATCGTCGGCTAGCTGGCACGGATAAGCGCCCAAGCGCATGGTGCCGCCCAATTCATCGACGCCTTTCAGCTCGCGCAGCTTAAATATGACGCGATAGGGCGTGGCTGGGTTGAACTCGGTGGAATCCGCTTCGGCCAATCCGCAAACGTTACGGGCAAATTCGATCACCATGGTTTGCATGCCCAGGCAAATGCCAAAATATGGAATTTTCTCTTCACGAGCGCAGCGAATCGCGTGCAACATGCCCCCAATGCCGCGCTTTCCGAAGCCGCCCGGAACCAGAATCCCATCGAAGCGTTGGAGGTAAGAGCGGCATTCCGGCCACTCCATGCTTTCCGATTCGATCCATTCGATATTCACTTTCGCCTGGTGCGCCAATCCGGCGTGCAGCAAAGCTTCTTTCAAGCTTTTGTAGGAATCCTCATATTCGACGTACTTGCCGACCAACCCAATGCTGACCTCGCGAGCCGGGTTTTTCATGCGGGTGACCATCTCGGTCCAACGCGACAGATTGCGCGGGCCGGCCTGGAGATGCAGCATACGCAGGACGCTTTCGTCTACGCCTTGGTCGGCAAATACCAGCGGAATTTCGTAGACCGAATGAACATCCCTGGCGGTAATCACGCTGCGGACATCCACGTCGCAAAAGAGTGCGATTTTTTCCTTAACCTCTTCCGGCAATTGCCGCTCGCAACGGCATAGCAGCATGTCGGGCTGAATGCCGATGGCGCGCAGCTCTTTGACGCTGTGCTGGGTCGGCTTGGTCTTCAGCTCCTGAGCGGCGGCAATCCAAGGCACTAACGTGAGATGTACGAACAGCGTGTTCTCACGTCCTTCCTCATGCCGCATCTGGCGAATGGCTTCAATGAACGGCAGCGACTCGATGTCGCCCACCGTGCCGCCAATTTCCACGATGGCCACATCCACTTCAGCGGCTACTTTGCGGCAGGCGGCCTTGATTTCGTTGGTGACGTGCGGGATGACTTGTACCGTTTTGCCCAGGTAATCGCCGCGCCGCTCGCGGGCAATGATGTTTTCGTAGATGCGTCCGGAGGTGAGGTTGTTGGCCTGGCTTAGCGGCGCGTGGGTGAAACGCTCGTAGTGGCCCAGATCGAGATCGGTCTCGGCGCCATCGTCGGTGACAAACACTTCGCCGTGCTGAAAAGGACTCATAGTGCCCGGATCGATGTTCAGATACGGGTCGAATTTCTGAAGAGTGACGCGCAGACCGCGGCTTTCGAGGAGACAGCCGAGCGACGCGGCTGCAATTCCTTTCCCCAGTGAAGAAACCACACCACCTGTCACAAAAATAAACTTAGCCAACGCCACCCCCTCCGAAGATTTATGGACCCCTCCATTAACCGGCGCCGAATGAATCGGCAGCCACCGCAAAAAGTTGATTCACCCGATCGAGATCTTCCGGCGTATCCACGCCCAGCGATTCATACTCAGTCGCGACCACGCGGATACGATAGCCGTTCTCGATCGCACGCAATTGCTCCAAACGCTCCGCCTGTTCGAGCGGACCGACGCTCAGATCGGGATAGCTGAGCAGAAACTCACGGCGATAGACGTACAGTCCGATGTGCTTGAAATATAGCGGCGGTCCATTGCGGCCGTCGCGCTCATACGGTATCGCGCAGCGCGAAAAGTAAATGGCATCGCCCAGCAGATTGGTCACCACCTTGACCACATTCGTGTTGACGATGTCGGTTGGATCGACGATTTGCTTTTTCAGCGTGCCCATTGAGACCGGCTCATCGCCCAGCACGGAGAGAATGGCGGCATCGATGGCTTCCGGATCAATCAGCGGTTCATCGCCCTGAATATTGACGTAAAGCGCGGCACTATCGGAAGAGGCCACTTCGGCCAGGCGATCGGTGCCGGAAGGATGGTCGACGCGCGTCATGCGCACGCGCCCCCCGAAGTCACGAACCGCCTCGGCAATGCGCTCGTCATCGGTGGCGACAAGCACGTCGCTCAGATAACGGGATTGCTTTGCCCGTTCCCAGACATGCTGGATCATGGGTTTGCCGGCGACGGAGGCGAGGGCTTTTCCAGGAAATCTGGAGGAGGCAAATCGGGCAGGGATCACACCAAGAATCCGCGTCCGCACATTTGAGTGTAGCAGACATTAGCGGCTTTCACGTAAGATCGGTTTATCGGCCAATGATGCGACTGGTTTCGGTGAACGTCGGACAGCCACGTGAAGTAGAAACGCCACACGGATCCATCCTGACGTCCATCTTCAAGTCTCCCGTGGGCGGCCGAATCGGGGTGCGCGATCACAATCTGGATGGCGACCGGCAAGCGGACTTAACGGTGCACGGCGGGCCTTCGAAAGCGATCTACGGCTATCCGTCCGAACACTACGCGCCATGGACGCACGAATTACCGGATTCAGAACTGTCTTTCGGAAATTTCGGCGAAAATCTGACAACCGAAGGTCTCACCGAAGAGCAGTTGCACATCGGTGACCGCTATCGGATCGGAACCGCCATTCTGCAGGTGACGCAACCAAGAATGCCCTGCTTCAAACTCAATCTGCGCTTCGCACGCGCCGATATGGTCAAGCGATTTTGGAAGAGTGGCCGCTCCGGGATTTATTTTTCGATCGTGGAAGAAGGCGAACTGGGATGTGGTGACGAAATCGAGCTGCTGGCCGAACATCCCGAGCGAGTCAGCGTGGCGGATGTGGTCCGTCTCTACAAAGGCGAGACCGCGGATCACGACCTTTTTGAGCGCGCCGTACGCTCGCCCTTGCATGGAAGCTGGAAACGGGAAATCCACGAGCGCGCGCAGCAGTTGCCTCTTTGAAAATTCGCCAGTTATGTTATCTAGCCGAATCGATCCGGCGCTAGCCAAGCGGCCTGAGCGCCTCACACTCCGAGGGCGTTACGTGACACTCGCGCCGCTCGATTTGGCAGAGCACGGCGATGCCCTGTGGAAAGGCACGCGCGGCAGGGAAAACGATCCGCTCTGGCTCTATCTTTTCGAAGGGCCTTTCGAAGAGCGGGCCGGTTTTGACCGGACGTTTGGCGCCATGGCCGCCTCGGAAGATCCTCTGTACTTCGCGATTATTGACAATGTTTCGGGCCACGCCAGCGGCCGTGTCTCCTACCTGCGGATGGAACCAAGGCACCGTTGTATCGAAGTCGGCGGCATTCTCTATACTGCCGCTTTGCAGAAGACCCGAGGCGCCACCGAGGCGATGTATCTGATGGCGCGGCAAGCTTTTGAAGATCTGGGCTACCGCCGCTACGAATGGAAGTGCAACGCTTTGAATGAACCTTCGCGTTGCGCGGCGCTGCGGCTCGGGTTCACCTTCGAAGGCGTCTTTCGCCAGCACATGATCGTCAAAGGATCGAACCGCGATACGGCCTGGTTTTCAATGCTGGATAGCGAATGGCCGCAGCGTAAAAGGGCGTTCGAACGGTGGCTGGACCCGGCAAATTTCTCCGCTGCCGGAACGCAGAAGCGGTCGCTCGCCTCACTGGCTACGGAGTGAAACCGGGCCGAACCAGGTACCCAGCAAGCGGCGCTGCCAGACGGCTCCGCTGCGCGCGCGCTCGGCTAAGCTTGTGAAGTCGTAATCGTAAACCAGCGCGCGCAGATAGTGCGGCGGTTTCGGAAATGGCGGCGGATTCAGCAGCGCGACCACGGACGCATCGCCGAGCAACAG
>DASYAX010000092.1:0-5074 GCA_036501045.1 Bryobacteraceae bacterium
TGCTCGCCGAACATGCGCCCGCGCAGCAGCGGAATACCCATGGTGCGGAAATACTCCTCGCCGGCGACGGCATAAAGGGCGTATCCGGTTTGAGAACGGTTTAGAGCCATATGGCCCCATTCTTCGAAGTTGGCGGGCGCCTTTTGGCCATGGAGGATCAGGAAATTTCCATCGGCGAGATCATCGCCGGCCGCGACGGGAATCGCGCCGACCAAGCCAACGCTTTCGACGCCGGGAATGGCGCAAAGCCGGGTCGACAGGTCTTCCATTAGATGGACCTGGCGCGCGACGGCGGCTTGGTCCATCGCGAATGCTTGCCCTTGCGGATTGGGAGGCGAGAACTCCATGGTGATCAGGTTTTGCTCGCGAAATCCAGGGCTCGTGGAAATGAGGCGCCAGAAACTGCGGCCGAGAAGGCCCGCGCCGACCAAAATCATCAGCGTCAAGGCGATTTCGCCGATCACCAAAAAACCACGAAGCCGCTGGCTGGCGCTTGTGCCGGTGTAACTGCGGGAGGCGGCGGCCAAGGCTTCCTGGAGATCTCGCGAAGCGGCGCGCCAGGCGGCAAAGAGCCCGAGCGAGACGGCGACAGCGACGACGGCGGCCAATGCGAACAGCAGAACCGGCGTGTTGATGGCGATGCCTTGCCGGCGTGGCAGATTCGCGGGAAGAATTGCAGGAAGAACGCTGACCGCCCAAACCGCCATCACGATACCCAGCGTCCCGGCAGCGAACGAAAGCACGACAGACTCCGCCAGGAACTGCTGAATGAGACGGCCGCGGCCCGCACCAAGCGCCGCGCGGACGGCCAATTCTTTGCGGCGGGCGGCGGTGCGCGCCAAAAGCAAGCCGGCGACGTTGGTGCAGGCGATCAAGAGCAAGAGGCCGACCGCGCCGAGAAGAGTCAGCAGCGCCGTTCGCACGTCTCCGACTATGGCGTCGGCGAGAGGCACGACCGCGGCGTCGCTCAGATCCACCTTCTTTCCGAACTGATTCCTGATGCGGCGAGCGATCGTGCTGAGATCCGCACGGGCCTGAGAGACGGTGACGCCATCGCGCAGGCGGCCGACGCCTCGCCAATTATGGCCGCTGCGGCTGGGAAGCTCCGGGGCAAGCTCGCGCGGAATCCAGGCAGCGACGCCGGCCGGAAAATCGAAAGCTTCCGGCATCACTCCTACAACGGGATAAACCGCTCCTTCCATGCGCAGGCGGACTTTAGAGAGATCCGGCGTACTAGCGAGGTATCGCTGCCAATAGACATGGCTCACGATGGCGGCTGGCGCGCCGTTCCTGCGTTGCTCTTCGGGCGCAAATGCGCGGCCGCGAAACGGCCCGACACCGAGAGCTTTAAAGAAGCCGCCTGAGACTTCGGCCCAGGTAATGCGCACCGGCTCGCTGCCGCCGGAAACGGAAGAAAGGCGGTAGTCATATACCGCCAGAGCCGTGAAGGTGTTGTTCTGCGCAAGAAAATCGTCGAAATTCAGGTTCGCCAGATTCATGCGGTGACCGTTCGGAGCCTGTTCCCACACGCGCACGATTTTTTGCGGATTCGGATATGGAAGCGCGCGCAGCAGAACGGCGTAGACGACGGAGAAAATGGCAGTGGATGCGCCGATGCCGAGCGCCAACGTCAGTACGGCAACGGCGGTGAAGCCCGGCGCCTTCGCGAGCATGCGCACTCCGTAACGCAAGTCCTGCCAAATCGTTTGCATGGATAACGCCAGAAATCCTCTGAGCGCATCTTATACTAGTGAAGAAACGTCCTTCCGGCCGCCCTCCGGCGATAGCGATGTCCGAAAATTCCAGCGTACCGTCCCGTGATATAGCCCACCCCGTGCTCGCTGTGCGCGGAGCGCGCGTTCACAACCTGAAAAACATCAGCGTGGACATTCCGCACAATCAGCTCACGGTGGTGACGGGCGTTTCCGGTTCCGGAAAATCGTCGCTTGTGTTCGACACCATTTATGCAGAGGGGCAGCGGCGCTATGTAGAATCGCTGTCGGCCTACGCCCGCCAATTTCTGGAGCGGATGGAGAAGCCGGATGTCGATGAAATTCTGGGCATCGCTCCGCCGATCGCCATCCGGCAGAAAAACCAGACTCGCAATCCACGTTCGACGGTGGCGACGGCCACCGAGCTGTACGATTTTATGCGTCTGTTGTGGGCGCGCGCCGGCCGCACCTATTGCCCGAACGACGGCACGCGTATTCAAAACGATACGGTCGACCAGGTTGCCGAACAAATGCTAGCGCAGTTGCCAGGCTCACGCTGGTATGCGTTGTTTGCCGTGAAAGCGGCTGGCAAATCGGCAGCGACAGCGCTGCGAGACCGCCTCTTCGAACTGCGCGGCAAAGGATTCAACCGGCTTTTTCAAGATGGCAAGGTCTTTGAGTTTTCCACTCCCGAATCGCTGCTCGAAATCGATTTCGCGAAGCCTCTTTACGTACTCGCCGATCGAATCGTCATTCAGCCCGACTCGCATCAGCGGCTGGTGGATACCGTCGAGATTTGCTACCGGGAGACGGGCGAAGTATTCTTCGAGGCCGCGGGTGAAGCCGAGCCGGTGCAACTTTATTTCAGCGAAAAATTCGTCTGCAAGACGTGCGGGCTGGCGGCCGTGCCGCCGGAGCCGACGCTTTTCAGTTTCAATAATCCCATCGGGGCTTGTCCGGTCTGCCAGGGCTTCGGCAACACGGTCGACTACGATTTGGATCTCATCGTTCCCGATCCTTCGCTGTCGCTTGAAGAAGGAGCCGTGGATCCGTGGACCAAGCCGCAATATAGCTGGTACTACAACGAAGACTTCAAGCCGAAGGCGCGCGGCAAGGCGCGTCTGAATGTTGCCTATGCGGAGCTGAAGCCGGAAGAAAAGGAATTTGTCCGCAGCCATATCTTTCGATTCTTCGCCGAAGTGGAGCGGAAGAAATACAAAGTCCACGTACGCGTGTTCATGAGCCGCTATCGCGCCTACACGGAATGTCCGGCCTGCCGGGGAGCGCGTCTTCGGCCACAGGCACTCTGGGTGAAGCTCGACGGTTGCAGCATTGCCGACGTTTCGCGCATGAACATCCGCCGCGCGTGGAATTTTTTTGAGACGCTCGAGTTGAGCCCGGAAGAGCGCGAAATCGCCGCTCGCATTCTCGATGAAATACGGCAGCGCTGCAAGTTTTTAGACGACGTGGGACTGGAATATCTGACGCTCGATCGTCTGTCGGCCACGCTGTCGGGCGGCGAAGCGCAGCGCATTCAACTTGCCACTTGTTTGGGATCACGCCTGGTGGGCGCGATCTATGTACTCGACGAACCATCGATCGGGCTGCACAATCGCGATACCGCCCGATTGATCCGTATCCTCAAAGATCTGCGCGAACTGGGCAATACGATCCTGGTGGTGGAGCACGATCCCGAGATCATGGCGGAGGCCGATTACATTTTGGATCTTGGGCCCGGCGCGGGAGAGAACGGCGGCCGGGTCATCTTCGCCGGCACGTATCCGCAGCTCTTGCTGCCGTCCGCGGTCAAGGATCGCGATGCGCCGCAATCTCTGACCAGCCGCTATCTGCGCGGCGAAGCGGCGGTTTGGCGCTCATTCGAACGGCGGAAGATCAATCACAAACGGCAGATCCAGTTTATTGGCGCGCGCGCCAATAATTTGAAGAATATCGATGTAGAGATTCCGCTGGGCGTGATGGTAGCAATCACCGGGGTTTCCGGCTCGGGCAAATCGAGCCTGGTGCACGACGTGATTTATCGCGCGCTCGACTTGCAAGTGAACAAAGAACGCGACGGGCTGAAGCCGATTGGCGAGAGCGAAACGAGCGTGCGCAAACTGCCGCTGAAACGAGTGGAGCGGGCTCATCTTCTGACCAGCGTGGTGATGGTGGACCAATCGCCGATCGGCCGAACGCCGCGCTCCAATCCGGTGACGTACATAAAGGCTTTCGACGTGGTGCGCGATCTTTTCGCGTCCACACCCGAAGCGCAGCGGCGCGGATATACGGCCGGGCATTTTTCTTTTAACGTTCCGGGCGGCCGCTGTGAAACGTGTCAGGGCGACGGCACGGTTACGGTCGAGATGCAATTCCTCGCCGATGTCGAGCTGATTTGCGAAGAATGCAAAGGAACGCGCTACAAGCAAAGCGTATTGGATATCCTCTACCGCGGCTTGAACGTTCACGACGTTTTGCGGTTGACGGTGCGCGAGGCGCTTTCTTTCTTTGCCGGCACGCCTAAACTGGCCGCGCGCTTGAAAGTGCTGCATGACGTCGGGCTCGGTTATCTGCGACTCGGACAGTCGGCTACCACACTGAGCGGCGGCGAGGCGCAGCGAGTTAAACTAGCCGCGCATCTGGCGCAATCGAGCTGCGAAGGTACGCTATTCCTGTTTGACGAACCCACCACCGGCTTGCACTTTGACGATATCGCCAAGCTGCTCGAATCGTTCGAGCGATTGATTGCGAACGGCGGCAGCGTGCTGGTGATCGAACACAATCTGGATTTGATCCAGGCGGCCGATTGGATCATCGACCTGGGGCCGGAGGGCGGGGAAGCGGGCGGACGGATTGTGGCGCAAGGCACGCCGGAAACCATCGCGGGCGCGCCGGATTCCTACACCGGAAAATATTTGAAGCAAGCGCTGGCGCAGCGAGCGATCGCTTAAATGCGATTGCCTTCCGTCGATCAGGTGCTGCGCAATCTACAGCAGAGCGGGAATCTGCCTCACGAATTGGCCGTCGAGGAAATCCGTTCTGTGCTGGCGGAGCGCCGGAAGGCTTGGCAAGGCGGCGTGCCGGCAGATGAGAGGCCGGTTGAGGAAATTGTGATGGCTCGCTTGCAAGACTTGCTTGCCCCATCGCTGCGCACCGTCATCAATGCGACCGGAGTGGTGCTCCACACCAATCTAGGGCGCGCGCCGCTGCCCACCTTCGCGCCACTTGCCGGATATTCGAATCTCGAATACGACTTGCAGGAGGGCAAACGCGGCAAGCGCGATATCCACACCGCCCGCTTGCTTGAACGTTTATTGAAGCGACCGGCGATTGTAGTGAATAACAACGCCGCAGCCGTTTACCTG
>DASYAX010000093.1:0-5070 GCA_036501045.1 Bryobacteraceae bacterium
CGCGCGGCTGAGGTTTCGCCTCAGACGATTTATGCGATCTTCCGCTCAAAGCGAGGCATTTTGGCGGAGCTGATCGAGGGCGCTTCTTTCGATCCGGGCTACGAAGCACTTGTTGCGCAGGCAATGAGCATCGCCGACCCGGTGGAGATGCTGCAGTTTGCACCCAGAATCGCCCGGCACATTCACGATGCAAAACGGGCGGAAACGAGTTTTCTTCGAGGCGCAGGAGTGGTCGCGCCCGAATTAGCCGCCATCGAAAAAGGCCTCGAGTCACGCCGCTACGAAGCGCAGAAAGGATTGGTGAAAAGGCTGGCGAAAGCGGGGCGGCTGCGACACGGCCTGGACGAAATTGCGGCGCGCGACATTCTGTGGGCGGTCACCGGCGGTGATCTTTACCGCATGCTCGTGGTGGAGCGCGGTTGGAGTTCGGACCGTTATCAAGAGTGGCTTGGATCGCTTATCGGTGAAGGGTTGTTAGAAAAGAAGAGCAGGCCGAGACGCCCCCGTTGATGCCCGCGTAAAACGTATCATTGGAGGTGGTTGCCCATGATCACGAATCCGGACATTGAACGCTACATGCACGATCTGCTGCCGCCACGCGACGAAGTGCTCGCGGAAATGGAAGCCTATGCAGCGCAGCACGATGTTCCGGTCGTCGGCCCCGCGGTGGGACGCTTGCTGGCGAGTCTAGCGATGATGATCAAGGCCAGGCGAGTCTTCGAGCTTGGTTCGGCGATCGGCTACTCGACGATCTGGCTCGCGCGCGCCTGTGGTCCCGAGGCGGAAGTGCACTATTCAGACGGCAGTCCAGCGAACGCGGAGCGAGCCCGCGGCTACTTCGAGCGGGCGGGCGTGAGCGCACGAATTCATGTTCATGTCGGCGATGCGCTCACCGCCCTGGCCTCTATCTCCGGCAGTTTCGATCTGATTTTCAACGATGTGGACAAAGAAGGCTACCCGGCGGTTTTGGAGGCGGCGCCGGAGCGGATCAGGACCGGCGGCCTCTTTATTACCGATAACACCCTGTGGGGCGCGCGAGTGCTTGACCCGAAAGAGGCATCCGATCGCGCGGTGGATCTGTTCAATCGCCGTTTATTCGGCTCGCCGCAGTTTTTTGCCACCCAGGTACCTATACGCGACGGCATTTCCGCCGCGATTCGGCTCTAGCCGGATTGAGCCATGCTGACAGCGCAGGAATCGCAACAGAACCGGCTTCAGGCTTTTTCAAACGTTTTCAAGGGGTATATGGGCGTCATGCCGATCGTCACCGCCGCGCTCGCACCTCTCCTGACGGCCATGAATGTCCTGCCGACCTATGATTCGGAGCGAAAGCCACTCGCGCTCATTGCCGGAGTGCTGGGCTTTTTGCTGCTGGCCTGGCTCTTCTATGTGCGTAGGACGATATCCCTGGGCAGCCTTCAGCCAGGCTACCGAACGTTTTTCAATTTCTGCCCGCTCTTGCTCATCGCCGGGAGCATCGTCTGCTATGTGTGCTATGCCAATACGCTTGATGCGTCTATTGCCGCGATTCCCGGGACCCATTCGCGTTCGACTTTGTTGGGAGATTGGAGCCATGACAACGCGATACCGTACGCTGTTCCGCTGCAGCTCTTGTATCTCGGGATGTTCCTTTTTGCGGAGGCCGCTTTCGTCATGATGGCTTTGCGAGAGTACGCCAATGATGTTCGGCATATTTCGGAATTGGAATGGATGTTCGGTTCGCAACAGGGCACTCCTGGCCTAACATCCGCCGGCACGCCGCCTACGGAAGGGCCGCCTAAAGCACAGTAACGGCCTTTCGTTTGATATGCGCTCTTTGTTCGCCCATCGTTACAATGGAACGATGCCCGAGGAAAAGCCGTCTTCCCCGAATTTCGAAAGCAGACTGGAAGAGCTCGAGCACGTCGTAAAGGAATTGGAGAAGGGCGATCTTCCGCTCGAGCGAAGTCTTGAATTATTCGAAGCGGGCACGCGGCTCAGCACGGAGTGCAAGAAACTGCTCGAAGAAGCCGAAACGCGGGTTGAACTGCTGACCAGGCGCGGCACGGATATGACGCCCGTGCCCTTCGACCTTGAAAAGCCCGTGAGATGACCAGGGCGGAGCAATCAAAAGCTCGTGAAGTGAGCTTGCAGGAGTATCTGATCGCTCAGGTGCAGACCGTGGATCGCATCTTGGACGAGTGGGTTCCGGAAGAAAGTGTTTCGCCGGTTTCGATCCATCGCGCCATGCGGTACAGCCTCTTTGCCGGCGGCAAACGTATCCGGCCCATTCTCAGCATGGCCGCCGCCCACGCTGTCGCCGATTCGCCCGATGGGGTGGAAAACGCAGCCGTCACGCTCGAGTTGATTCACACCTATTCTCTGATTCACGACGATCTGCCGGCATTAGACAACGATGACTTGCGCCGCGGACGCCCGACCTGCCACAAAGTTTTTGGCGAAGCCATGGCGATCCTCACCGGCGACGCTCTGCTGACGCTGGCTTTCGAAGTGCTCAGCCGCCTTCGGCAAATCGGCGATGCTCAGAAAATTCGCCTGGTGGAAGAGCTGGCGCGCGCAGCGGGCACGGTTGGCGGGATGATCGGCGGGCAGGTCAACGACATCGAGGGTGAACGCAAAGCTCCCACCGCTTTGCTTCTCGAATCCATCCATCGAGCCAAGACCGGCGCCTTGTTGCGCGCGAGCGTCCGAATCGGGGCGATCTACGCCGGCGCAACGGTTGATGAACTGGCCGCGCTTTCCGAGTATGGCGAGCACATCGGACTGGCCTTCCAAATCATCGACGATCTGCTCGACGTCGAGGAATCGTCCGAGGCGCTCGGCAAAACCGCGGGGAAAGATGAGGCGCAGCACAAAATCACCTTTCCGGCGGTCTACGGGTTAGAGCGCTCGCATGCCATGGCGGAAGAGGAGCGCCTGGCCGCCCATGCGGCTCTTGGTGCGTTCGACGAGCGCGCCGAACGTCTGCACCAGATCGCCGACTTCATCGTGCAGCGCAAAGCTTGAAGCCCACTCTTTCGAAAAAGCAACGTCTCGATCTGGCGCTCGTCGAACGGGGGTTGGTCGAAACGCGCGAAAAGGCGCAGGCGCTGATTTTAGCCGGCAAAGTGATGGTGGATGGCCAGAAAGCCGCTAAGCCGGGTCAGCCCACTGCGGCGTCCACCGTTATCGAAGTGGCCGAACCGCTCAAATACGTCAGCCGCGGCGGCCTCAAGCTCGACGCCGGGCTCAAGTTTTTCGATGTAGATCCGTCGGGCAAAGTTTGCCTGGATGTTGGGACTTCAACGGGAGGCTTCACCGATTGTCTCTTGCAGTATGGGGCGTTGCGCGTGCACGCCGTCGATACCGGGGCGGGGCAGATCGATTGGAAACTGCGCAACGATTCACGCGTCCGACTGCATGAGCACACGAACGCCCGTTATCTCACGCGGGAAGAGATCGGCGAAAGCATCGATTTGATTGTTTGCGATGTCAGTTTCATTTCCGTCACTTTGCTGATTCCCGCGCTGGCGCCGCTGCTCCGTCCCGGGGGAGAATGGATCGTTCTGGTGAAGCCGCAATTCGAAGCGGGCCGCGAGTTTGTCGGCAAGGGCGGCATCGTACGTGATCCCGCGGCTCATCGCTTGGCGTGCGACAAAGTGTCGAGCGCCTTACAGACAGCGGGCTTCGCCACGGCGATCATCGACAGTCCGATCCTCGGCGCGGAAGGCAATCGCGAGTTTCTTTTGCACGCAAGATAATCTAATCTATTGCGCATAGTCAAGACTCGGGATGCAAAAGACAAGACTCGGGATGCAAAAGATCAGTACCGTCGGCATTATTTCCAAACCCAAGATCGCGGAGGCTCCCGCCATCGTAAGCGGCCTGCTCGAGTGGCTTGGTAACCGCCGGATCCGCTTTCGCTGCGATCAGCAGACCGCGCATTACGCCGGAAGCGGGACATTCTATCCCCGCGAGGAAGTTCCCGAAGGCGCGGAACTGATCATTGTTCTAGGCGGAGACGGCACGCTTCTTTCCGCGGCGCGGGTGCTGGGCGGCCGCGATATCCCGCTCTTCGCCGTAAACCTCGGGCATCTGGGCTTTCTTACCGCGATTCGGCATGACGAGCTTTATCCCGAGCTTGAGCGCGCGCTGCGCGGCGAACTACGTATCGGCCTGCGCCGCATGGTCGATTGCGAGCTGGTGCGCGATGGCGCCCGCATGGCCGCTTACTCCGCGCTCAACGACGTGGTCATCGCTAAATCCGAAATCGCCCGCATGATCGATCTCGACACGCATGTCGACAGCCATTTCGTGGCCGCTTATAAGGCCGATGGACTGATCATCGCCACGCCCACGGGCTCCACCGCTTACTCGCTCTCCGCAGGCGGCCCCGTGATTTTTCCTTCGGTTAATGCGTTTTGCATCACTCCTATCTGTCCGCACATGTTGACCAACCGGCCGGTGATCGTGCCCGACACCAGCATCATTCAGATCATTAATCACGGCGAAGACGGTACCTACTTGACGATTGACGGTCAAGTAGGAGAACCTCTATCCAAAGGCGACCGCATTGTCTGCCGTTCGTCCCCGAAGACGATCCAACTGATTCGTCCGCCGAAATCGCTCTTCTTTGACGTTCTCAGAGAAAAGCTCAAGTGGGGAGAACGCTAGAGGTCAATGCAAATACTGAGAAAGCTTTCCATTACATCCTGGATTTTTATCGCCCTGCTGCTGGGTATCTTACTGGGTATATTCTTTCCGGATTTCGCCAAGACGCTGTCACCTATCAGCAATCTATTTTTGCGCCTGATTAAATCGATCGTCGGCCCGCTGCTCTTCGGCACGCTGGTCTATGGCATTTCTTCCGCCGGCGAACTCAGAACCATGGGCCGCATTGCGCTGAAGGCGATCACGTATTTTGAGGTTGCCACCACGTTGGCCCTGGTAATCGGACTCTCGATGGTCAATCTGTTCCAGCCGGGCGCGGGCTTGACGTTGACCGGTGAAGGCGGCGCGGGGGTGCCAGCTCTGTCGAAACCGGTTTCCTTCGGCGCGGTTCTGGAGCACGCGGCGCCGAGCAACATCTTC
>DASYAX010000094.1:0-12182 GCA_036501045.1 Bryobacteraceae bacterium
CTCACCGCGTCGCTGCTGCAACCGCTCGTCGGCCTCTATACGGACCGTAGGCCCCACCCCTATTCCCTATCCCTCGGGATGGGATGCACGCTCGTCGGTTTACTGTGTTTGGCCACCGCGCCGAATTTCAACATGCTCCTCTGGGCCGGTGCGCTGGTGGGCATGGGTTCGGCCGTCTTCCATCCGGAGTCGTCCCGGGTGGCGCGCCTGGCTTCCGGCGGACAACATGGGCTGGCTCAGTCTTTATTTCAGGTTGGCGGAAATGCCGGCTCGGCGCTCGGCCCGTTGCTCGCGGCCTTCGTGGTCCTGCCGCACGGCCAACGGAGCATCGCCTGGTTCTCGCTGGCAACCCTCGTGGGAATCGTCGTGCTCACGCAAATCGGTACTTGGTACAAGCACCACCAATCGATGAAGCGGGCTTCCAAGGTCAAAGAGGCCGCTCACGCATCGCCCTTCTCGCCGCGCAAAATTCTGCTGGCCATATCGATCTTGATCATGCTCATCTTCTCGAAATACTTCTACCTGGCGAGTCTTTCGAGCTATTACACTTTCTATCTGATCAGCAAGTTTCACGTCTCCGTGCGAAGCTCGCAGATTCACTTGTTTATCTTTCTCGGCGCCGTAGCCGCCGGAACCGTCATCGGCGGACCCATCGGCGACCGTTTCGGCCGCCGCCTGGTCATCTGGTGCTCCATTCTCGGCGTTCTGCCCTTCACGCTGGTATTGCCCTATGCCAATCTCTTCTACACCACCGTGCTGACGGTCGTAATCGGCCTCATCCTGGCATCGGCCTTCTCGGCAATCCTGGTCTACGCACAGGAATTGGTTCCGGGCAAAGTGGGCATGATCTCCGGCGTCTTCTTCGGCTTCGCCTTCGGCATGGGCGGCATCGGAGCAGCCGTCCTAGGCCGCGTAGCCGATCGCACAAGCATCGATTTCGTCTACCACCTCTGCTCATTCCTCCCGGTGATCGGCCTGCTGACCGCATTCCTGCCGAAGTTAAGCAGCGACCGCGCCTTCCTCAGGCAGGGCGGCTAGACGCCCCGCCGCACGATTCTCGCACCGCTCGCAGTCAACCGCCTAACTGCTAGTTCATGCACCGCATCCGAACGTTATACTTACGCGATACAAGATCCCACTTATACTGAGTGCCAAACACCGGAGGTGGTGTTCCGCTCTCGAGCGCGTGAGTCCTCAACTGCGCAAGCGCCGTTGTCTCCACGCAAACTCTCGGATGGACCTCAGAAATCGCACGCGTCAACAGACCTGGATCCGGGCTATCTAAATGCCTCCACTCTGTGCCCGGCGTGAAATATTGTAAGTACCAGTCATCCGGAACAAAGGATGCATAGTAGATGACCGTACCGCGCGGCAATTGCTCGCTTAGTTCTTTTGCAAACTGTACGACAGGCGCAGCGCTATCATGCGAACGGGGATAGACGTAAGCCGCGAAATTCCAGCCAGCTTGGGCAACAAGCAGCGCTGCAGCCGCCGAAACCAGCCGAGGGCGCAAGCTCAAATAGCAGCCCAGAAGCAGAACCAGCGGCGGCCAGATCAAGAGTTTGTAGAAACCGTTCTGAGGCAGCCAGACGGAAAGAAAAACAGCATAGGGCAGAACCCACGAAATTGCTAGCCGAAGACAGCGCTGGCCCCGCTCCGATCTGCGAACAACGCGAACTGTTTCTTGATCGAACTTGCGGCGTCTAAGTAGCACAGCAAAAAATGCAATACCCGACACGGCAGCCAGTAACGAGATTAGGGTCGGCGCTGACAGGTACGCATAAACAAACGACAGCTTTCCACCGAGAAATAACTTTATGTAACTCAGGGCATTTACTAAGATGATATTCCTAACACTATATGCGAACCGAACGTCATCTGCATGGCTTAGCGCCCAAGAGAAAACGTTGCCATTGTCGGGATGAAGTGCTAGCCGGAAGCAAAAGTAATATAGCGATCCAACCAGGAGCGCCGCGGCCACACAGTATCCGGCGCCGCACAGTATCCGGCGTCGCATCCTCATTCCCGGCTCGAGCCAAATCGATATCAACACGGGGACGAAGAAGAATAAACTCAGCTCATGAACAACCATTGCCAATACGTGAAGAACACAGACCATTGGCAGGTAACGAACGCCGCGTGTAAGTATGTAAAAAAAGCTTAGCGTAAGGAAGAAAATGGCGATGATATACGCATCGGCATCTGTTGAGAATTCCCACCAGAGCGCGCCAAACGCAAATAAAAGCCAACAGTAAAACGCTAGCGCCGCGGATTTGAAAGACCATTCTGCAATTCGGAATACAACGTAGCCACAACAGACGGAAATCAAAATATTGAGACCCTGAAGCACCCAAAGAGCGCGGCCCATAAGGCCGAGAGCCCGAAAGACACGAAAAACCCAATAGCCGGCTAGATTGTAAAGCAGGTGATTGGGATGGAAGAGTACACCAAACGGCGCGGCCTTCCGGTAGAAGTTCTCGATTGCCAGCGCGAACGAAATGCCATCCCAGTAGTACGAATGGGTTGCGAAACTTGCATATATTCCAAAAATGAGAGCAAGCAAAATAATGCGCATAGTACGGTGTGCGCGCTTGCCGCATCCTATGTCCAGGGCCACACCTAATGATCCGCGATGGCCCCACCGCACGATCCTCGCACCACTAGTTCGCAATCCAGCAACACTTCCCGCGCCGGCATTCTCGAATGCGCCAGCCGCTCGAGCATCACCTGCAGGGCCGCTTCCCCGATCTCGCCGCAAGGCTGGTGCACCGTCGTCAGTGGTGCCGGTAGCAACCCGGCATACGCCACATCGTCGATACCCACGATTCGCACATCCTGAGGAATCCGCTTCCCTGTGGCGATCAGCGCAAGCATCAAACGCCCCGCCACATGATCGTTCGAACACACAAAAGCGTCGCACTTCGCCGTTTGCGGCGGCAGCGCGAACGGTCCGCCTGAGTCGACCTCCAGCAGTATCCCCGGCGAAGAAAGCGCCTGCCGATAACCCGTGATTCGCCCCACAATCGACGAAGCTTGGCCGCGGTAAGCCAGAAACCCAATGCGCCGCGCGCCAAGTTTCAGCAAGTGATTCGTCGCCAAATAGCCGGCCCGTTCATTATCGATGCTCACCAAATCGCATCGATCCCGGCTTGCCATGTATTCCGGCCGCCGGTCCAGAAACACGATCGGAATCTCAGCCCTTTTGAGCGCGTTCACCACCCGCCGATTGACTTCGCCCGCCCGCGCACTCATTTCGAGCGGAGCGAAGAAAACTCCTGAGACCCGTCGCAAGATGCATTGCTCGCAAAGCTGCCAGGCTTGTTCTTCCCGATTCGCGCCCCCGCCGTTGGCATGCGGCCAAAGGAGCGCATGACCGCCGCTATTCGGAGCATTTGCAATCCCCTGGCAGATGGGCTCAAAAATTTCTGTGCCGCCCAAATCCGGAATGATCAAGCCGAACAGCGGACCTTGTCCCGAATTCGCGCCCGCCGCCCGGACGTACGTCCCGGAGCCCGCAAAACGCTCCACCAGCCCGCGCTGCTGAAGGTCGCGCACGGCTCGCCCCACGGTAATGCGCGAGGCATGAAAGCGCTTCGCGAGCGCGGCTTCGCTCGGAAACTTATTCCCCGCCGCATAGCGCCCCGTCAGAATCTCTCGATTGAGCGCTTCGAACACCTGCTGATGCTTGGCTTTGGACATGCTGTTATAACAGCTTTAATCGAGCTGGCGCAACCTGCTCGCTTCTGCTACCATCAGAGTAACAACCCCGCCACGTTTGCTCCCGCCTTCGTCGACTCAGAAATGAGGACAAAACTATGACAGCTTCAAACGTTCCTTCTAAGCAATATTTATTTATTAGCGATTTCGATCAAACGCTGAGTTTTCACGACTCCGGTCTGGTTCTCGGCGAAATTCTCGGAATTTCGGATCTCCGTGAAAGAATCGAAGGTCTTTCCAAAATTCATTTGGTGCAGCAGGGCGGCGAACTCGCGTACCTGCTTCTTCACGACCCCGACCTGCGGCGTGTGCGCAAGGAGCACTTGGTCGAAACCGGCAAGCGCGTCCGGCTGAAGCGAAACATCGCGCTCCTCTCAGCGTTGTTGAAAGATCTCGGCGGCCATCAGTTTTCTTTCTACGTCGTTTCGGCGGCGCCCGAAGAAGTCATCCAATCGGCCCTCGAAGGCATCGTGGATTCCGATCACATTTATGGCACAAAGTTTCGATATGATTCTGGTGGCGAAATTCAATCCATCGTTCGGGTGGGCGCAGGTTATGGCAAGGTAGTGGTGGTCGAAGAGTTGCGCGCCAATCTCCTGATCAGCCCGGACCGGCTCGTTTACGTCGGAGACGGAAGCTCCGACATTCACGTAATGCTGCATCTGAACCGCCTGGATGGGCTAACCATCGCCGTATCCGAAAACCAATACCTCACACAGATTGCACGTCGCACAGTATTAAGTGAAGATGCCCTAAGCGTGTTGGTGCCGGTGCTTGAGGACGTTTTGCGCTGGGATAGCGCCCGCATTCGCTTCTTCTTCGAATCGAACGGTTTCGTTCTGCGCGAATGGACCAAGGCCCGTACCGACACCATTACGCTATCGGATGCCGCCCCGGAGGCGAGGCCTATTCAGTGAGCACCCAAGCGCTCGAATGCACAGCCAGCCCGGCTCTGCCCGAAATCAACCCCGGCGCTTCCTCCACTCGCGCTTGGTGGGCGGTGATGGCGCGCTTCCTCATCCATGGCCTGGTGATCTCCACCTGGGTATCGCGCATTCCGTTCGTCAAAGGAACCCTTCATCTCAGTGACGGCGCTTTTGGATTCACTCTGCTTGGAATGGCCGTAGGTTCTGTAATCGGTATTCCCGTTTGTGGCTGGCTGGTCACGCGCTATGGCAGCCGGCGCGCCTGTATCTGGACCAGCATCGGACTCTGTCTGTCGCTGGTGGCGCCCGCCCTGGCATTTAATGCCGTAACCTTATTCGCGGCGCTGCTTGTCTTTGGGGCCATGGCCGGATCGAACGATGTGGCGATGAACTCGCAAGCCGTCGCCGTCGAAAAACGAATCGGCACTCCCACCATGTCGCGTTTCCACGCAATGTTCAGCGTCGGCGGGATCGCCGGCGCGGCGGCCGGTGGATTGCTCGCGGCGCGCGCCGTTCCCGCTCCGCTTCACTTCCTCGTAGTAGCAGTCTTGGTTTCGTTATTCTCGCTATCCACCGCGCCCTTGCTAATGGAAACCGGATCCGAATCGCTCGATCGGCCGCGGCCGCGGCTCAGCCTGCGCCATTTCCCGATCACACTGCTGGTGCTTTGCGCCATTGGCTTTTGTATCTTCCTGTCCGAAGGAGCCATCGCGGACTGGACGGCCATTTACCTGAAACAAGTCCTGAGCGCGGGTCCGGGTCTGGCAGCCGCCGGCTACGCGGTCTTTTCTTTCGCCATGGCTATTTCCCGATTGGGCGGCGATGCCGTCACCGTCCGCCTCGGACCCGCTTGGACCATTCGCGCCGGAGCAATCTTAGCCGCCTGCGGCCTGACCTCGGCGCTGCTGGTTCATTCGCCCTATTGGGCGCTCCCGGGCTTCGCGCTCGTCGGTGCGGGCTTCTCTTCCATCATTCCCCTGGTCTTCGCCGCCGGCGGAAGGATCAAGTCAATCGGGGAGGGAGCGGGCGTCGCGGCGGTGAGCGGCCTCGGCTACCTCGGATTCCTGGTGGGACCGCCGGTCATCGGCCTGATTTCCCAGTTCACTTCGCTCCGAATCGGCCTGGCGTTTGTCGTCCTATTGAGCGTGCTGGCCGCCAGCCTGGTGCGCCCCGCCAAGATTTGAAAAAACGAACCCAAGCCCTCGGTTCGTTTGGCAAAATTCTTGCAAACCGCTAAAAACAAGCGTATTACTCGAATTGGCTTCGTTCCGTAATCAGGCTTTTTGCGCCCCAACCGCCACCACGAAGTACTCGGCTGGGGTGTCCCCGATGTTCTTCCAGCCGTGCAGGTCGTTCGAGTGAACGTAGGCCACCGACCCCGTGCCGATCGTCGTACTCTTGCCTTGAATCGTGACCTCGAGCGTCCCTTTCTGTAGAAGAATCATCTCGTCATGCACATGCTGATGTGGCGGATGCGGCATCTGTCCCGGCGCGAGCGTGGTGATGTGAACTTCGAACGGGACGCCGGTATGCAATTCGCCATTGAACACAGGACGCGTTTCGTTGTGGGTTTTCGGGTTGGTTTTAACGGGCAGGCTTTCGTACGGATAACACTTCGAAGGAAGCACTCCGCTATCGGCAGACGCCTGCGCGGCGGCTGCCATGAGGGCGGGCAAAAGGCCGCCTAACTGTCGACGTGAGTAATTCATCAGCTAACATCGTACAGCTTGGCGGCCTTCCTGGTACTGGCTTTATTGAGGGGGCGGAGGCGGCGGAGCTCCTCCAAACCGGCCGCCGGGGCCACGTCCGGCCGGAGCGTCTTTCACCGTATAGTCTGACGGCACCTGGAATAATGTCTCGCTCGGCGCAGCGCGCTGAATGTTGGTCAACGCGTAAGTCGATTGGCCGGAGCGCGGATCATTATGCTTCGAAGAGACCACCACTTGCAGGTCAGGCGAATACCACGTCTCCGAGGTCGAAACAATTGGCGCGGCGTTGCCCATCGCGCCCGCCGGAATGGTGTGCGTCACGCTCTTTCCCTGGGCATTCACGCCGTTGACCACCTGCGTTCCCAGATCGCTCGAGACGACATCGGGAGACGCCTGACGAGCGTGCATTCCCTTTCCGGCCCAATTCGGCGGAGCCTTGAGCGCACGCCGCATGGCCACCTTCGAGTTCGGATTCAGAACGTAGGTATAACCCGCCACCGGGTCCGAGATGAAGACGATATTCGAGGGCGCGTTTTGGCCCAAAAATCCGCGGCCGCTGATGGTCTCCTGCGAATAGGTGCGTCCTTCCGCGTCTCTGGCCACATGCCCGCTGGTCGTGTGCTGAATCGTATTCCCATCGGCCAAAGTTTGCACCATGGTGTTAGCCACATCGGCCGAATAAGGCGCGCCCGTGACCACTTTCCCCGGCCGCATTCCGAACTCACCCGGTCCGAAGATTCTGCCGGGACCGGGACCGTGCGGTCCGCCGCCTTGCGCATAAGCCACACTACCCGCGGCCAACGCAATCAACACTAACAAGTTCCTGCTTCTCATTGACGTTGCTCCTTTTTTTGGCAACTTCCCACTTATTCCAGACCCAAAACATGAACGCCCAACGGTTGCCCGTCGGCGCCGATCAAAACGTCGGCCAGAACCGACCGATCCTCTCCCAAAACCCGGCTGGACACCGGTTCCAGCGCGATACCCACATCGGCAAGCGAGGAAACGGGAACCTGCATCTGCACAATCCGCGACGCACTCACCGGAAGATCGGGATTCGAGTACGGCAGCGCCACAAAGCTCTCCCCATCCACTTCAAGCGCGTTCGATGGAACGGTTATCGAAGAACTCTGCGTCTCCGCAGCCGTATGCTTCGGTCGCGGCGCAACAATAATGCCAAGGGCCAGCGTCGCTGCAATCGCCATTCCCCAGCCAAAACGCCACATCACCTTTTCGGGGGTCTGGCGGGTGGCCTTCACTTCCGCGCGTGCTTCGAGCTTCTCCGCCAGTTTGGCGCGACCATCCGTAAAATGGTCCAGCGCTACCGCGGCTACCAATCGCTCCACGCCTAGCGAAACCTGCCGCCATTCTTCCTGCGCTTGCCGGCATTTCTCGCACTGCGCAAGATGACCGGCAACCACGAGCGCCTCGCTATCCGATAACTCGCCGTCGATCGCCCGGATCGACAACTGTTTGGTCAAATGATCCCGCTCGCTCATAGCAGCTCCTTCAGCCTTTCCAGGCCGCGCTGAACGTTCTCGCCGACAGTCGAAACGGAAAGCTGCAACGCCTCCGCAATTTCCCGGTATTTAAGACCCTGCGCCCGCAGCACCAGGCAATCCCGCTGGGCCGCGCTTAATCGATCCATCGCCAGCCGAAATCTTGCCAGCCGCTCCTTGCCAAGCAATTCTTCCTCGGCCGAAGCGGCTTTCGACACCGGATCGCCTAACACCAGCGAATCTTCCAACGGACCGGTTCTGCTCGAACGAAATGCCGCCTGTGTATTCCGCGCCAGGTTATGGGCAACTCGATAAAGCCAGGCGCGCAAATGCGCCCGATCGCCGCCATGCAACAGATGCTCGTGCAGCCGCAGAAAGCTTTCCTGGACAATTTCCTGAGCCGTCTCGCCATCGATTCCCAAAAACACCAGGTACCGGCGCAACGACAATTGCTCCTGGTCGTAGTGCTCAAGCACTACCTGGTGATGACCAGCGTCATCCAAGTTCTCCACCTTCCAGGCTGCCGCGGGCAACGCAAGAAGATTTACCGGCTCCATGGCGTTACTTCACTCTACTAACTTGCAAATCGAGTCGACTGTTGCAGCAACGGCCACAAGAGAGCCTTTTGGGGAGTTGCACTTGGGGTTGGGGAAAGCCCCCTTGTGGCCTGCCGTCTCGCATGCTAGGTGCCTATAGAACAGGCGTTACGTCGCGTTTTCCGGTTTCAACCGTAAAAGTTTTGTCTGTTACGCTTAAGCCAAATAGTATGAGCAGCCAGGCCGATTTGCGTTATCCCGTGGGACGTTACAGAGCGCCCAAGACGATCGACGCGGAACAGCGTAACATTTGGATTGGCGAGATCGAAGTTCTGCCGGAAAAGCTAACGCAAGCGGTCTCGGGTTTAACCGAAGCGCAGCTCGACACGCCTTACCGGCCGGGCGGCTGGACGGTGCGTCAGGTGGTCCATCATCTCCCCGACAGCCATCTAAACAGCTACACCCGCTTCCGTTTGGCGTTAACCGAGGACACGCCGGCGATTAAACCTTATAACGAAGCGGCTTGGGCCGAGCTTGCCGACGCGAAAAGCGCGCCGACCGCTCCTTCGCTCGAGCTACTGGCCGGTTTGCACGCGCGCTGGACCCGGCTGCTGGCTAGTTTGAGCGATGCGGAATACGCCCGTACCTTCCGGCATCCTGAGCATGGTGAGATTCGTTTGGATTGGACGTTAGGTCTCTATGCGTGGCATTGCGCGCATCATCTGGCTCACATCGTGAATCTGCGCCAACGGGAAAATTGGTAATTGCGCCAATGCGGTCAGGCAGCCGCAAAGTCGATCACAACCTTAATATCGTCGGGTCGCCGCTTGAGGGCTTCTTGCCAGTTAGTCAGCGGTTCTTTGCGCGAGATCAATTGTGAAAGCCATCCCCGATTCGCCTCGACCAGCGCACGCGCGGCCATTTCGTAGTGCCGCCGGTTAGCATTCACCGTGCCGAAAATTACGCTATTTTCGAGCACCATAGTCCGATTGATGCTGCCCAGATCGATGGTCGCTTCCTGATCGTGCGATGACACGCCGGCCAGGCACAAGATGCCATCGCTCGCGAACTCGTTCATGGCTTCAACGATCACCGAGGCAACGCCCGTGCATTCAATCACCACATCCGGGCGGATGCCGATGTTCTTGATCGGCCCGGTATGGTACGTAGCTCCCAATTCGTCGACCAGCCGGGGTTTCGGACCGTCCTGCACGCGATCCAAAACGTGCACTTCCAAGCCGCGCTGCGCGCCCATCAGCGCTCCCAGCATGCCAACCGGCCCGGCGCCGGTGATCAACGCGGTCCGGGGCTTCCATTCCGCGCGTCCGCCGATGCGCGCGATATGATCCCAGGCCTTCGCCAAAATACTGGCGGGCTCCATTAAGACGCCGACATTGCGCAGGCCTGAATCCAATCGCACCGCGAACTCCGGTTCGATGCGCCACAGTTCCGAACCGAACCCGTTGCGTTCCTTGATGCCGCGTTCGGTGTATTTATCGTTGCGGCACATGTCCCATTCGCCAACCGCGCAGGCCACGCACGGCACCGGATCGGGCCGCCGCACAATCCCCACCACCAGATCGCCTTTGTTGAAGCCGCTGTTTGCGGGCGCTTCTTCGATCTGGCCCAAAGATTCGTGTCCTAAGATCAGTTGCTTGCTTCCGGGCGGCGCCCAGCCATACTCAGCCGAAATCAATTCGAAATCCGTTCCGCAAATGCCCAGCTCGAGGGCGCGCACCAGAATACTGCCATCGCTCGTCGGCGGATCGGCAACTTCCTGCATGCTCGCTGAGTTTGCTGTTCCGGGAACGATCGTTAGGGCCTTCATTGTCTCTTTGAGTATCTGATATGAATGATTCGGTGAAACCGATTCAACTGTTCGCAGCGGCCCTTCTCGGCCTTGGCACATTGGCGGCTCAAACGTTCTCCTGCGATTTCAGCCAATACAAACCGTCGGATGGCTTGACGGCCAATCAAAAGGGCGGGGAAGTCCAAGTTCTTTGGTTAGGAGAACGAGGCGACCAACTACGCGCGGGCTTCGCGATTCGCGATAACCAGCCGGTCGTGCGGGAACTTGCCGCGCGCAAGGCCGCCGGCTCCTGGATGGTTCTCGGCAACGATCTTGCCCCCGAATTCCAGGTGACCAGCGGAAGACGCCGCCTTTCGGAGCAGCAAATGGCTCCCTTGCGCGAACTCAAAATCGCGCTTACCCCGGAAGTCGTCGAGCGGGAACAATGGAATGCCTTCTGGGATGCTCCGCTTTCGCTTCCAGGGAAAGCGGGTACCAATCTGGATCTGCCGCGCACGTCCGGAGAAATTCGCCGTGCCTGGGCGAGCTATCACGCGAATGCCTGCGAAGTCAAAACCGACGGCGCGCGTCTCGAAATATCGTTTCCGGGTGTCGAGATGGGGATTTTTCAGGGCCGCTTGCAATTCACCGTATACCGCGGCTCCAATCTGCTGCGGCAGGAAGTCATCGCGAAGACCGAAGAGCCATCGGTCGCCTATAAATATGTAGCCGGATTGAAAGGATTCGCGATCGGCGAGCAAACCCGAATCGTGTGGCGCGATGTAGCCCGCGCCTGGCAACAATATCAATTTGGCGGAGCAATCAACCAGGAGAGCGTCGGGTTGAAAGCGCGCAACCGGCTGGCGATTCTTGAAACCGGAGGCGGAGCGCTCGCCTTCCTGCCGCCGCCTCACAAATTCTTCTTCGCGCGTGAGATGGAAACGAATCTCGGCTACGTCTATTACCGGAAGGACAACGAAAATTCATTCGCCATCGGCGCGCGCCAACCCGATCGCGAGGAAGGCTACAAGCCTTACGGAATTTCCGATCAAGTGTGGCAGCGCCGGGTGGCCGAATCGCGCGGCGAGCTGCAGAATTTCGCGCTTTACAACGCGCCTCCCGGAACCTGGCAGCGCATGCCGGTGTATTTCTATCTCAGCCCGGACGACGGCCGCGTTACGCAGCAGCATGTCATGGAGTACACGCACGATGATGTTTACAAGCCGCAAGCCGGCTTCAAGGTGCTGGTCAGCCATTTCCATTTCCACTTCAATGAACAGTTAAGGGATGCCGGCACGCTCGACCTGCAGCCCACCTGGCTTTCCGTATTTCGCGCGCTGGGAATCAACGTCGCGATTCTCGCCGACTTCCACAGCGATTCGCATCCCACCGACACCGGCTCGATTCGCCTGAACGAGCAGAAGGTCTATTTTGAGGGTTGCGAGCGCTTCTCCGACCGCGATTTTCTGCTGATTCCCGGTGAGGAACCCGACGCCAATTTCGGCGGCCACTACATGTTCGTGTTTCCACGGCCGGTCTTTTTCACGCATCTCCGAAAACCCGTGAATCCGCCGGCCCAGCCATTCGTCGAGACTGTTCCGCCATATGGCCGCGTCTATCACACGACATCGGCGGCCACGGAGCTGGAGCTGTTGAATCGCGAGCAGGGTCTGGTGTGGCAGACGCATCCCCGCACCAAGGGATCGGCGGGCTACCCGGACGCTACCCGCAATACCGATTTCTTCCATAGCGACCGGTTCATCGGCGGCTCTTTTCAATCGCTGCCGGTCGATCAATCGGAAAAGCGCATCTGCGAAAGCCGCTGCCTTGGTTTGTTAGACGACATGAATAACTGGAGCGGACCGAAATACATGATTGCGGAAGGTGACACTTACATGAAATATCCGAGCGATGAGACCTATCCGCAACTTGTCGTCAACTATGTCAAGCTCAATCGCGTCCCGAAGTTTGACGACGGCTGGATGCCGGTGTTGAAAGCTCTGCAG
>DASYAX010000095.1:0-36437 GCA_036501045.1 Bryobacteraceae bacterium
AAGCCCTGGCGCGCCTGGCTATAAAGCTGATTGTCGCGATGCTCTCGGACCAGCCGGAACCAATTGTCGATCTGTTTTTCGCCGCGCTGGCGGTCGATCTGGCTTTTCAGGCTCAGGGCATCGACGTTATCGGCGTCGATATTCAGAACGTCGGAGATTTTTTGGAGCGCCAATGGATATTCTTCTTCCTCCATGCGCGTGCGGGCGCTCTCGAGCAACTGGCGGATGATCTTCTGACGCAGGCCTTTTTCGATCTGAACGCGCAGCACCGACATGTCGGAATCGATGTGGCCTTCCGATTCCAGCTCGGTGAGGATCTCCATGGCGAACTGATGGTCGCCTTCGCCATAGGCTTTCTTGACGCGCTCGATGCGCGGCTGAATTTTGGCGCGATCGAAGCGCTCGATCGGCTCGTTGCGCAGGGCCTTCTGCAAGGTGTCACCGAATTCGCGGGCACTCGAAAAACGATGCCAGGGTTGTTTGGCCATCGCCTTGTGCACCGTGCGGCTCACCAGTTGGTTCACCGAAGTGTTGATTTCGGAGGCGGGCGGCGGGATGTGCGTGCGGATGGCGTCCACTACTTCCGATTCCGTTTTGCGCGCGAAAGGCTTGCGCCCGGTCAGCGCTTCGTAGCAAACGACGGCTAGCGAGAAGATGTCGGACAAAGCCGTGGCAGGCTTCATCTCCAACTGCTCGGGCGCCATATATTGAAGCGTTCCTTTAATGCCGGTAACGGAACGGACGTCGGCCAGATGGACCACCCCGAAGTCGATGATTTTTACGGTGTCGTCGTCCATCACGAAGATGTTGCTGGGTTTGAGGTCGCGATGGATCAGCCCCTGGTCATGGGCCGCCTGCAGGCCCCGGCAGGCGTGATACATGATATCGGTGATGCGCTCGACGCTCAGCCGCTGGCTGGAGGTCTTGATGAGCTGATCGAGCGTCAAGCCTTGCAGCAGCGGCATCACGAAGTAGGGTTTGCGCTGCCCGTTCTCACGGAATTCGCCGGTGTCCAAAATATCGACGATATTCGGGTGACTCAGGCGGGCAAGCACCGTCCACTCGCGCTCAAACAGCTCGATGGCGGCGGGATCGGCATCGCCCCACATGGTCTTGAGGGCGACGAATCTTTTAGTGACGTTGTCATACGCCTTGTAGACAATGCCCATGCCGCCCTGTCCGATGGGGGCTTCTTTGATGTCGTACCGGCCGTTCACCTTCGGCGGCGGTGGAAGAGAGCTTTTCGGCATAGAAATCGCGTATAAACTCGAACACCCGATTTTACGGAGGCAAAATACCGGGTGTCAAAAAGATAGTATCTTTACTGGCGGTCTTTCTACATTAAACCAAGTTTAATGTGGACTTCAGGACTCTTTCACCATTTCTTTGCGAATATGCTTATGAAAGCACAGAGTGCTATCAAAGTAGTTAAACAAGGAGATATCCCTAAACATGAGAAAGATCATGATCGCCGCGCTGAGCCTCGGGCTCCTCTCCGGCACCGCCGCTCTCTTCGCCGCTCAAAACACCAGCACCGACACGAGCACGATGAAGTCGAAGAAGCACCACAAGAAAAAGACCAAGTCGACCGATACCAGCACCACCAAGTAGCTATATTGGCCGCACTAAGGGCCTTAGTTCCAGACGCGGTCCCGGGTCAGAAATGCCCCGGGCCGCGTTTATTTTTTCTGTTCGACGATTTATTAAGCAAATGAAAGGCCAAGCGGTGTGGCCTTTGCTGACCCGTACTTCTACTACCGTGTACCCTGCGGGCGTATTCCGCGGCGAAGTTGACGTGCCGGACTGCCGGGATGAGCTACAGCATGACCGCCAGGGTGGCTTTTTTGCGCCTTGCGTGCGGAGCGCCGCAGATCGAGAATCAAGCGCATCACCTTGTCTTCAATCTGGTCGCGCACGGCCAGGTACAGTTCTTCACTCTTGCCGATTGGATCTTGCACGGTCCACTCGAGGACTTCGGCCGGCAAGCGGGTCGGCAGCGGATTGCCGCTCATATTGACGATCAGATCGAAGCCGACGAGGTTCACGTTTTCCAGCTCTTTTGGAAATTGATCGTCTATGTTAATGTTTTTGGCTTCCATTACCTTTTTGGTCAATGGCTGAACGATAGGGGCGGGCGCCCAGCCGGCGCTGGCCGGTTGCATGACATCCGCGCCATATCTACGGGCAAAACCTTCCGCCATCTGGCTACGACACGAGTTGCCGATACACAAAAACAGCACCCTGCTCACGTTCCTCACGTCCTTCCATTTTAGCTGAGCACGGAGCCTTCCATTCGAGCGCTTAGTTTTTGGATGAAATGCCGGTGAATGCGGTCTCCGGTGCTGAGTTCCGGGTGAAATGTCGCGACCAGATGAAGGCCCTGCTCTACCAGTACCGGAGTTCCTTCATAGCTGGCGAGCACTTTGGCCTGCGGACCCACCCGCCGGATCACCGGGGCGCGAATGAATACGGCTTCTGTAGGCTGGCCGTCTACTTCGATTCTGGCGATACGGCTGTCAATCTGGCGGCCGTAACCGTTACGCTCGACCGTCAGATCGAGCAAGCGGAGGGAAGCCTGGCTCGGATTGAGCACTTCCGCCGCGAGCAAAATAGCGCCCGCGCAGGTGCCGAATATCGGCTTATTGACGCCGAATTTCGCGAGCGGCTGGAACAGGCCTTCGATGTCAAGCAGCTTGAGCATGGTGGTGCTTTCGCCGCCAGGGATAATCAGGCCGTCGACCGCGTTGAGATCCGCGGCAGTGCGAACCTTGATAGCATGCGCCCCGGCACGCTCCAAGGCGGCGCGATGGGCCTCGAAGTCTCCCTGCAGCGCCAGGACACCGACGCGTGATTGCCCGCTTTGGCCGGCCATCTGGTTGCTACCAGCCGCGGGTCTGGAGCAGCTCTCCTTCCGGCAGCTTGGCAATATCGAGACCCGGCATGGCTTCGCCCAGCTCTTCGCTTGCTTCTAGCAGTTTCACAGGATCCTGGTAGTACGTGGCGGCTTTGACGATTGCCTTGGCGCGCGCCTCGGGATCGGACGATTTAAAGATGCCGGAGCCGACGAAAACCGCTTCCGCGCCAAGCTGCATTACAAGTGCGGCATCCGCCGGAGTGGCGATGCCGCCCGCCGAGAAATTGGGCACTGGCAGCTTGCCGTTCTTCGCCACATACTGCACCAGCTCGAGCGGCGCTTGCAGGTTCTTGGCTTCGTGCACCAGCTCTTCCCTGCCGAGCACGGTGAGCTGCTTCATCTCTTTGATAATGGTCCGGATGTGACGGACGGCTTCGACGATATTGCCGGAGCCTGCCTCGCCTTTGGTCCGGATCATGGCGGCTCCTTCGGCGATGCGGCGCAGCGCTTCACCCAGGTTGCGGGCGCCGCAGACGAAGGGCACTTTGAAATCCTGCTTATCGACGTGATGTTCTTCGTCGGCGGGGGTGAGGACCTCGCTCTCATCGATGTAATCGACACCGAGCACCTCGAGGATACGCGCTTCGGTGAAGTGCCCGATACGGACCTTGGCCATGACCGGAATCGACACGGCGGTCATAATGTCGCGAATGATGCGGATTTGCGACATGCGAGCGACGCCGCCTTCTTTGCGGATATCGGCGGGAACGCGCTCGAGCGCCATCACCGCGCAAGCACCGGCACGCTCGGCAATGAGCGCCTGTTGAGCGTTGACGACATCCATAATCACGCCGCCCTTGAGCATTTCGGCCAAGCCGACTTTCAATCGAAACTGATCGCTTTCGAAGTTCACTTCAAATTCTCCTTTACTAAGTCACCAAACGTTTTCACTCACACCACGTTCATTTACACCACGGCCGCGACGGGTTCACGGAAGCCGGCAGCGTCTGCCAGCGCGAGGGCCGCCGCCTCGCCTAAAATCTGAATGCCACGGGTAATCTGTTCCGGCGAAAGGCCGCCAAAGCTGATACGAAGGCCGCGCGGGTGCGCGCGACGGATCGAAAAGTAACGTCCCGGCAGAAAATTGACGCCGCGTTCTTCCACGCGGTTGAGCAGCGCCTCGGCGCTAAGCGGCGCCGGCAACTCGATCCAAAGATTCATGCCGCCTTCGGGCCGCGTAAATGTCGTGCCGGCGGGTAAGCAGCGCGCGCATGCCCGTAAGAGAGCCTGCAAGCGGCGGGCGCCTTCCTGACGGGTGCGCGCCAGGTGCCGGGCCAGCTCACCCGATTCGGCAAAACGCAACAGCACGGCTTGCGAAAGCTGATCGGAATGAAGATCGCTGACTTGCTTGGCTTCCGCCAGTCGCGCGATCACCGGACGCGGTGCTATGACCCAGCCGACGCGTAAGCCCGGAAACGAGACCTTGGAATAGCTGCGCAACAGGATGGTGTTGCCCGATTCATCCAGTTCTTTGAGGGTGGGCAGCGGATCACCCTGGTAGCGCAGCTCGCTATAAATATCGTTCTCGACCAGGATGAGACCAAAGCGTTGAGCCAGCTCGACCAGACGCTCGCGGCGCTCGAGCGGCAGTGTGGCGCCGGTAGGATTTTGAAAGCTCGGAGTGATCACGAGCAAGCGCGGCCGGTGCTGCTCGACAACCTCCTGCAAGGCATTGAGATCGATTCCCGCCTCGTCCAGCGGAACGGAAACAAGGTGGGCGCCGGCGCGCGAAAAGACCCGGATGAGACCGTGATAGGTGGGATCCTCGATTACCACGCGGCGGTCTTCGTCGCTCTTGCCTGCCATAAAGACTCGCGCCAGCAGGTCGAGCGCCTGCTGGCAGCCGTTGGTGATGAGCAGGTCGTCATTCACCCGCGCGATGCCCGAGTTCGCCGCCTCGTCGAGTAAATATCGCCGCAATGGCAAATAGCCATGTGGTGAACCAAGCTGCAGGATCTGCGCCGCATCTGCGCTGTCGATTACCTCTTTCGACAGACGGCGAAACTGGGTAAGCGGAAAGGCGTCTTCGGCGGGATGCGAGCTGGCAAAACTGATCTCGATCTGGCGCGCGGGCACGGCGATCGATTCGAGCGGCGGAAGCAGCGCTTCCCAATCCGCGGCTGCGGGCGAACGGGTGCGATCCGTCTTGGCAATGAAACTTCCCCGCCCGACGTGGCCTTCGAGCAGTCCAACCTGCTCAAGCATGGAGTAAGCGGCCGAAACCGTGGTGCGGTTCAGTCCAAGCTGGCCAGCCAATTCGCGAGTGGCTGGCAGCCTTTCGCCAGCCCGGATCGTGCCGTGGTTCACCAGAGCGCGAATAGATTCCGCCAATTGTTTGTAGATCGGCACCTCGGATGCAGGATCGAGATGCAGGCGGGATAGCGCGTTGGACGAAATCTCGATCACCTCTTTAGCATACCAAATTGGTCTGCCCAGGTCAGCCATTTTGAGCCGTGCAGACTGACAAGATAGGCTAGAGTTTTGGACCGCATGTGGCCGCGAATTCGGTTTGCCGGCGCCGGCGTAGCGCTTCTTCTCTCGCTGACGGCCCTCTGCCTTAACGCGCAGCGAAAGAAAAACGAGGAACCGAAACCGCAGATTTTGCCATTGCCCCCCGAGCTTCCGATGGCGCTTGTCGCCGACACCGCCACGCTCGACTTTCACATTTCGCCGCTGCTGCGATCAGGCGGCTTGTCGGCACAAATCCGGCAAAGTCTGAATGACTTGATTCGCGACACGCATGGCGAGACGATCATCAAGCTGCGCGCTTTCGTAGCGGGCGCGGGCGATGCGCGCCGCGTGCAGGCCGAGACGGTTGACCTATTTACGGAACGAAAGCTGCCGCTACCGGCGCTGAGCATTATCCAAGTGGGTGCATTGGGCGATGACGCGGCCAAGGTCGTCATTGAAGCCGTGGTGGCCACGCCTCGTACTCTAAATCCGGATGGCCTGGCGTTTGTGGCGGGGCAGCACGGGGCATCGCTCGATGCCGCGCTCGCGCGGTTGAGGCAGAGTGTAGAGGCGGCAAAACTCGCTCCCGAAAAAATTCTAAGCACGACGTGCTTCACCTCGCGTATCGATAACTACGAAGCGACGCGAGCGAACGTGCAAAGGCTTTTCCCGAACACCGCCATCAACGTCGTGCAAGCCCTGCGCGATCCGGCGAATGACGCCAGCATGTGCGAAGCCGTCGGCCAGCTCACCGAGGGCTCGGCTCGGGGACCGGTGGTGTGGCTCAGCGGAGCGCGAACCACCTTGGTTACTTCGCGCCAGCTTGTTTTTACCGGCTTGCAACTAACGTTTGGAAGCTTTCTGGATGATGCGCATGAAGCCTTTCTGCGGCTGCATCGGGCGGCCTCCGCGCTCCAGCCCGTTGAGGTGGCGGTGGAGGTGAACGCTTTCTCGTTGAATGCGTACGCCGGCTCCGCGCTGCGGAAGACCACCTCATTCCCGCCCAGCACGTTCACCGTCCAGACGGTGGAGGGTTTGCCGGCCATCGATGCTTCGGCGGGAATTGAAGCGGTGCTGGCGCCGAATGTGCAGTCCCCGATTACGCTTCCCCAATAAACAAAACGCTACAATTCCGGTGGATGACACCATTGATTGCCACCTTCGGGGAGATCATGTTGCGGCTGACTCCGCCGGGCTTTGAACGTCTGCTGCAATCGCCGCAACTTATTGCCACTTTCGGCGGAGGTGAGGCAAATGTAGCCGTTTCGCTGGCGCAGTTTAATGCCGCTAGCCGCTTCATCACGGTACTGCCGCCGGCGCACGCCATCGCCGACGCGTTTATCGGTGAACTGCGCCGCTTCGGGGTGGATGCCGGCCAAATTGTGCGCGCCCCCGGGCGGATGGGCATTTATTTCGTCGAGGCCGGGGCCAATCAGCGGCCCTCGAAGGTTCTCTATGACCGCGATTACAGCGCCATTGCGCTAGCCAAACCGGGCAGCATCGATTGGCACGCCGCGTTGGAGGACGTTACCTGGTTCCACATCACAGGGATTACGCCTGCCATCAGCGCGTCCGCCGCCGAGCTTTCGCTCGAAGGTCTGCGGGCGGCGCGCGACAAAGGAATCCAGATCTCCTGCGATCTGAACTACCGCAAGAATTTGTGGAAGTGGGGGAAGAAGCCGGGCGAAATCATGCCCGAGCTGGTGAAGCTGGTGGACGTTTGCATCGCCAATGAAGAGGACTGCCAGCATTGCATCAACGTGCATGTGGATATCGACGTCGAATCGGGGAGCCTGGAGCGGGAGAAATATCAGGAACTCGGCGAACGGGTGCTGGCCACTTTTCCGAACCTAAAGATGCTGGCGGTGACGTTGCGCGAGTCGAAGAGCGCGTCTCATAATGGCTGGTCCGGCTGCCTGTACGACGGCAAGAATTTTTTCCTCAGCCGCAAGTATGAAATTACGCATATTGTGGATCGCGTGGGCGGTGGAGACAGCTTTGCCGCTGGATTGATTTACGGGCTGATCCATTTTGGGGGGCCGGCGGAGGCGCTGGAATTCGCGGTGGCGGCCTCTTGCCTGAAGCATTCGATTCCGGGGGATTTTAACCGCTTCACGGTCGACGAAGTGCAAGCGCTGATCAAGGGCGGCGGAGCGGGACGCGTGCAGCGTTGACGATGTCTGCGACATCTCGCCGCCGGTGGCTAGTTCGATCGGCAGCTGCCGTTTCCCTGGCTGGCACGCTGAGGGCGAGCCCAGGCGGGAAAAAGCTGAAGGTCGTTGTTGCCGGCGGCCATCCCGGCGATCCGGAGTATGGCTGCGGGGGCACCATTGCGAGATATTCCGATGCGGGGCATGAGATAACGCTTCTCTATTTGAACCGCGGGGAAAAAGGCTGTGCCCGGAAGAATGCAGATGCGTGCGGAGCCATTCGCGTTTCGGAGGCGCGGCGAGCTTGCGAAATTCTGCGCGCGCAGGCGAAATTTGCCGATCAAGTCGATGGCGAAGCCGTAGTGGATAACGCTCGGTACGACGCGTTTCGCCGGCTGCTCGAAGCCGAAAAGCCGGATGTTCTCTTTACCCAATGGCCCATTGACAATCACCGCGATCACCGCGCCACGTCTATGCTCTCTTATGATGCGTGGCTTCGCATGGGCAAGAGCTTCGCGCTGTATTACTACGAAGTTTCAGACGGGGAAGACACGCGTATGTTCGCGCCCACGGATTATGTGGACATCACCGCGACTGAAGCTCGCAAACGCGCTGCGTGCTACGGTCACGCTTCCCAGTCGCCAGAGAAATTCTATTCACTGCAATCGCAGATCATGCGTTTTCGAGGCATCGAAAGCGGGCACGCGGCGGCCGAGGCATTTGTCAGGGATGCGGCGAGCGCGGACGGTTTGCTCCCGTGACCACTACAAAATACGGTTGATTCGCAAGCTCCGCGTTCAAACCAGGGTACATTGCAGCAGAGCCGGGCCCTTGCCGCAGCTCGAAGTAGTATTGCAATGAAAATTGGGAGTTCGTGTAGTCCGCCGGGATGGAGGCGACACACGTTTGATCGGCTCTCTGCATGTCAACAGACTGCCAACGCTCGGCGTGGTTTACGTGCCGGTAGTGGAGGCGCGCGGAAGACGGCGCATCTGCGAGCAGCAAAGAGACTGAGAATGGCTTCCCCGGTGTGAACGATGCCGGTGAGGTATGCGTGCAGCGTGCCGCCATGCGCGGAGGGCGTTCGAGGACGACGGTGGAGGCGGTACCGGCCGGCCGTTGGATCGCCGTCTGCATGGCGGCCAAATCGGTTTCGATGGCCGGTAAGCGGTCCAGCCAGTGTCCGCGACGGTTTGGCGTTCTGCCGTAAGTGACATCAGGGAGATAAATGCCCTTCGCTCGCTGCGCCATCGATGCCCATACGTCACGCGCTTTGCGATATTCCGCGAGAGCCTGCGAGCCCGCAGTGGGGTTTCCCGTTTCGAGGAAGATCTCGTACAACACGGCGCTTCGCAGTTTAAGAGAAAAGAAACGCCCGAGCCCACTCTGGATGGCGACGTCTTCCTGAAGGCGGCGAAACTCCGGTGTTTTTGAAGACGGCGGGCCCACCTCCGCCCGGCTGGCGCATTTTTCCAGCCATTGAGCGACTTCGATGGGCGAATACTTTCTGCTCTGGCGGCCATCCAGCAGATCTTTGACGTATTCGTCGATGGACGAAAATAATTCGGGATCGAGCGGGCTCACTGTGCCGAAGCGTTTCGGATTGGGCGTGTCGGAGTACGGCGAGGGTTCGCTTCCCAGAACGATCGGCATATTGGTGTACATCTCCGGCCAAAAGGAGTGGTTCGAAGCCGATGGGAGATGCGCGGTAGTCAGTATGGGAAGCACGCGGCTCGCATGCGCTACAGCGACTTCCAGCGATTCGGCGGCGGCGCCAAATTCCGCGGCCAGATATCGTCGCCAGCTTTGCGGTTCGGCGTCAGGATTGAAAAGGAGTCTGCCCCACACGCGATACGTGTAGGCGTATTTTTCCCAATCGTAGCGGGGCGAAAGCGAGCGATCGGCATACGCGCAACGGCCTCCGGGGATGCCGGAGCCTTCCCTTCCCTTAAAGAACAGCGGCTCACAGATGTCAATACCGGATGCGCCACAAAAATGAGACACTCGCCCGTAGCCCGCAGCGGTAGCGGGATCGCCCCACACCAGAGCGCGCTGCGTTCCGGGCCAGAGACGAAACAGCACATCGTATTGCCGCCCGCGCTGAAAAAGATCTCCATAGCCATAACGCAGAAAACGGCGCGATCCATTGCTAAGGCGGAACGTGCCCTGTTCCATGCGATCGGGCCGCGGTACTTCCAACTCGCGAATGTCCGCCTGATGATAGGCGAGGCCCATATGCTCGGCCCAAAATTTTGGTGAAAGCTTGACGGGCATTCCGGTCTTGACAGCGATGCCGATCATCGTCTGGTCAACGCCTTTGGCGTGCATATCGATTTCGATCGGACGATCGGCGCGCCTGACGCCGGCGAATACGGTTCGCCAAAAGTCGTAGCTGCCTTCGGGAATGCCGCTTTCGCCGTGAACGCGCAGGGTTAGCCCCCGAATCTCAGGGCAGGTTTTCAAAAGAAGCGCGAGGGCGTCGCGGCAATAGGCGGCGTGGTTTTCGGGCGTAAGTCCTACGATGTGGTGAGCAGAGCGGGGGCTGTCGGTCCACTCATAGGCATGCGTCCAGATGCCGAGTTGGAAGTCGAGACCGCGAGCGGCGGTTTCGGCGGCAATGAAGCGGAGCATTAGAAGATTGCGATCGCGCTCAGCGTCGCTGAGAGGGACCACTCGGACGCGGTAGCCGGGAACGTCCAATAGATAGGGATACAGAAAGTGGAAGTAGTCTCCGGTGACGCCGCGCGGGAAATCATAACCCAAGCCGAAGGTCAAATTGAAGCGATTGAAGCGCTGCGTAGCGAGCTCCGTGAGGTAACTTCGCCAGAAGGACTTATCGTAATACCAGGTTTTATCTTCGATTTCACTGCAAAAGGCGCGCGCGATGCTTCGCACGCGATTGGCCGCTTGCTCCTTTAGAGGAGCGTGGAGCGCAAATCCGAGGTCAGGACCGGTGCTGAAGCGAACACGGTCGGCGAGTTCGAGGATGGCATAGACGAGTCCGCGCGCATCTGAGCCGGAGACCAGAATCGCCGGGCGGCCAGCGAGTTTGCCGGGTGATAGAGACAGTGCTTCGCGGCTCTGCGGTGGGAGATCTTGTTTGATCACGATAAAAAGCTTCGCGCCGGGCGCTTCGCTCGCAGAACTCACGCTTGCGCCGTCAGACCCTTTCTGCGTAATGGCCCGTTGTAGTTCTTCAGCAGCCCACGCGGCGGCCGGATCCAGACGCTCGGAGACGACCGCGATTTTTCCCGAAGGACGAGACGGCGTTTTCGCCTCGAGGCTGAGCGCGGCCAAGCCGCCCACGCCTTTGATGAAATGACGGCGCTCGATCATTCGCATGGCTAAGACTTCGATTTTAATTGAGGCAAATTTAGCGCTTCGAGTAGGCTACTTTCGCCATCCGGCCGGTAGAGCTTACTGGAGTTAGATGATAGTACGTGATTCGACGCATGTCCAGCGTTTCAGGAGCACGGCGACTTAGGCTGGCGTTGGTGGCTTATGGAGCAGGCCGATCACGCATTGGTACAGCCGATTGCGTACTTCGAAGCGACTGGCCGCGCGCGTGACGTAGCGCACAATGATATCGATTCCAGAGGCTCCCGGCCGCATGTCCACGGCGGGTCCCGCGGTGAACTGGCTCAAGCCATCTCTGCGGGCGGTGCGCTTCCATTCCTCTTCGGCGAGACGCGTATCCTTTTCGGTTTCCTTGAGTACGGCTTTGTGGACGCGCTCGATGAGAGCGTAAGTGTCGTCACCGGCGGGGATGCTGAAGGTGATCTCATCCCACATCCATTGGCCCGTGGTTGAAAAGTTGAAGTAATGGCCGGTGATGGCAAAGCTATTGATGAAAGTAACACGGCGGCCGGTGGGATGACCTTTGTCCGTCCAATTGCCGGTTTCGAGCAGAGTGGTGCGAAAGAGACCGATTTCGACGACCTCACCGCCAACGCCGTTAATTTCTACCCAATCGCCCACACGCATACCGTTTTTGCCCATCAGAACGAACCAACCAAAGAACGCAAGAATGAAGTCTTGCATGGCGACCGTGAAACCAGCGGTGGTAAGGCCCAGGATGGTGGGGGTCTGGCTGGGGGCTCCAAAGACAACCAACAGGATCAATAGCGCGCCCACTACCTGAATGCCGAGTTTGAAAACAATGCGAAGCGTCTGCACACGGCGCCGGTCGAGCGCGGCGTGCTCTATCAGATGCCGGACCAAAGCGTCGAGAAGAATCACGCAAATCAGAATGAAAGCGATCCAGGCACACGATTCGAGCAAAAGATGCAGCACGATACGGTGTTGCAGCAGGACTTGATCAGACCACTTGCCGTAAACGGCGGCGAGCTGCCGCTGGGTCTCAATGCGGTCGTCGTAGATGGCGAGAAGCTGGCTGCGCGCCGCCCTGCTGTTCAGCGTAGCGAGGGTGCCGGCTTTGTCCGCGGCGACGGAGGATGACCCCGCGTTGGCTTGGCTTTCGATCTGATTGTGTTGGGCAGTGAGTGCGGCCGCGTCCGCCTGCGCCTGCTGTATGGCCTGCTGCAGCAACGCAAAGCGGCTGCGTTGATCGAACCAGGCTTCGAGGCGGCCGGCGAGAGTGCCGTACCGGCGAGCGGAAACGACCGCGACTTGGCTTCCAGCGGCCGATTGAGCGTCCGATTTGCGCATGACCTCCTGGTGCGCGGCGAGCTCCTGTTGAATCCGGCCACGTTGATCGCCAGAGGCGCGGGCGAGATCCTCCTGTGCATCGGCCAGTTCATCTGAATCCAGCGCCAACTGCGCTTTAGCAACGTCGAGATCGTCTGTCAATGCCGCGGGCACGCCATTCTTGGTTGCAGACGAGACGGACAGGCGCTCGACATGCGCCTGATCTTCTTTGACGATCTGCTGGAACTGTTTCACCTTTTGCGCAAGGGTGAGCGCCGCGCCGGTAAGCACATTGTGCTGGGCGCTGGCCTGGCGCAAAGCGGAAGCGAAGGCCTGATCGACTTCGTGATCGGCCAAACGTGCGGCGTCGCGCGCGAACTCGTGCTCCTCGGTAGTCACGGCCAGCGCGGCAAGAGCCTGAGCCGTTTGCCAAGGGCGCAGGTCCACCAGACTGTTGTGGCCGACAGCCGCTTTGCCGCGGCCCTTGAGGAACGGAAGATGCGCCATGGCGTCGCGCGTGGTCCAGGCGAAGATCAAACACACAAGAAATGCCAGCAGCAGCGCTGCGGTAAACAGTAGCCGCAACCGGCCGAAGGTGCGATGGTCCGGATGGGCCACCGAACTCGCGCCGGATGGGTCACTTGCCATTGGATCCCGGCTAGTTGAACACGGGCTTCACCCGCATGCCGTTTTTTATCTCGGCGTCGCTCGGTTCCACCACCCGGTCGGCAACCTGCGCGCCGACCACGAGACCGGAAACAACCTGGACATTGTTCACGTCGCTGACGCCGGTGGTGAGGGGTGTCCAGACGAGAGATTTGTCGTTGAGCCTGAAGGCGCCGTTGACCCCGTGTATCGATCGCAAGGCTGCCTTCGGAATGCCGACTGCGTCTTTGACGACCTGCGAAATCACCAGCGCTGTAACGGTTACTCCTGGAAGTAAGTCGTGGTCTGGATTGTCCACGAGGGTAGTCACTTCGCCGACCGTGCGCGTGCCCAGGGCAATTACTTGCGTGGGCAGCTTATTCACGCGGCCCCACCACTTACGGCCCGGCTTGGCGTCCCAAGTAATGCTCACGGGCATATCCAGCCCTACTCGTCCCAGATCGGGCTCATCGACGTACACCGTCACTTTGATCTTGTCCAAATCACCGATAAGGCCGACTTGGTCGCCAGGTTGTAAGTAGGCTCCGACCTTTAAATCGAATTGATACAAAATGCCGCTAAGCGGCGCTCTCACTGCATCTAAGTCGACATTGTGGCGCGCCAGCGCCACGGCCGCGATGGCATCCTGCACTTTGGCGTGGGCCACCGAGCGATCACCGGCGGTCACCAGCGTCTTGCGCTGATTCTCGAAGGAAAGAAGCTGAAGTTTCGCCTTGTCCAGAGCATCTTTGGCGTTCTCGACTTGTAGCTTGGTCGCCGCCTGTTGGGGCGCCAGCCGCCGCATGGCATCATAGTTCCGCTGCGCGATTTCGACACCATCCTGCGCACTGGTGATGGAATCGTTGAGGTTAGCCAAGGTGGCGGCTTTGCCACCCTGTGCGAGCGTAGTTTCCTCGGCGCGCGCTTCCTGCTCCTTGGCCATGGCCGCCGCCAATTGGGATTGAGCGGCTGTATTGTCGAGCGTCACCAGGGTCTGTCCGGCGGTCACCCGTTGACCCCGTTGCACGGCAATGGCACGGACTACGCCCGGGGCCTGCGCCCGTGCGATCGCCGATTCGGCGGGCTCAACCTTGCCGTTCGTCGAAACCGTGCTCTCAATCGTTACCCGCTGCACCGGACTGAAATGAATGGTGGGTGCCGATTCGCCATGACCCAGGCCCCACCACAGCAGAAGCAGCAGCGGCAGGACCAAGAGCAGCCAATATCTCTTCATGTTCGCGAGCCTGTCGAAACTCCCGTCCACATTGTGACAGACAACGTCTACTTCCTTCCCTTGCTAGACTGAGACGTTAATGGCGCGCTATCGTATTTATCGCATCAAGGATTCGCCCAAAGAAAGCTTTCGCTGGGCCGCGCACATGGGCGGTCTGACGATCGTAAAACCCAAAGACTACGAAGTCAATGGAGAAGTAGAAGCGGCTACGCCGTATGCCGCCTGGAGCGGTCTCGCAAACGGAGGCCAAGCGCTTTGTCCCGGCGATTTATTGGAGATGCTCCAGCCGGATGGCTCAGCCGGCGATCTGCGAATCGCCAAGTACATCGGCTTCGAGCCCGCCCAGTGGTTTGTCCCCGAGACGAAGGCCGCAGCGGGGCCCGAGTTTGGCGCTTCGAGTACAATCGCTACACCGGTCAGTGTGAACCAGTCAGTGTGAATCAGGAATCGCAATCCGCGTGAATCAATTCTGTAGTAACCGAGCCTACGATGACGAAAAACTCGGAAAAGCCGCAGTGGGGCTCCTTTGCGCTGGTGAGCTACATACCAGATCCGCTAGGCTCCTACTTTGACTCGCTGCGGCAGATCCTGCCTGGGAAAGAGAATCCCCAGGCGCACATCACCATTCTTCCGCCGCGGCCGTTGAAGCTGCCTGTGGAATCCGCCTCGCTGCAGGCCAAAAAGATTCTGGAACGCTTTTCGCGCTTCGAAGTGGAGTTGGCCAAGGTTCATTTTTTCCCGGAGACGCATGTCGTGTATCTCGACATTGCCGAAGGGAACGCCCCGTTACACGATCTTCACGACGCTTTGAACACCGGCGACCTGGACGCCGCCGAGAACTTCGAATTCCGCCCGCATCTCACGCTGGGCGGTCCCGTCCCGGAACAGGATGTGGAAGAGGTGCGGACGCAAGCCGAGCAGGAGTGGCACGCGAGCGGCTGGTCACCACGCTTCGCTATCGACGACGTGGTTTTCCTCTGGCTGCGGCCGAGCGGGAGCTGGGACGACTGGCACCGGCTCTGGTCTCATCGGCTGAGGACCGGGGGCTCGGGAAAGGCCGCGACCGCCGGACCAACTACTCGAACATCCTGAGCTGGCTTCGATCGGCCGGGGATTCGGCTCCCCGGTGTCTGGCGGCAGGAGCGGTAGTCCCCACCACTCCCATCAGCTCGGTAGCAATCAAGGCGGCTCGCGGAATGAAGGCTCGCTGCCTCGAAGCGCCCGCGCGGGGCGGCGTAACCAAGAAACCCGTTTCGGGCCAATCGAGTAAATTATGCGACAGGATTCCGTCCAGACGATCTCTGTCACGGAACGTAAACCTGGTCCATAATCCCGCCACCTTCGGCCGCCGCTCGAAGAGGTTGTGGTCGCTAAAGAGGTCAAGCCGCCCCGGCTCGGAAACGAAACAGAGCGCTTTCAATTCGCCATAGCCCAAGGTTTGCAAGTTGCCGTCGAGCGTGATCAGTTCCACATAATCGCTCTGTAAATAAGCGGCAGGGTTCACCACCGCCTCCAGCGGTTGACGATCAAAGCGATATAAAACGACCCGTTTCGCGGTACTAGAGGTCAAGGTGAAAACAAACTGTTACTTTGTTTCAAACAATTTCGGGAATATTGTATCATTGGCAGAATGGCCGGAGCGACCACATCCGAGCGAAAGATAGGATCGTTCCTGCATTTTTGCCGAACGGAAAAAGGACTGGCAGTCAATAGCTTAGCAGCTTATCGCCGCGACTTGGGGCGATTGGCGGCCTGGCTCGGAGCAAGTGGCTTCGGATCTGTAACCCTCGACACATTAAGGGGATATATGGATCACCTCAAAGCCGACGGCTTGTCAAACCGCTCGATTGCCCGGCAGGTCACGACATTGCGGAATTTCTTCGGCTTTCTGCTTGAAGAGGGGGATATTGCCGTCAATCCGGCAGAATTGCTGGGCGCGCCGAAAATTGGTTCGTCGTTGCCTAAGTACCTGGATAGCTCTAGCGTCGAGCATTTACTCGCCTCGCCGGAGGCGGGATCACCCACCGGGCTCCGAGACAAAGCCATGCTCGATCTCCTTTACGCCAGCGGGTTACGCGTTAGCGAACTGATCCATTTGCGGATCGCCGACCTGGACGATTTGGAAGGCACCGTACGGGTAATTGGAAAAGGCAACAAGCAGCGGCTGGTACCGGTTGGCAAGGAAGCCTTGCGCTCGCTCGAGCATTACCGAAGAGAGCAGCGGCCGCAACTTCTGAAGGGACGCGTGAGCCCATACCTTTTTGTCACGGCGCGCGGGACGGCCATGACGCGGCAGGGATTCTGGAAACTGCTGAAGGGCCATGGGAAGACAGCGGGCATTTTCCGCAACCTGAGCCCGCACGTGCTGCGGCACACATTCGCCACGCATCTGCTGGAAGGCGGCGCGGATCTGCGCAGCGTGCAGAGCATGCTGGGCCATGCCGACATCGGCACCACGCAGATCTACACCCACGTGATGCGATCACGCTTGCGCCAAACGATTGACCTGCACCATCCTCGCGCCAGGCACAAGAGGACAGCCTAGCGGGACGCGGCAGCATTGAGGAGAGAAGAGCAATGAGCGACTACATGTTCATGCTGGACAGCCATCTGAACGGCGAACAGAGCAAGGCATTGGCGCAGGTTCGCGACGCCGCGGAGCGGGCAAATCTGAATCTTTTCCTCACGGGCGGAGCGATGCGCGACATGATGGGCGGGTTTCCCATCCGGGATCTCGATTTCACCATCGAGGGAGGCACCATCAAGTTCGCGAAGTCGGTAGCCCAGCACGCAGGTGCCGAAATCCTGGCCGTCGATGAAGCGCGAAAGGCGGTGGAGCTCCGCTTTGCCGGCGACGTCACGGTGAGCCTGTCCATGGCGCGGCAGGAAAAGTATCCCAAGCCGGGCGCCAAGCCGCAGGTGCAGCCGGCGACGATTCATGAAGATCTGCGAGGGCGTGATTTTACGGTGAACGCCATCGCGTTGTCCCTGGGCAAAGCCTCGCGGGGACTGCTGCTCGACCCGACCAATGGTTTGGGCGATCTGAGCCGGAAGGAACTTCGCGCCATCAGCAACTACGTTCTTTATGACGATCCAGCGCGCATACTGCGGATGATTCGCTTGCGCACGCGGCTCGGCTTTGTCATCGAGGAACGCACCATGAGCCAATACCTGAATGTGCGCGAGGCGAAGCTCGAAACCAAGATCGCGCCGGCGGCCTTGGAGCACGAATTGCGCCAGATCGGCGTCGACCCGCTTGCCGGCGACATTTTGAAAGCCTTGGAAGACGAAAAGCTGCTGGCGTTGATTTCCCCGGCTCTCAGTGGAGCGAAGCTGAACTTGGCTGGATTTCAGAAACTACAGAAAGCGCGCCAATCGTTACCCTTCGGAATTGACGTATCCGCGAACTCTTACTCGCTATTTCTCTTCCTATTGCTCGAAAAACTCAATCCTAAAGAGCGCAGCCAGCTCGTGCACTCGGTCGGGATTCCGAAAGCGGATTTGGACGCCGCCAATCGCCTCGAGGCTCGCGCCGCCAAGGTAGAGAAGGAGCTTGCCACCGCAAAGCTGCAGCGGCCGTCGGCGCTATACGCCATCCTCAGCAAAGTCCCGGGCGAACTGTTGTTGTTTCTGCTTATGCGCTCCAGCCAGCGCCTGGTGCTGGACCGCATAAAGAACTATTTGCAGAAATATCTGCCGGCCGCCCAGGAGATCACGGAGAAGGATGTCGTGGGCGCCGAACCGGGCACACCAAAGTTTGCCAAGTTGTATCAGAAGCTCATCGCGGCCCGGCTGGACGCAAGGCCCAAGAAAGTGGTGGTAGAAGAAGTTCCTCCTCCTCCGCCACCTGGTCCCAGCCGGCGATCCGCCAGCTTCGGCCGATAGTCTGGTTCGGCCAGTACTAAATCGGACTAGTCGCTTTCGTAGACGTATTCGCTATCGAGATGGCGTACGGCCTCGGATTGAGACCGCAGTTCCGCACTCGGGCTGATTCTCGACATTACCGCCATGACCTGAGGAGCATAATTCTCGTCGGGGTTATACAAATGAAGCTTGCCTAGCGAATCATGCATCCGGTAGATAGAACTTCTGCCCAATTTGAACGCCACTTCATGCAGGCCGGCGCGGATGGTCGGGAATGCCTGGTCACCCTTGTCCCAGCCAAAAATGTTATTGTTCCGGTACGCCTTGCCGCCGCCGGATTCAATGATCGCAATGCTGGGCAGCAGACGCCAATCGATGTGATTATCGTCCGCTGCGTGAACGAAATCCTCAGCCAGGTTCGCCACCGGGCAGTGCAACTTGGACATAAACCGATTCAAACGGACGGCACGCGGATCGGGACCGACAGGCCGTGAAGTGCTAACCGTCGCGAGCTTCGGTAGCGGAGCTGTCTCCGCTTTCCAGGCAATCGGAAGAGATACCATCCCTGCAACCACCATAAGCCGCTTGGCCAGGAGAGCTTTCGGGCTGGTGGTATAACCAATTTGCATAGCCCTATCTTACCAGACTTATGGGGTAGCTCTATCGAAAACAGTAGAGCAGGGTGCTTTCTACCAAATTTGGAAGAGTCACTCGTGGCGCAAGGCTTGAATCGGATCAACGCGTGTTGCTCTCCAGACTGGAAGCGCGGTAGCGAAGCAAGCAGCCAGCCCTAGCGCCGAAATGCTCGCCAGCAAAGTGGGCGGGTCGGTCGGCGTCAGCCCGAACAACAAGCTTCGAATGGTGCTGATGGATGCGAACGCCAAAGGCACGCCCGAGGCCATCCCGAAGAAGACGAGCAGCAGGGTCTCACGAACAAACAGGCCGGCCACATCGCATCTCTGCGCTCCGATGGCGACGCGCACCCCAATTTCGCGCGTCCTTCGCGCCACTGAATAAGCCAGAACGCCATACAGGCCAATACCGGCGAGCAGCGTGGCGAGGGCGGCGAAGAGAGTCGAGAGATAGCCGAGGATGCGCTCCGAGGTCATACCGGCATCGACGTCCACATCCAAGGTATGAACGGAGTATACCGGCGTGCGCGCGTCTATGCCGCGAACCACAGAGGGAAGCAGGGAGAGGACACGGGCGGGATTCTGATTGACTCGTACTAGTAGCGTCAGTCCGGACGTTTGGGCTTGCCCTTCCGGGACGTAAAGTTCCTCCTTCGGGCCGTCGCGAAGATCACGATCCCGCGCGTTCTTGACCACGCCGACAATCTCCAGATCGCCGCCGCCTTGTTGAATCTTCCGGCCTACGGGATTGTGCCCTGCGAAGTAGTGCTGGACGAATCTTTCGTTGACGATTGCGACTCGGGGACTATTTGCGTTGTCGCTCCCACTGAAATCGCGACCCAGTACTCGCGGCTGGCCAAGCGTCTCGAAGTATTGGGGGCTAATGCAATTGAAATCTACTACCGTATCGCCGGGTCGCTTGGAGGTGTAGCCTGGAACGGCGACGCTCAACGAAACAGCCGATGCGCCACTGGGCGTGCTGGCGGCCAGACTAGCGGCCTTCACGTCCGGAAGACTTCGGGCACGCGCCAGCAGCTCATCGAAAATTCGTGAGCTTTCGGCGGCAGAATGGCCGCTGGCGACGGGATCAATATTGAAGGCGATCACTTGCGCGGGTTGAAAACCAAGATCGACCGTTTGTAGATTCCGCAGCGTGCGCGCCAGCAGCCCGGCGGCGAAGACGACCACCAGCGAGAGCGCAATCTGCAGGACGACCAGCAGTCTCCACAGAACGGCTCGATTGAGCCTTCCAGAGCCGGTGGCGCCGTCCTCTTTTAGGCCGGGCAAGAGACTGGGCCGGGTGGCCTGCCAGGCTGGAACTAATCCGAACAATGTAGCGGTGGCAAACGATAAGAGAACGGCAAAGGCCAGCACGCGCGGATCGGGTGAAATGTGTAGAGCGGCTGCCGCCGAGCGGCCGGCATTCAGAAATACGACCAGCGTTTGGCTGACCCAGAAGGAGAGCAAGATCCCCAGTGCGCCGCCAGCGAGGGCCAACACCAAACTCTCGATCAGGAGCTGCCGGATGAGCTGACCGCGCGAACTGCCGAGCGACAATCGAATGGCGAATTCCTTGGCGCGCTTGTGCGCCCGCGCCAGCAGAAGATTAGCCAGATTCGTACAGGCAACTAAAAGAACGATCCCCACGACAGCCATCAGTACGATGACCGGCTTGCCGAAACGCGATCGCATCGTGTCGAAGCCTTGGCTGCCGTCTTCGAGAGAGATATCGGACCGGCGGCTGTCGATTTGCCGCAGGACTTCGTTCAGTTGAGCTTGCGCCTGCTGTTTGGTGACACCCGGCTTCAGGCGCGCCATCGGGCTCAGCCAGGATAGAGTCTTTGTCCAGTCGATGCCGGTCGATCCGCTAAAGGCGGGCATGAAGTCGCCAATCCGCGTAGCGGGCGCTACGACGTCGAAGTTGCGCTGCAATTCGGCGCCGTGAAAATCGGGCGGGGTAATTCCCAAAACGCGGTACCAGTGGCCGTTGAGCGATACTTTGCGGTTCAGAACGGAGGGATCTCCTCCTAACTGGCTTTGCCAAAGACGGTAGCTCAGTAGACATACCGGGTCGGCCACGGCGTTGCGGACGTCCTGGTCGTTCAGGAATCGGCCGATAGCGGGCTGGATTTGGAGAGTTTTGAAATATTGGCCGGTGACCAATTCAGCGAGCAGCCATTGGGAGCTATCGCCGGCCCCAAAATTGACTGCTTTCCCGAAGCGCCCGAATAATCCGTCGAAGGCCGTGGCGCGATCAACGAGCGCCTGCAAGGTTTCCATTTTGAGCACGTGCGGCAGCTCGACGAGCCGTTCGGGTTGTGGCACGGGAAGTTGCTTCAGCAAGATCGCGTTGACAAAAGAGAAGACTGCGGTGTTAGCGCCGATGCCGAGGGCGAGAGAGGCGATAGCAACGGCGGTGAATGCCGGAGTCCGGCGCAAGCCGCGCAAGGTTTCGAGCAAATACATCCTTTTCGGATTTTATTCCGATTTGGCCGGCTTTGCCATCTCGGCGGGCAGCACGGCGAGTGACGTTCGCGGGAAAGCGAACTTCCGGCCAAACTCATCGATGAGGTTCACCTGGGCCTCGTACTTGCCGGGCTGAAGGTCGGCCACAGGAAGCTGCAGCCACACCGGAAGAGTGCCAGCGCGGCTTTCGGAAAGACGATTGGCGCGTACGGCGGGAGTCTCGAAGACCTTTTTGTGGCCGCGATACAGCGCAAAGCTAGCATCCACGTTGGCCCGCCGGAAGTTTTCGGGCAATCCTTCCGGGATCGTGGGGTCGTATACCTCAAGGTAAACCAACATATTCTGGCCGGGCCGAAACACTCTAGTGACGTTCGGCAGCAGCTTCTTGCCGTTATCGATCAAGGGATTTGCGGCCAGCAGTTTCTTGCTGTTCTTTACCCCGGCCACTTGATCGGCCACCGGTTCGCGCTGATTGCTGAGGATGATGGAGCTGAAGCGCAGTGTTTTTTGGTTCGCCAAATCGGGGATCACAAACGGAGCTTCGAAGGTGCCCACTTTGCCCTCGCCGTTTTCACGCGCCACGAAACGCAGCTTATAGTTCCCCGGGGTGAGCGTGACGCCGGTGTCGTACTGTATGCTCTTGCGGACTACCTGCCCGGCCACGTCCATCGCCAATTTCAGCGGGATGGTGTCGCGCACGGTGGCGGCAGAGCGATTACGCGCATCGAAAACTTCGGCGATGAAATCCAGTTCGGTCGCCTGCTTGGCTCCTTTGTTGTGAAAAACCAGCGCAGAGCCGGGTATCTTTACCGAGATCGGGACAAAATATTTGTCTTTTTCGATGCGGAAGTAGTCTACCTCGACCGCGATGGGCATGTCGGTGACCGGGTTGTCCGACATCAGAGCTTGCGAGAGCTGCGCTTCCTTATCCACGTCACGCATGTGCGCGAAGGTAGTGGGTCCGTAATAGCCCTGCCGGTACGTCAACTTTAATTTCAGGCTTGCCAAGCGAGAGCCAAGCTTGACCTGAATGCGGCGATAGCGGCCATCCTGCGCGGTGTTGGTGCTGACATAGGAAAGGACGTAGTAGCTCGAAAAGTCCTGCTGCACCTGACGCATTCCATCCGTCAGGTCATTGGAATCGAGCAGCGCTTTTCCTCCGGTATCCAAAGCCAGCGTTGCCAGGGTCTCCTGCTGGTTATTGAAGTTCTCCTTCAGCGATCGCTGGCCGGCGCCGCTATATAGGTTGTTGCCGACCGCACCGGCCTGGGTCGCATCACCCCCGGGAACCAAGGCCGAAAGCCCGCGTGCATCGATGGGGTAAAACGCGACGTTCGAGCGGATGGCCGTGTTGACGGTGGCGCGCAACTGCGACTGGTTATCGACGCCGTTTTTCTGGATGCCGCTCGAAATATAGATGAGGGCTTTTTTCTCGGGATATTGCGAAAGCGTTCGCGCAGCATCTTCGAGCGCCGCCAGTTTAAGGTCGGAGTTAAAGATGTTGAACTCGGTCTCGTCCGCCACAAAGTCACCGCTCTGGTCCTGGGCGTCAGCGCCCTCATCCGCGAACGCGGCGTTTTCACTCGATTCGCCAATGCGGAACTTATTGATGGTGGCAATTAGGAGGTCGCGATCGGAAGTGAAGTCTTGAATGGTCTTCAGCTCGCTCGAAAAGACCATGATCGAAACCGAATCGCTGGCCGTCATCTGGCTGGTCAGAAACTTGATAGCGGCATTCTTGGCGCGAATCTGCTCGGCGGGCTGCATGGACGAAAAATCGAACAGCATGACCATCAGGCGCCGGTCCTGATACCTGGAGATCATGGTGGCCTTGAGAGCGCTCTTCTCGGCGTCCGGGCTGAAGCCCTTGGGTGCCGGAGGGGGTTCCGCCGCTGCAGCGTCGACGGTCGGCAATACCTTCGTGTTCAGCCGCTGAAAGTCGACCGCCTGGAGCTTCTGCAGTTTGCCGTCTTCGTAAACCTCGAAGTCGTTTTTAGAAAGGTTTTCTACGGGCTTTCCGTTCCGGTCGAGAACGGTCACATTGACAATTACGACGTTGGTGGTAGTAGAGAACGTAGCGTGCTGCGGCAGCATGGGCTCCGCTGTCAAGAGCGCCGCCAGAACAAGGGCGATCATCTTCAAAACCGGAACCTCACGACCGCTTGCATCGTCCGCATCGCGCTGGCTGCGCTGGGCAGCCCATAGTCGGTGGCATTCACCACGGTGTACAAATTGGTGTAGTTGACGTGGTTTAACACGTTATTCGTTTCAACGCGAAACTCGAGACGCTTCCTCTCCGCTAGGTTGAAGGATCGGGCAAAGGCAACGTTCAGATTAAACAAATCGGGGCCAGGAATCGTATTCCGTCCGGCGTCTCCATAGGCACCCGTTGCCGGCACCGTGAAGGCGTTCAAGTTGAAAAATTCGCCGCTGCCATCGATCGACTCTCCCGTCGCCGAGGCGCGTCCGCTGCCGACGCCGCCGGTCTGGGCAAGCTGTTGGGTATTGCCGAGCACGCGTGCGGTAAGCGGATTACCGGTTTGCGCGGTAATCGAGCCGCTGAGTTGCCAATCTTTGAGCAGACGGCCAACTTTTCCGTCGGAAGCGATGTGCGATCCCGGACCGGCCACCGGCGAAGTCCAGACGAAGCTCGCCTGAAACTCATGCCGAACGTCAAAACTCGAAAGGCCGCGTTCGGCTGCGATATCGAGCCAATTTTGCGCGACCGTATTGCCCGCGCCGCCGAAACTGGAGGAATCGTCGATCGATTTCGCGAACTGGTAAAACGCATTCAGCGAAAGACCGTGGTTGAAGCGCCGCATCAAGCGCAGTTGCAAGGCGTGAAATATCGAATCGCCGATCGATTGGTCATAGGTGAAGCCGGTGGCGTCACCGAGTTGCGCGCGCTCGGCCAACGATAAAGCGCTTCCCGGCGGGGCTTCGTTGGGCACCGTCTTCACATCCAGCCGGGTGCCCTTGGTCCCCATATAACCTACTTCGGCGAAGAATCCACCTCCGAACTCGTGTTGGAGCGATGCATTCCAGGTTCCCGCGTAGGGAGTGCGGTAGTTTCGATCGACGGCAAAGGTGTTGGTGACCTGCTGTGCCAGCGTGCTCAGAAAGCCCTTATTTAGCGTCAGAACATTCGTAGCGCTAGTGTTGACGCTGTTGGACACCGCAAAAGGCGGCTGCTTAGCCAAGAGCGTCCCGAATTGAACGTAGGCTTGACCGTTGTAGTAGATGCCATACCCGGCGCGGAAAAGTGTTGATCGCTTAAACCAAGGCAGCTTGTAAGCAATTGCGACCCGCGGAGAAAAATTGTTGCGATCGGGATTGATCAACCCGCTCGGGAAGGCCCCTGTATATGGACCCGAGGTATTAGGCGTCACGACAGCAACGTTCGTGTAGCCAGGAGCAATGTCCAAATTTGCGATACGGCCGTACTTTTCGCTCATTGGCGAGAAGTATTCGTAGCGTACACCGGCGATCAGGGTCAAGTTGGCGCGCGCTTTCCATTCATCCTGGGCATACAGGTTCCACTGATTTTGCAGAAAGTAATTATTGGATTCGCCATATTGAATGGAGCTAGACTGCGGCAGCCCGAGCAGAAAGTCAGCAAGATCGTAGCCGGTTCCTGTCACTACCTGGCCATTGGCATTGACGGCACTTGTTGCCACGCCGGTAAAGTTAAACGTTCCGCGGGCGTTCGGGTCCGTTAGAGAGCTTAGATCGGAACGAGTGTATCCCCCGCCGAAGCTCATGCTATGGAGACCTTTTAGCAGAACCAGGCTCTCGGTCACACCTTGCGATTGATTGCGGCTGAGACTCGGAGCGGAGTCGCTTAGGGCACCAAAGTTGGTGAAATTTAGAGTCGGCGGACCGTGATCGAGTGGATTGGCCGAAGTGCCCGGAATGCCAAGCTGAGCGGCCACGTCGGGCCCCGAGGAAAAATAGGGAGTTACCTGGCTGTAATTTCGATTGAAGCGTATCTGCGCCGTACTGATGAGGTTGGTTGAAATATTGCGTGTCCAACCAAGCTGTACGCGCGTGCCGTAGCCATTATTGGCGTCGGAATAGGCGAACGGTTGGGCGACGGTGCCACTTCTTCGCTGATATTGAAAATTAACCGAGAGACGGTCTTTGCTGGTGACGTTGCGCTGCACGCGCACGCCGACGTTGTCGGTGTTGCTCGCCTGCGCCGTCTCGAACTGATAGTTATTGGCAACGCCCGTTTCATTGGGCGTTGGATAGAAACTGTGAAGAAGGGCAACGGCGATCGGACTCACCAAACTGTTTGGAAGCATGTTGCCGGCGAACGGTTGGTGTGTAGTGGGATTGAAAATGGTTACCGGCACGCTGGTAGCGGAGGTGCCGAGCGATTGAACGGCCTGCGAAAAATCGCCGTTCCGTTCGGCTTCGGTCGGCACGGTTTCAGCGAAGAGTTTTGGGCTGCGCGCACGAGTACCAAAATAGGTGATAAAAAATTGGGTCTTCGGATCTTTGACGAGCTTGGGGATCACCAACGGACCACCAACAATCAAGCTGAAGCGGCTTTGGGCGTAAGCGGCCTGGGGAACGTCCAATCCATTTAGTGAAAACGGTTTTGCATTCAGGGCGGAGTTTTGCAGGGTGAAGGAGGCCTGGCCGTGGATCTGCTGGTTCCGTCTGCGCCGATTGCCAAAAACCGCGCCTGCTACTTGTCCCGGACGGCGATTGCGAGCGCCTGGGCCGCCGCGGCCGCCGAATCCGCCACCGCCGAACCCACCACCGCCCCGGCCACCGAAGCCGCCACCACCTCCGCCACTCGCTCCTGCGCCGCCGAAACCGGGAGCATTCCCTGCCGCGCCTGCTTCTCCGCCGAATGGATTCGGACCTTGGCCAGCGAAACGTATATCCGGCCCCGAATCCGCCTGAGTACCTTGCGACATGCCCGGGCTCAGACTTCCCGAAACGAGGAAAGACTCGTTGGTACTTTCATTGCCCGAAGGCGGAGCGGCGGCGCTCTGCTGCGAATTCAACTCGGTTTGCAACTGCTGATCGATCGCCTGCCCGTTATCAACGGCAGTGCGCCCGCGGCCAACGCTTGCCGTATTGCCAGCCGGACCAAGACCACGATTCCCCGCCCCGCCAAACCCGCCTTGATTTCCGCCGGCGTTACGGCGGGCTGCGAACTGCTGCAACCTCTGCAAAGCCTGTGACTCTTTGAGTTGAATATCGAAATTCACCGGACCGTTCGCCGCACCGTAGTCCACATCTTTCTTGAGGGGTTGGAAGCCGAACATGTCAACGGTCACCGTCCAGGCGCCGGCGGCGAGCGGCGGAAATACGTAGTGCCCGTCCTGGTCGGTAACGGTTGACAATTGCTTGCCGCTCTGGGTAATGGCGACGGTCGCGCCAGGAATCGCCTGGCCGCCCGACTTCACAAAACCGCTTTGCGCCCACAACGGGGCCTGCGAAACCAGGAAAAATATGGCAAATAGAATCGGGGTGAACGGAATTTGGATCGGTGGATTGAGCTGCCGCAAAATTTCGATTACCTCTCGTAACGATGTCCGGGGAGCAGTCAAGGTTACTTTGCGCGCGATACTGTCATGAATCGTTACATATTCAAACAGCCGAAGGAAGACTATTTCCGGTAGACTCTTGAATTTGATACGGTTGAAAGCGAATGGCTTTGGATCTTGAAACCTTACGCGGAGAGGTGCAAGCGCACCTCGAGCAAGCTGGGACGCCGGTTTTCTACGGGTACCACCGAATGCTCGATTCGCTGATTCAGGTGTCCTGGGACACCGAACATCACCCCGATTTTCGAGAATTCCTGGAAGCGGCGCGCCAAGCTGGAGCCAAGCTGATCATTTTCAATCACGAGGCGTTCCTGCTCGATCAGATCGACGAGGCGCTTGATGAATTGGAAGAATGTGATTTCTCGCGCGACGAAAAACGCCATTACGAATCCAGGCTCCAGCAATTGCGCGCCTATGAGGGGTTTACCTGTTCCGTTCAGCTTTCGTTCGCACTCGAAGGACGGCTCTATATCTTCGAGCTACATACGGACTGGTACGACGCCTTGATGGGCATTCTTGGTGAACTGGAGGCTGCGTCCGACGAGCATGAGGACCAGACCGAAGGCCCAATCGGCGGCTATTTTTCAAACAATTGATGGCACCGGCTAGCCCGCGCTTGAGCCGTGCGTCTGCGCGTTGGGTGATGCCTAAGGCGCAGACAGGCGCCGTTTTGTGCCTGCAGCGAGACTTGGGCATATATTCGCTGGTAGCGGCGGTATTGGCCCTTCGCGGGTACGCGGAGCCGGCTGCCGCGCGCGATTTTCTTTCGCCCGCTATCGGCGCGCTCCACGATCCGCTGCTCATGCGCGATATGGATCGGGCCGTCGCGCGACTGGCGGCAGCCATTCAGGCGCGCGACCCAATTTTGCTGTACGGCGACTACGACGTGGATGGCACATCCTCGATCGTGATTTTAAAAAAGGCGATCGAGATTCTGGGAGGCTGTGCGGATTTCCATATCCCCCATCGCCTGATCGAAGGCTACGGCATGCGAAGTGAGGTGGTCGAACGCGCATCTCAGGCCGGAGTGAAGCTGATTGTCAGTGTGGATACCGGTATTCGGGCGAATGAAGTGGTGCGCTACGCAAATCAGTTGGGGATTGATGTGATCGTTACGGATCACCATTTGCCGGAAGCGGAGTTGCCCCCGGCGGTCGCCGTTCTCAACCCGAACCGGCGCGATTGCGGTTATCCGGATAAGCATCTTTGCGGAGCGGGAGTGACGTTCAAGCTGGTACAAGCCCTGCTGGCCGGTAGCGGGCTTTCTGCGGCGCGCCAGACGGCTCTGCTCGATTCCTTTCTGAAGCCGGTGGCCATCGCCACCGTGGCCGACATTGTCCCGCTGGTTGGGGAGAACCGTGTGATCGTACAGCGAGGATTGTCGGGTCTTCGCGCGGTGCGCAACCCGGGACTCCGCGCCCTGCTGGCCGTAGCCGGTTTCGAAGACGGGGAGTGCCCTTCCGCCCACCAAGTAGCGTTCCGCCTGGCTCCCCGCATCAATGCCGCCGGACGAATGGCCACCGCCCGCGATGTCATCGAACTGTTTCTGACCTCTGACGAGACGCGCGCGCAACAACTCGCGAGCCAATTGGACGTCCTCAACCGCGAGCGCCAGGAGGTGGAGAGCGAAATCGTGGAAAAAATCCTGAGGCAATGCGAACAAGATGCGCCCGACACTGCGGCATTGGTTTTCGCCGGGGCTGGTTGGCACTTGGGCGTGCTGGGCATTGTGGCAAGCCGCTTGGTGGAGCGCTTCTACCGGCCGGTTTTCGTGCTCAGCGAGGCGGCCGCGTTAGATGAGACGGGCAGCCAGCAACTGGCCGGCTCGGGACGAAGCATTCCGGCGTTTCATTTGCTCGAAGCGCTCGAAAGCATGCGTGATCTGTTCACGAAATTCGGCGGGCACCGGCAGGCTGCCGGGCTTACTCTGCGGTCGAGCGACCTGGAACGCTTTCGAGGCCGTTTCCATGACTTTGCGGCCGGCAAGCTGACCGGCGACGACCTTCGGCCGCTGCATACGGTTGATGCGGAAGCGTCATTTGCGGAGCTATCAGAAGGCTGTGTGCAGCAAATTCTCTCGCTGGGACCGTTTGGCTTTGGCAATCCGGCGCCGACCTTTTATTGCGGCGAAGCGGAGGTCGCGGGTCCGCCCAAAGTCATCACCGAAGGCAAACATTTCAACATACCGCTGCGGCATGACGGACGACTGCTTTACGTAAAGGCTTGGAACTACGGCGAGCGGCTGGATTTGTTGCAGGCGGGGCGGAAATTGGACGTGCTGTTTCAGGTCGAAGACGACCCGCTGTCGCGCAAGCGTGGCTACGGGTCGTGGTGTTTGTCGTTGAAGGATGTTCGGGAGTGCGGCTCGTAGATGATCAGAAGATCCTGGATGTGGGCAATTTGGATTGTCGGGTCACGCTTACTCTCGTGCTTGTGAAGACACTTGCAAACAAGGCGGGCGAGCAAGAGATTCTAGACCGAATCTGCAAGCTGTCGGACATTGATAAAGCCAACTGGGGCAGAATGTCCGTACACCAAATGATGTGTCATCTGACAGATTCCTACTGCGTTGCCCTGGGCGAGAAAACGGCAAGTCCAGCGACCGGCCTGGTGCAACAAACAATCGTAAAGTGGCTCGCCTTGTGGGCGCCGTTCAAGTGGATGAAGGGATATTCGACCCGGCCGGAAATTGAACAAGGAAGGGGCGGTTCCGCACCGACAGAGTTTGAGGCTGACAGAATCGCTCTGCGAACGGTTGTCGGCCACTTCCGCGAAAACCTGCCGCAGCCTTGTTTGCCCCATCCGGTATTCGGTCCTATGAAAGCACGCGAATGGTTACGCTGGGGTTACCTGCATGCCGATCACCATCTCCGGCAGTTTGGTCATTAGAAGAACGTGGCTGGCAGTTTCGCTTCAATTGTGATTTCCTTAGAGAATGCGAATCGCGGCGCTAATCGGAATATGCGGATCACTTTTGCTTCTTAGCTCACCGGCATACACCTCCCCGGCTCCCGATACGAACGGTCGTTCGGGCAGGGTGGCCGCAGATGGACCAAACAACGGATGGTCTTTCGAAAAGGAAGATCCAGCGACCAAAAGGCTACTGGCCTCGATTCATGCCAGTTCGTACCAAAGGACCGGCAATCCATTTGTGATTCGATTGACGGGCGTAACGGCGAAGGTTTACCGTCCGACAATGTCTTCGTACTCGCATCTAAACCTTAAGAGCGCCCTTCTTGACGAAAAGTCCGGCGCGCTCATTTACGGCACAAACCTCACTGTAATCACGATCCCCTAACATCAAGTCGTGATGGTCCGCGACTGCCCGTTCCAGCAAACCTGCTTTTTCCGAAAAAAAGATTCGTTCGCCATGTGGCACGCCACCGCGGCGTGGTTGCCGAATACAGCGTCTTCCACCACCGGCTTACGGCTCTTCGTCGCTTCGAAAAAATTGAAGAGGTGCGGCTTCAAATCGTCCCAGTCGGGTCCCTCGTAATTCATAACATCCGACAAAGGCTCCTTGCCGAAGTTACGAGGATGGGCGGCTTCCCACTGCTGCACGTACTCGTTACGCATCTTTTCGGGAAAGCTGCCGGAGTAATAGCTGGGTTCGTCGTCTTCGCCGGTTTGCGGATACACGCGAAGGCTTCTTCCTTGCGCTTCCATCACTCCCTTGGGTCCCATAAAGCGTGCGATCTCCGGCGTCGCGGAGCCGAGATCGAGCCTGACGTAAACCGGAATGCCGTGATAATCGAATAGCACGGTATGGAAATCCGGCATGTTCCGGCCGTCTTTCCAGCGGAAGATCCCGCCCAACGCCGAGGCGGATTTCGGGATTTCATTCCAGCCCAAGGTGAAGAGCATGCCGCTGAGGAGATGAACCATCAGATCGCCGCCGACACCGGTACCGTACTCTTTCCAACAACGCCAGCGAGCGAACCGCTTCGGATTGAACGGAATTTTCGGCGCGTCATTCAGCCACGTGTCCCAATCTAAGTTGCTCGGTGACAAATCAAAGGGTGGTGGATATTCCCAGGCTCCGGTGGGGCTGTTGCGGCCATAGGTCAGTTCCACCATCTCGATGTCACCGATCGTGCCCGCGGCATAGAGCTCATGCGCTTTGGCGCACAGCGCCGAACTGACGCGCTGTGACCCAATCTGCACGATGCGCTGATTTTTTTCAGCGGCCTCCGCCATTTCGAACCCTTCGGGCGCGCGATGAGACATCGGCTTTTCGCAATAAATATCTTTCCCGGCGTTGCAGGCATCGACCACGACGCGTTTGTGCCAATGGTCGGGAACTGCCGCAAGAATGCAATCGACATCCTTACGCGCCAGCAGCTCATGATAGTTGCGAGTGGTGAAGAGATTCGCGTTTCCCGTGATCTCTTTGGCCAGCGTGTGTCTCCCGTCATAAAGATCCGCCGCTCCCATGCACTCGATCCCGGAGAGCTCGATGGCATTTTTCAGCAGCCCGGAACCTTCCATGCCAACGCCAATGATGCCGAAGCGCACCCGGCCTCCGGACGAAGCCATGTTCCGCGCTTCGAGCCTGATTGCCTTCGAGGCGGCAAAGGTTGCCAAAGAAAAACCACCGGCCTGTAAAAAACGGCGCCTTGCTATAGGAAAGCTCACGCAATGACCCTCCTCTTTATGTAATAGCGCAATCAGGGTAGTCCGGCGATAATAGGAAAACCATTTCAAAATGTCACCCAATCGGAAAACGTCGCAAGCGGCAAAAGAAAAGCCGGACCTGGATCACAATCGGAGCAGTATCGCTGAATGGGCGGTCACGATCCTCGTGCTTCTTTTTGGAACGACGACCTTGGCGCAGGCGTTTGTCATCCCGACGGGTTCGATGCAAGACACACTGCTAATTGGCGACCACCTTTTGGTCGACAAATTGGCCTACTCGCCGGCCGGTTCGATGGCCAGGCATTTCTTGCCTTACCAAGACCCGAAACATGGCGACATCATCGTCTTCCGGTATCCCCCGGAGATCAATACGACATTAGTCAAACGATTGATTGGGATGCCTGGCGACCGTTTGAAAATCGACCATGGCATCGTGTATCGAAACGGAAAGCGGCTGAACGAGCCGTACGTGTATCACAAATATGCGTACGATCCGATGCTCGACAATTTTCCAGGCCTGTGCTGTCTTCCTGTAAAGGAAGAGCTAGCCGAGCGGGCACAAAGGGCCATGCTCGATCGGAATGTGGCGGCCGGCGAGGTGGTGGTTCCCGCCGACATGTATTTCGCAATGGGAGATAATCGCGACAATTCGTCCGATAGCCGCTTTTGGGGATTCGTGCCGAGAAAGAATATCGTCGGCAAGCCTTTCTTGATCTATTGGTCGTACCGGGCATCGACGGAGGACCTGACCGGCGAATCGGCAGGGTCTCTACTTGTGCATTTTGTGGATCTCGGCGAGCATTTCTTTGCTCGAACCCGATGGGAACGGACACTCAAATTGGTGCGCGGCGTTCCCGATTCTGCATTGCCGGCCGAACCGCTACCGGTTAATCCAGGTTCTCCTAATCCTTAGCTTAAGGCTTATCTTCCCGCACGTTATTATCGACCGAAGGCATGAAGCTGGTTACTAGAGTTGCCGCTGTGCTGCTCGGTTTGATTTTGGCCGCTTACGGGTCAATGGAAGTATGGGTGAGCAGACAGAGCTATGACAATGCCGCCGTACGCCGGTTCTGCGCTGCGTGGTTGTGTCCGGAAGAATTCACCGAGTTTCGAGCGGCGGCTTTGCAACAGGCAGGCTCCCATGGGCATTCGATCTATGCCCTGCAAGAGTTTCAAAGGGCGGTACTGCTCGACAGCGCCTCGGCTTATCGCTGGGCGGACTTGGCGGAAGCGGAATGGAACGCCCGCCAAGTGGACTCCGCCAAGTACTGCTATCAGCGGGCACTGGCGGCGGGTCCGGGCAACCCCGCGATTTTATTGCGCGTCGCCGATTTTGCCTTTCGAACACACGACGCCCAGGCAACCACACGCAGCCTGTCCGCGATTTTGCGAAATCCGGAGCTGACTGCTTATTATCCGGCGGCCTTCCAGATTTACCGGCGGATGAATCTTCCGATCGGCGAACTTCTCGAAAACGCGATTCCGCAAAGCTCGACAGCGGCGCTGCCCTTTCTGCAGTTTTGGATGGATGGCAACCAGTTGGCGGAGGCGCATGCGACCTGGACGTGGATGCTCGAACATTCGCTGGCGGACGATAAAGCGGCGGCAGACTATGTCGGGTTCCTGATTCGTAATCACGAAGACGACGAGGCGATGAGCGAGTGGAAGCGATATAACGGAGGCTCCATGCCAAGCTACGGCGCAACGAACTGGGTTTTCAACGGCGGGTTCGAAGAGGCGCCGAAGCCCGGTCCTCTCGATTGGCACGGCATTGGAGCGGGCAATGCGAACGTGAGCCGGGTGAATGACAACTCCCACGACGGGGAATGGTCAGTCAAGCTTACTCCCAGCGGGAAGGCCAGCGCCCATCCGGAAGCTCTTTATCAGGACACCGTTTTGAAACCGGGGCTTTGGCACATCCGCGGTTATATCAAAACCAAAGACGTCGCCGCTGACTTGACGCTAGGTGTGTACGATGTCCTAACCCCCAGCCGGTTGGACATTCATACGGATCCCTTGAGCGGCACTCACGATTGGACCTTGGTGGAACGCACCTTCCGGATTGGAGAGACGAAGCTGGCGCGGGTTGAAGTCAGCGGAGCTGGGTGGATCGATTCGGTGGAACTCAGTCCGGCCCATTGATGAACTCGCAATTTGCACTCTGTTATTCGTAGGGTGATAGAGAACACTGAATGCGATGGTCCTGGAAGATCGGAAGATTTGCTGGAATTGATCTCTATGTTCACGCGACTTTCTTCCTATTGATCCTCTGGGTTGTGGTCGTACACGCTTTGGGAGGGCGCGGCGGCGAGGCTGTTCTCGGCGGTGTGGGTTTTATTGCCGCCCTTTTCGCGTGCGTGGTACTGCATGAATTCGGGCATGCACTGACGGCGCGGCACTACGGAATCGCGACGAAAGATATCACGCTGCTGCCGATCGGCGGCGTGTCGCGTTTCGAGCGTATGCCGGACAAGCCATGGCAAGAGTTCTGGGTCGCCATCGCCGGCCCGCTGGTGAACGTCGCGATCGCCGCGGCGATTTATCTTCTGCTTTTTCTCACGGGCGACTTTCATCCCATCACCCACTTCAGCCTCACAGCGGGACCGTTTTCGGAACGCATGTTGGCCGCGAACCTCGCGCTTGCGCTATTTAACCTAATCCCAGCCTTTCCGATGGATGGCGGCCGGGTGCTTCGCGCCTTGCTTGCCACCCGCATGGATCACGTGCGCGCCACGCAGATCGCGGCGGCCGTCGGCCAGGCATTAGCGTTGGCTTTCGGATTGACGGGCCTGTTTATCGGCGATCCGTTTCTGATGTTTATTGCGCTGTTTGTATGGATCGGGGCCGCCACGGAAGGGCACTCGGTGCAAGTCAAAGGCGCCTTTTCAGGGATCCCGATCCGCACCGCCATGCAGACGAATTTCACCACGCTGACGACAAATCAGACGCTCGGGGATGCGGTGAAGGTAATCCTCGACGGCTCGCAACATGATTTTCCGGTGATGTGGGGCGACCGCGTCATGGGCATCCTTACGAAGGGCAACTTGTTAGCCGGGCTTTCGCAATATGGACCGGAGCAGTTGGTGACCACAGTCATGCAGCGCGAGATTGAAACGGCGGAGCCCAACGAAATGCTCGAGGCCGTGTTGAACCGGCTGGCCACTTCGCCTTCGCGCGTGATGCCGGTCCTTCAGGAGGGCCGCTTGGTTGGCCTGGTGACGCTAGAAAATCTTGGCGAATACCTGATGATTCAGAATGCGCTTCATCGCAGACATGTTGCTAATCCAGTCCGTTGATCGAAGCGAGACCGGCGATCCAGGCAAGCGTCATGGCGTTGGCCGGGATATACATGTTGAAATCGACGAAGCTATGGAGCGCGGCGGCAACAAAACTGGCGGCGCAAGCAATGGTGAGCAAGCGCCGGTCTTCGTCGGCAAGCCGAAGAATGCCGCGCACGACGGGACGTACGAAGCCGATCAAGATCCCTACTAACAGGGCGCAGCCGAGGAAGCCGAGCTCCGCAAGATACTGCAGATAGTCGTTGTTGGCGAAGCGGAAGCGGAAGGTGCTAGCAATGCCCTGGTAGCGGAGAAACGCGGACTCGAAGCCACCCAAGCCGCAACCGAACCATCCGAATTCGGAAATCAGCGGGAGCGTTTCTTTCCAAACGAAAAGACGCGTCTCGCCTGAGACTTTGCCGGTAGACGACAGTTGAGCAAAGCGCCCGAGAATCTGGTCGGCCGGCAAGAAGATGAATACCAAGAGGATGGCCGCGGCTACCACGGCGAGCGACGACCAGCGCCAAAGACGCGACGGCAATTGCGGGCCAATACTGGTAGCCAGGACCACGAATAGGCTGCATATGGCCGCCACAAGGCCTATTTCGGATGAAGAGCTGACGATGGCGGCGAGCAAAAGAGCTGAAACGGCCCACATGCAGCTTGCGGCGATGGCCGCCGACTTAGGCGTGGCGAAACGCCCTGTGCGCCGCCGCAGCAGGACCAAGCCATAAGCGACGGTGAGCGGGAGGACCATTTCAAGCAGGCCGCAGAAATGATCGCGGCTGGTGTACGTGCCGCTGGCTTCGGCGGGAGGACGGCCCGCCAAAAGCTGGATTATGCCGATGCCCGCCTGGCAGCCGCCGATGGCGATCAGCGGAACGGCCAGCGCCCAAGGGCGGGTTGAAAGTTGCCACGCCAGCTCGCGCACCAATAAAAATGTAGCGATATAGCCCAGGATGGCGAAAAGCCAAAAAACGGCCGCGGGCGGATTGACGCTCAACGGGGCCTTGACGATGCCGGGTATCACAGGCGCAAGAGACTCAACAAGCTCGGCGCGCGCGGGCGAAAGGGCTTGAAGGAGAGAGATCGGCAGCGGAGTCAATTGAAACGCGATGTAGCAAGGGAGGGCCAGAATTACGAAACGAAGCCAAATTTTCAGCGGCGGGGCGTTGCGCTTGGATTGGGACGAGAACCAATACAAAAAGGAAATACAGCCAACGTAAAGGAGCGTAGTCGTCCAATCGTACGGCGAAACCCCCGCTCCGAGAAAAACAGCCCAGGCGAGGGACAAAGCGAGTGCGAGGACGGCAACGAAGGGGCCCGACATCAATTCCTCGCGGAGGGAGCGCTAAGTGGATGACGGCGAAAGAGAAGAAATTTCCCGCTCAATGGTGACCGGAGTCCGCGGTTGGCCTGCGGCGTCGTTGGCATTGTTCAAGAACCAATCATACGTTGAGCGAATTCCGTCTGCGAGCGAAATGCGATGATGCCATCCCATGGCATGCAACCGGCTGACGTCCAGCAGTTTGCGTGGAGTACCGTCAGGCTTGCTGGCATCAAACAGAATCTTGCCTCGATAGCCGACCTCGGTAGCGATCATTTGCGCCAAATCGGCTATTGTCAGGTCGTCGCCAGTTCCGACGTTGACGATTTCTGGTTCATCGTAGTGCTGCATGAGAAACACTGCGGCCGCCGCCAGGTCATCGACATGCAGGAACTCGCGGCGGGGCGTTCCGGTACCCCACAAGGTGATTTCAGCCCGGCCTTCGACCCGAGCCTCATGCAGTCTGCGAACCAATGCCGGCAAAACATGCGAGTTCTGAAGATGGAAGTTATCACCGGGTCCGTACAAATTCGTAGGCATCAAGCAAATGGCGTGGAACCCGTGTTGCGCCCAATAAGCCTGGCAGAGCTTGATGCCGGCAATCTTCGCGACCGCGTACCACTCGTTGGT
>DASYAX010000096.1:0-9666 GCA_036501045.1 Bryobacteraceae bacterium
ATGGCACGTGGCTGGGAAAGCAAGGCTGTTGAGTCGCAAATCGAATCGGCGGAGGCGCGCAACACACGCCCGAGTCTGAACCAACTCAGCGCGGCGGAACTCAGTTTGCAGCGCGAACGTGAAGGTCTGGAGCTTTCCCGAACCAGGGTCATGCACGATCTCGCCACCGCGGAAAATCCCAAATACCGGGAATTACTCCGCCGTTCGCTCAGTTTCCTGGACGAAAAGCTTGCCGCGCTCGATCAGACCGCGAAGGAGTTAGCCCATCACGCTTAGCACCGCGCCAGATCCTCGCGCTTCAGCTTGATGTCGCCCAGCCGTCCCAGCATGGCCAGCGCGATACTCTCCGGCTGAAAGAACTCCTGTGCAATCCGCTGCACTTCGTGACGAGTCACGGCTTCAATGCTTTCAAGCATTTCATCCAGCGTCATGAAGTGATCGAAATACAACTCCTGGCGCGCCAGGTTCGACATGCGGCTCGAAGTCGATTCCAGACTGAGCATCAGCGAGCCCTTCAAATGGTCTTTCGCCCGGCGCAGCTCTTCTTCGCCGATCAACTCGTCCTTCAACTGGCGGAATTCTTTAACCACCGAGTTCACCACCTGGGTGGCCGTCTCCACCGCCGTGCCCGCGTAAATCATGAAGCAGCCGGTGTCGCGGAACAGGTTCAGTTCGGAGTACACGGCATACGCCAGCCCTTGCTTTTCCCGGATGTTTTGGAATAGCCGCGAGCTCATGCCGCCACCCAGCACCGTATTCAGCACATAGAGCGGAAAACGAAGCCGGTGGGCGAGTGGATAAGCCGGTACGCCGATCGCGACGTGCACCTGCTCGAGCGATTCCTTTTTTTTGAGAATGAATGGCGCATGCGCCCGCGGTACCGTATCCACCGGCAGTGCGGAGCGGACCTTCAGGCCAGCAAATTTTTCGCCCACCAGGTTCACGATGTTTTCGTGATCGAGATTCCCGGCCGCTGTAATTAAAATATTGCTCGGCGAGTACACGCGGCCATAGTAATCGCACAGGATATCGCGCCCGAAATTCCTGACCGTTTCCTTGGTTCCCAAGATCGGCTTGCCCAACGCGTGGCCCTTCCAGAAATTACTGATGAAGGTCTCATGTAGCACAAATTCCGGCTGGTCGGCCTCCATCTTGATTTCTTCCAGAATCACGCTCTTTTCTTTTTCGATGTCCGGCGCGCGGAAGAGCGGATTGAGGACGAGATCGGCCAGAATATCCAACGCGAATGGCAGATGTTCGTCCAGCACTTTGGTGTTGAAACTGACCAGTTCCTTGCTGGTGAACGCATCCAGGCCGCCACCTACCGAATCCACCGAGCGCGCAATGTCCTCCGCCGAGCGATGCTTGGTCCCCTTAAAGACCATGTGCTCAATAAAATGCGAGATTCCGTTTTCCGGACCGTGTTCGATGCGCGAACCGCTGTTAATCCAAACGCCCAGGGAGACCGAACGGACGTATGGCATGGCTTCCGTGACGATTCGAACCCCGTTCGGCAGGGTCGCCCGCACAATTTCGCGGGTATGGGGGAGTGCTTGAACCATTAAATACGCCCTTTCCAAGTGTACGACGATACACTTAGACCAATGCTGCACCTTATGGGCCAGACGCTGGTTGGAATGGAACTTTCCGACCTTCAAAACATGCTCGGCCCCGAGCAGCCTGCCTACCGTGCCCGACAACTATTTGACGCGTTATACCGTAAACATGTGGCGGATTTGTCGAAAATTTCCGATCTGCCGCAAGCCCTGCGTAATCAGCTAGTTGCAGGCTGCTCTGTTGGCCTCCCTACGGTCGAGCGCCGCTTTGACTCATCCGATGGTACTTGCCGCTATCTCCTTCGTTTTGGGGATAACCGTACTATCGAGACCGTGTTAATGCCCGAAGACGGCCGCGATACGATCTGTATATCCAGCCAGGTCGGCTGCCCGGTCGATTGCAAGTTCTGCTTGACCGCACTCATGGGCCTGGAGCGCAATCTGACGGCCGGGGAAATCGTCGGGCAAGTGCTGTATGTCGCCTGCGAGAAGGGTTTGCAGCTCCCAGCGGGACAGGTGAACGTCGTCCTGATGGGCATGGGCGAACCTCTTCTGAATCTGGAAAACGTTTTGAAGGCAACGCGCCTGCTGACCGGCGCCGCAGGCGTCGGCTTGTCCCAAAAGCGCATCACGCTGTCTACTTCCGGGATTATTCCCAAGATGGCCGAACTGGGACGCGCCGAAGTGCGCCCCAAGCTAGCTATCTCATTGAATGCCTCAAACGAAGAGCAGCGCCGCGAGTTGATGCCCATCACCTGCAAATATCACCTCGCCGACCTGATGGAAGCCTGCCGCGCCTATCCGTTGCGTCCATGGGAAAAACTGACCTTCGAATACGTGCTGCTGAAAGATGTCAACGATGCCGATGCCGACGCCAGGCGAGTGGTGCGGCTCATTGCCCGGCTGAATTGCAAAGTGAACCTGATTGCGCTGAATCCGGGCCCTGGCATCCCCTTCGAAACGCCTACTCCGGAGCGCGTAGAAAGCTTCCAGCAGATCGTTAAGAAAGCTGTGCCGTGTTTCGTGCGAAAGCCGCGCGGCCGCGATATCTTCGCGGCGTGCGGGCAGTTGAAGCGGGTCGCTGAGCCGGCCTTGCTGGAAGTTACTCAGTAGCCTACCTCAACGGAGAAATGGCCACGTCCATCGGTTTGCACCAAACGATTGCGGCCGGATCGCTATGGAACGGATCCTTGTTAACGGAGAACAGCCCCTGCCCGATTCGCATTCGAAATGTCCCTCCTTCTTTCGGCAATACGACATGCTCCGAAAAGAGAGAAGCTCCCGGTATATGCCTCTTTGGGTCCTACACCGACCAAGGTGGATGACAAGGACATGTTCAAAAACTTCGAGGAGGGATTCCTCTGCCTCAGCACCTGTTCCTGCGTAAGCTGTGGCAAGCGCTTCCCAGATCCCGTTGTAACGATTGCCTCGTAATTAATCAAAGGACTGGACCGCTGGAAATAGCATCTCTTCTGCGTTTGGTTCGTGATGGTGACGGCTGCCGTTCGCGCCACGGGATCTACACGGCACGAGATGCTCAGGTCCGCAGGAGTAGCCTTGGATCCGAAGTATTGCGCAGCTCGATCCTGACACCACGACGTAGCACAAGCGAGCACAAACATTAATAGTTTTCTTCGCATCGGAAGCTCCTCCGCTCAGTTACACGAAAGTCCGCCCCCGGTGGTAGATACGGAGTACTAGGCCACGGCGAAGTCGTGATCCGTGCGAGGAATGCGCCGATTGTTCGCGTAATTCAGCTTCCTTGGGTCCAGGCTCAACAGTACGTTCACCTTGTCGCGTGACCAGTCCTTCGGCTGGTAGATCTCGTCGCGCTTCACGAAGGCGAGCGGAAAGTGGCGCACGGCGGGAAACGTCGGATCTTCGTTGATGATCGGCGCATTGAACGTGAACCAGGGATGCTGGTCGAACCAGACGCCGATCATCTCGCCGTATTCAGGCACTTGTAATTGGTATCGAGCGCTGAAGCATGGCATCCTACGTTTTGCCGTCTCTTGTTCGCCAGCTTCTCGGTTTTCTGCTTCATCTCGGCTACTTCGGGCCCTTGGTCATGGGCATCCTGGATTCTTCTTTCCTCTTTCTGCCATTCGGAAACGACCTGCTGCTGGTCATCGTGGTAGCCCGTCATCACCAGGGCTATTTATTTTACGTGCTTGCGGCCGCCTGCGGCTCTACCATCGGCGTGCTCTTGATTGATCTGGTCGCGCGCAAGGCCGGAGAAGCGGGCGTCCAGAAAGTGGCCGGCAAATCGCGCTTCGCATATTTGAAAAAGAAAATTGGCGAAAAGGGCGGAAGGGCCATCGCGCTCGGCTGCTTGGCGCCGCCGCCTTTTCCGTTCACCACCGTGGTCGCCACCACCAGCGCGCTTGGCTATCCCAGGAAGCGGCTGCTTGCCATCGTCGCCCTCGTTCGCGCCGCGCGCTTTCTAATCATCGGCTATCTCGCGATTCGTTTCGGGCGCGATATCCTGCGCATCGCCAGCTCTCAACCGTTCCGCTGGAGCATGATTGTGTTCGCGATCCTATGTCTGATCGGCAGCGTCTTTTCGATAACGAAGTGGGTCCGGGGCAGCCGGCGGAAGCGTGGAACCTAGCGCGACTGTCCCCAGTAATAGCGCACGCCCGCGTAGGCGCCCGACAAGGTATCGACGAAGTATTCGTCTCCGCCGGGCGATGTCTTGAAATGGTAAGCTTTCTCCCCGCCGATAAGCTCGATCGGCCCAACGCGCACCGCAATCAGCCCTTCCGCGTCCCAAATGTTTCCATGATGCGGGAGTCCAAACCCGGAGCCCTTCACTTCCCAACGGAAATGATGGCCGATGGAGGAGGAGAGCCCCATGCCGAAAGTCGGCAAGATCAGGTTCTTGGTGCCGTGCGCCGTATTGGTGTCCGTATCGCCGGCGGCATCCGTGGTAATAGCCTTAAACGGCGCGCTGACGTTCGTTCCTACGTTCGTATACTGCACCTCGTACAAAGTCTTCACGCGAATATTCATGCCGCGTTTACGCAGCGTGTAGGAGAGATAATCCCAGGAAATCTTCGCGCTCTGAATCAGGTAATTGGATTGTAGAAAATCGCCCGCGTCATAACCTTCGCTAAATAAAGTCGAATCTTGCGTGGCGGTTGAGGTGGCGCTGCCTTGCACCCGGAAGTAGGAAAGACGCAAGGTGTTCGCATGTCCGGCGGGAATGCCGATTTCTGCTCCGATCGAGGGCTTTGCATTGCCGCCATAATCCAGATCCCCAAACTCGGTCGCGGTTTTGCCGCCGCGCAAGGCTGGTTGTGCCCGGTTCAGCCAATAAATCGGCTCGATCGAAAATCCACCGTCCTCCAGAATAGTGGGGTCTGGCGGGGGTGGAGTCTGCCGGATCACTTTTTCGGGCAGCGGAGCCGGCTCCCCGGGCGGAGGTTCGGGCGCTTGCGGTTTATCGGGTTGCTGCGAATAAACCGGCCCGGCTGCCACTGTCAAGAACAAAGCGAGGGCGGGTACACCAAAGCGCAAAATTAGGCTCATTGGAAAACTATGACGTAAGGGAGATTGTAGCGGTTTATAAAATCTGTTTTGGCCCACAACCGCATCTCTCAGCCATGATCGCCATCGAAATCTCCTCCTTCGGCCCTCCGGATGTCCTCAAACCGGTAGAGCGCCCGCGCCCCGAGCCGCGGGACGATGAAATCGTCATCCGCATGCAGGCCTCTGGCGTAGCGCGTGCGGACCTGCTCCAGCGCGAAGGCAAATATGCGCCGCCGCCCGGTGCTTCCGATATTCCAGGCCTCGATGTCGCCGGCGTCATCCACTCTGCGGGCCTCACGGCAAGCGAATTTTGGAAGCCTGGTGACTCGGTCTGCGCCATTTTGAGCGGTGGAGGCTACGCGGAATACTGTGCCGTTCCTGCCGCCCAGGTTCTTCCGATTCCAGCCAACTGGACGGCGCAGGAAGCCGCTACGCTGCCGGAAAATCTGTTCACCGTTTACGACAATTTGATCACTCGCGCGGGACTCAAGAGTGGCGAGACCGTTCTCGTTCATGGCGGCTCGAGCGGCATCGGAAGCATGGCCATCATGCTGAGCCATGCGTGGGGCGCTACTTCGATCGCCACCGCCGGCAGCGCCGAAAAATGCGATGCCTGCCTCTTGTTCGGCGCGCGCCACGCCATTAATTACCGCGAGGCCGACTTCGTCTCAGCCGTTCGGGAATTCACCGCGGGCCGTGGCGTTGACGTTGTGCTCGATATGGTCGGCGGTTCTTATCTTGAACGGAATTTAGACGTGCTCTCTACCGAAGGGCGCCTGGCGATTGTCTCTACGCAAGGCGGCCGCACCGGTGAACTCGATATCGGCAAACTGATGTCCAAGCGGGCGCGGGTACTAGGGTCCACCATGCGCGCGCGCAGCGCTGCCGCCAAAGGCGAGGTCGCACGAAGCCTCTTACGCGACGTTTGGCCCTTGCTCCCCGTCAAAACCACCATCAAGCCGGTAATCGATTCGATGTTTCCACTCATCGACGCACAATTTGCGCACCACCGCATGGAGAGTGGTAGACACATCGGCAAAATTGTTCTAATATCTTAGGATTACAATCCATTGAAATTGGGGTGCGGGCGCTCCGGGGTTTCGGGGTATTGGGGGTAGAGCGCCCGCTTCGTTACGGGGATGTACTTTCATAACGCTCGGCGGGGGTATCCTGGTTACTCCCCGCCCGGCCAAATCTTCAATCCGCGTAAAAGTCCCAGGATTATTCGAACATCCCTTCAAAAAGCGCGGAGCTGAGATACCGTTCCGCAGCGTCGGGCAGAATCACCACAATCGTTTTGCCGGCCATGGCCGGCTCGTTGGCAACGCGTGCGGCGGCAACTACCGCCGCGCCGCACGAAATGCCGCTCAAAATGCCTTCTTCTTTCGCCAAACGCCGCGCCATCTCGATGGATTCTTCGTTCGTGACCAATTCCACACGATCCACGATTGATATATCGAGATTCTTCGGAATAAAACCCGCGCCTAAGCCCTGGATCTTATGCGGCCCTGGCTTGATCTCTTGCTTTTCCATCGTTTGCTGGATCACCGGGCTGGCAGACGGTTCCACCGCGATAGACGTCAGCGGGTGCTTCTTTTCTCCCTTGATATAGCGTGAAACGCCGGTGATCGTGCCGCCGGTTCCCACCCCCGACACCAAGACGTCCACCACGCCGCCAGTATCTTCCCAAATCTCCGGACCCGTGGTTTGAAAGTGGATACGCGGATTGGCGGGATTGTCAAACTGCTGCGGCAGGAAGAACCGCGAATCCGACGCCAGGATTTCTTCGGCCTTCGCGATCGCCCCCTTCATTCCTTTCGAGCCCTCCGTCAGCACCAGGTTGGCTCCCAGAACCTTCAGTACCTTACGGCGCTCAAGCGACATGGTCTCGGGCATCGTCAGCGTAATCGGGTAGCCGCGCGCCGCCGCTACGAAAGCCAGCGCAATTCCCGTATTTCCGCTGGTGGGCTCTACAATTTCTTTGCCGGCTTTCAGCACGCCACGCTCTTCGGCGTCCCAGATCATCGATGCGCCAATCCGGCACTTCACCGAACACGCCGGGTTGCGGCCTTCAATTTTCGCCAGTACCGTGGCCTTCGATCCGCCTACCACGCGATTCAACTTCACTAACGGCGTGCGGCCAATGCTAAATGAATTGTCTTGATAGAACAAGTGTCACCTCTCAAATTTCCCAATTGGGTACGTAGTGCGCGCGTTTGGCGTGCCATTCGCGAGCCAAGTCGCCAAAGCTGGTCTGGTCAAGCACGTCCGATACCGCCGCATCCACGCGCTGCCAAATCTTTCCGAAAGGATCGTCTTTGTGAGTACGCCACGGGCTCTTCATGTTCTCTACCGCTCGCAGCACTTCACCCACCGTGATCGCGTCGGGTCCTTTGGCCAGCAGATACCCGCCTTCGGCCCCACGCCGTGAATCGACAAAACCGCCTTGCTTCAGGCCGGCGAGAATCAATTCCAAAAACTTTTGTGGGATCTTTTGCCGTTTGGCGATATCGGCGATTTTGACCGGCGCCATCGGCGCGCCCCTTGGAGCTACCAGTTGCTGCGACGCCAGATCAAATACAGCCTTGAGCGCATACTCGCTCTTGACCGAAATATTCATTTCTACCCACTCTTGATTTTATTCCCGACCCAGAATATCACCTCGATAGAGATTGTAGGGTTCGTCTGATCTATCAAAAAACCGCCGCGCGTATCACAATGGAGAATTGCAGCCGATTCCTCTTCGGGAGTGATTTTGTCAAGAAAGCTTTTTGGAACGGATGGCATTCGCGGCGTGGCGGGCGAGCCGCCATTGGACGCGAGAACCGCGCATGCTCTCGGCGTGGCTTTGGGGACTTGGGCGCGCGAATCGCATCCCGAAAGTGTTCCAGCGGGTCTGCCCGAAGTGCTCATCGGAATGGACACACGCGAAAGTGGACCTTGGCTGGCTGCCCAGGTCGCCGGCGGTCTGGCGTGCGCGGGCGTGGTGGCTCGTTTCGCCGGGGTAATCACCACACCGGGCGTTGCCTATCTTACCCGGACCGGTCCCTTCGTCGCGGGTGTCATGATCTCCGCTTCACACAATCCCTACCATGACAACGGACTCAAGGCGATCAGTCATTCCGGTTACAAGCTGGCCGACGAGGTAGAGCTTCATTTGGAAGATCTGATCGCCCGCTGGCTCGCTTCGGGAGAAGAGGCGCAAGCGAAGGCTCTCACCGTCGACCCGAGCCTGGACAACCTCTACACCGATTACCTCGCTTCCACCGTCAAAGGCCCGTTTCCTTTGCGTCTGGCGATTGATTGCGCCAATGGCGCCGCCGCCGAAATCGCGCCGCGTCTGTTCGAACGCCTGGGTTCGCACCTCGAGTGGTTGAGCTGTTCGCCCGATGGCCGCAACATTAATCTCGATTGCGGCTCGCTGCATCTGGAGTCTTTGCAAAAGCGCGTAGTCGAAACGGGAGCCGATCTGGGCATCGCTTTCGATGGCGATGCTGACCGCGCGCTCTTCGTCTCCGCCAGCGGCAAGGTGGTGGATGGCGACGCGGTGCTTTTTCTGGCGGGGGTACATCTCAAGCACGCCGGGCGGCTGGCGGGGGATGTCGTGGTCGCAACCGTGATGTCGAACCTCGGCCTCGAACAAGCCCTGGCGGCGCATGGTATCCGGATGCTGCGGACACCCGTCGGCGATAAATATGTGCTCGAGGAGATGCTGAAACGCGGCGCGGTCGTGGGCGGCGAGCAATCCGGCCATGTCATCTTCCTGCAGCACGCTACCACCGGCGATGGGCTGCTCACCGCTTTGCGCGTCCTCGAAATTGTGCAGCAATCCGGACGCTTGCTTGACAGCCTGGTGGACGAGATCAAGACCTATCCGCAAAAACTGGTGAATGTGCGCGTGAAGCACAGGCGTCCGCTGAGCGAACTGGATAGCGTGCAGGCCGAAATTCAAGCCGCTGAACGTGAATTCGCCGGCAGCGGACGCGTGGTGGTGCGCTTTTCAGGCACCGAGCCGCTGGCTCGCGTCATGATCGAAGCCAAGACGCAAGGCGAGGTGGATCGTTGGACCGGCCGCATCGCCGATGCGATCCGCGCGGAACTCGGCGCAGCCGTAGGATGAGGGATGCCGCTATTTTCCTTTGGCCACTTGCAAATCGTTGCCGACGCTGAAAACTCCGGGAACGGAGCTAGCGCGCATCTCCGCGATGGCCAGATCGCCGTCCGAATCCACTACTCCGGTTAGTGTTACGTTGCCGTTGTTCACGATGATGTGGATGGCGTGATAGCCGATCGGCGGATCGTTGGTAATTCCGCCCGCCGCCCGCGCCACGGAACGGCCCAAGCGCCCGCGTCCCGAAGAATAACGCTGCAGGGCGGGATAGCGGTAGATGCTCGCATAGACCGCGGCGCGAATTCTGTCGTCGTTAGGCGACAGCGGCAGCACCGAAATTTCGTTGTCTACGTTAGTCACTCCCTCGATCTTCTTCACCGCTTGCTCGGCCCCTGATTTGAGCGTGGGCCGCGAGGCCTGCCCGCGCAAGATTACGGTCTGTCCTTTAATTCCAAACGTAATGTTGTC
>DASYAX010000097.1:0-11661 GCA_036501045.1 Bryobacteraceae bacterium
GGTCTGGATGAAAAGGCGATTGAAGCCGTTGCGAAATGGCGTTTCCGCGCCGGCATGAAGGGCGGCCGGCCGGTGGCCACGCAAGCCCAGGTGATCGTCAACTTCCGCCTACTTTAGGCGCTGAGCGCGTTCTCACGCTTCGCCCGGCATTCCGCGCACGGGCAGATCCTCCGCAGATGATCGAATGAATAAATTCCGGAGCTGTGCCCGTCGTTCCAATAAACGCGAATCGCGTACGAGCCCACCGCCTCCACCGAATTCATCTTCAGGGCCGGCTTGAACATCGGAAACGGATCGGGCTTCGAGTAGCTGGTTCTTTGGGGCTCGGTGCCATGCGATCCGGAACAGGTCGCGCACGGACATTCATCCCGCAAATAGGCCAGCGAATAGTCGCTATGATGCGCGTCGCGCCAATCGATTTTGATGCCAGCGGATTTCGAAATCGCGATATGCTCGGGATCGCTTGCCGCCGTCAGAGTTTCGAGGTTTTCCATTTTCTCCAGGATGCGGGTCAGCTCCCGCTCTGCATCCGTTCGATGTCGCGCACGCCCGGTATGCGCCGGACGGCGGTAATCACGCGCTCCAGTTGCTTCTTGTCGCGCACATCGATCGTGATATCGATCACGGCGCTATCGTCCGTACGCTTCTCATCGCGGCGCGCTTCGAGACTGCGAATATTGCTCGATTCGGCGCTCAAAATCGAAGTGAGCTGATGCAAAACGCCGGGACGGTCGTCGGTATAGATCACTACCTTCACCGGCAGCGGCTCGCTCGCGCTGCGTGCCCATTCCACCGCAATTTTGCGCTCCGCCTCATACATCAGCTTCTGCACATTGGGGCATTGCGCCGAATGCACCGCCACGCCTTTCCCCCTGGTGATATACCCCACAATTTGTTCGCCGCGTACTGGCGTGCAGCACTTGGCGCGATAGACCAGCACGTCATCGGCGCCTTTCACGTGAATCGTCAGATCGCCATCGCCGAAAGGAGAACCCGGCTGCGTTGGCGGACCGGACGGCGCGGGCGGCGGAGTCGCTTCCGGCGTCATTTCGTCGGGCGCCACCTTCTGCAGCACCTGCCTGGCGGAAAACCGGCCGAAGCCTAGCGCCGCATACAAATCTTCCGTCTTGCTGACGCCGTATTCGCTGGCGACCGACTCCAGATCGTTGTTGGTAATGCGTCCGAGGCTGACGCCCATGCGCCGGGCTTCTTTTTCGAGTGACTTTTGACCGATTTCGACGGCCTTGGCACGCTCCACCGCATTGATCACGTGGCGGATTTTGTTGCGCGCGCGCGAGGTTTTCACCACGATCAGCCAATCGCGGCTCGGTTGATGGCCCGTCTGCGTCAGAATTTCCACGACATCGCCGTTGCGGAGCGTTGCTTTGAGCGGCTTGATGGCGCCATTCACGCGCGCCCCTACGCAGGTATTTCCGACGTCGCTATGGATGGCGTAAGCGAAGTCTATGGGCGTGGCGTCGCGCGGCAAAACGATGACTCGTCCGCGCGGCGTGAAGGTGTAGACCTCTTCGGAATACAAATCCACTTTGAGCGTCGAAAGAAAATCGCCCGAATCGCTCATCTCGCGCTGCCATTCCACTAGTTGCCGCAGCCAGGCGATGCGCTGATCGTCATCGCCCGGGCCTTTACTACCCTCTTTGTATTTCCAGTGCGCCGCGATCCCTTCTTCCGCGATCCGGTGCATCTCGTCGGTGCGGATTTGTACTTCGAACGACACGCCGCCGGGCCCGATCACCGAGGTGTGCAGCGATTGATACAAATTCGGCCGCGGCATCGCGATAAAGTCTTTGATGCGCCCGGGAATCGGCTTCCATTCGTTATGGATGACTCCTAGCGCGGCATAACAGTTCTTAACGGAATCCGTGATGATGCGCACCGCCAGCACGTCATACACCTGATCGAGCGTGATTTTTTGCCGCTTTAGCTTCAAATACACCGAATAGGCGCGCTTGACGCGCCCCTGCACGCGCGCCGGAACATCCTCGCGCTGCAGTTTTTGTTCGATCTGCGTTTGCAGTTGATGGAGCAGCTCTTCATGCTGCTGCCGCTTGGTATCGATCTCGCGCATGAGATCCGCCGAAGCTTCCGGCTGCAGCGCCTGGAAAGACAAGTCTTCCAACTCGCCGCGCACTTTGCCCATACCGAGGCGGTGCGCGATGGGGGCATAGATATCGATGGTTTCCTGCGCCACCGCTTCGCGCCGGTCGGGCGGCAGCGAGCCGATGGTTCGCATATTATGCAGCCGGTCGGCCAGCTTCACGATAATGACGCGAATGTCGGTGGTCATCGCGAGCAGCATCTTGCGCAGGCTTTCCGCTTGCCGGTCATCGCGGTTGGCGAAGCTGATTTTGCTCAGTTTGGTTACGCCATCCACGCAGCGCGCGACGTCTTCGCCGAATTTCTCACGCAATTCCTCAGGCTTCGCGCTGGTGTCTTCCAATACGTCATGCAGCAGGCCGGTCTCGAGGCAAACCAGGTCCATTTGCATGTCCGCCAGGATGTGCGCCACCGCGAGCGGATGCGTGATGTAGGGCTCGCCCGATTTACGCTTTTGCGGTTTGTGCCGGTCGGCGGCAAAACGATAAGCGCGGTCGAGCGCCGCCAAGTCTTCTTTGGGCCGCAGCGCGCGAACCTTCTCCTCGAGGCTGCGATACAGCTCCTCAACCTGCGGAGCTTCCAAAACGCTCGTTGACATGGGGGCTTACTACTAGGTTAGATCAGCCCCATGCCCGCCCGAAAACCGCGGGTCAAAAGATCAGCTTCATGGCCAACTGCAGTTGCCGCGAAGACCCGCCATCCCCTGCCGGAAAGCGCGTGCCGCCGGTAATCGTACCCAGCGTGGCGGACCCGACCGTTGAAACGGGCTGCGTGAAATTGGTTTGATTGAGCAGATCGAAGGCGTCGGCGTGAATCTCGAAACTCAGCCTTTCCGTGATTTTCGTGTCCTTGACCAGCCCTGCGTCCAAATTCGAAAATCCGGGCCCGATGATCGTGTTGCGGCCCAGATTGCCAAAGCCCGTTCCCGCGACCAGCACGGAGGGATTCTGTATATAACCAACCGAGGTAGCGCTGCCATTTGTGGCCGGAGTGAAGCCGGTTTCGACCAGACCCGTTACATTGGGCCGCAAGAGCGCCGAACCGGTAAAGGCGGAATTCGAGGTATGGAAGTTGATCGGATTACCGGCCTGGGTTTGCTCGATCAGCGATAGCTCCCAGCCGTCTTTGAACCGATTCCCATGAAATGGCAGAGAGTAAACGCCGCTCACGACGATGCGCTGCCGCGTGTCGAAGTCCGACAAACCGCGATCGCCGGCGATGTTAAAGCTATCCTGCAGCACCAGGCCTTGCACATTGCGCGAATTGTCGTCGATCGATTTTGACCAGGTGTAATCGGCCTCAAACTGCAAACCCTTGGCGACCTGTTTTTTCGCCGTCACCCACAGTCCGTTGTACGACGAGTTGCCATCGCTCTCATAGACGCCGATGTTCGAAAGCGGCATCCCGGGATCAATCGGGCTACTGGCGGAAAGCGCCGGATAAATGCGCGCGCCATTCGTGATCTGGTTGTAGTTGCGCTCCAGGTTCAGGTGCGTGCCTTTGCTGCCGAAATAACCCACCATCAGTCCGACGTCCGGACCAACCTTCCGCTCGACATTGAAGTTCCATTCGGAAACGTAGGCGTCCTGATAATTGTGGGCGATTGAAACCGGCGCCACGCTCCCGCCGGCCGCCGCGAAGGCGTTTCCGAGCGTCACAAAAGGTACCGTTTTACTCGGTGAGAACGAGACGGGAAAAGCATAAGGAGGGTTGGATGCCAAACCCGTTACCAAGCCGAGCGTCGGCTGATCGGTCATGATCGCGTACGCGCCGCGAATCACTGTTTGTTCGTTGTGGAACGGCTTCCAGGCGAATCCCACGCGCGGCTGAAAATTCTTCGCGCTTTGGTTATAGGCGAGCGCCGGCCCGCCCGTTTGGCCTACGTGCTGCAGCGTGACGGTCGTGGGATCGAACACTACAAACCGGTTCTCGGCTTCGGTAGGCGTTCCGTACCAGTCGTAGCGAAGACCCAGGCTCAGCAGCAGCGAAGGCGTCACCTTCCAGGCATCGGTCACAAACGCCCCGAGCGCGTTCCCGTACGTACGGTTTGACCGGTTGGATGGATTCGACGTGAAGCCGGTCGCCTGATCAGCCAGGAAGGCGTTGACGTTCGGAAAGGTAAACGTTCCGGGAGTGGCCGAGAAATTATCGGTGTTGGCTCTTCGAAATTCTCCGCCGAACTTGATAGTGTGGTTGCCCCGAACCCAACTCAGCGTGTCGGACGCTACCGCTGTGTTATCGCCGCGGCCCTGCGGGAACCCGTTGATGCCGCCGAAGGTGAATACGCCGGAGATGGTGATCTGCGGAATGCCGATCGGGCCGGAAACGCCGCTGCTGATACCGTAATCGGCCGGGTTCAGCATGTTGTCGGCGACAAAGGTGATGTGAATGCGGTTATAGCCGAGACGCGCTTCGTTCACTAGCGTCGGGCTAATGATCCATGATTCGTTGAGAGTCAGAAGCTGCCGCTTGCCGTTGCGCTGATCGCCTCCGCCCGGAAAGCTGTTGCCATCGGTGGAGGGCGGTTCATTGCGTTCGTCGCGCTGGAAAGCATAATACCCATTCAACCGGTGCGCTTCGGAAAAAATATGGCTGAAGTTCGCAGTTCCCTGTTCAATGTTGACCGGCGCCACGGCCGCCGAAACATATTGATTCGTTCCCGAGTTAGGAGCGGGAATGAGCGGCAGCAAACTCTTGACCATTGCATCGCTCGTGGCTTGCGCTTGCGCGATCTGAGCGGCCGTCAACGTCTGTGTGGAAATCGGCACCGCCTGCCGCTGCCGCAGCCCTTCGTAGCTCAGGTAGATGAAGTCCTTGTCCTTGCGGATTGCGCCGCCGCCATCGCCGCCAAACTGATTTCGTTTAAATGGCGATTGCGGATTCGCTACCAGAGCGCCCGCGGCCGTCACATTCGTCGGATTGCTGAAATTCCGCGCGTCCAGGTCGTTGTTGCGAAGAAACTCGTACGCTTCACCATGCCATTGGTTCTCGCCGATTCGTGTAGCGATGTTCACGATCGAACCGGAATTGCGCCCGTATTCGGCGCTGAACGTCGAATTGTCGATCTTGAACTCATCTACCGTGTTGATGGTCGGCTGAAAGGTGATCTGGTTCTGATTCGGGTCGCTCAGGTTGATCCCGTTAATCATGAAGTTCACACTGTCCTCGCGCGCGCCTGCCGAGTTAAAGGAAAACGAACCCTGGCCGCGCAAAGGCGCTGTCAGAAACCCGTTCGCCGGCGGCGTAACCGTGCCCGCCGTTAACAAAGCGAGATCGACAAAATGCCGGCCATTGAGCGGAATCTCTTGCACCGTCCGCTGATTCACCACCGTGCCAACCGACACGGACGCGCCTTCCACCACCGGAGCCGTGGCTTGTATTTCGACCACCTCCGACGTAGACGCTACTTTCATGCTGAAATCCTGCGTCGTAGTGGTTCCGACGGAAACCACCAGATGGCTTGCATTGATCTGCGCCATGCCGGCAGCCTTCACCTGAACGCTATAGCTGCCCACCGGTAGCGAGGGCGCCGAATAGATGCCCGATGCATCCGTGATGATAGTACGGTCGGCGCCCGTACTGTCACTGTGAATCGTGACTGTCGCGTTTGTGATCGCCGCGCCCGTGGCATCAGTGATCGTCCCCTGGATCGCCCCGGTCGATTGACCGAAAACGGAGGCAACGAAGAAAAAACCGCCGAGCAACGCCAAATTCAGACGCCGGAGAGTCAGCAATGGTAGGCCCCTGGAAGGATTTGCCGGGTAACCACCTGGACCCGGGTTTGCCGACTAGTATACTCCCATCAGATGTTACCGATAGGGCCAGGGCAGCGCCACCAATGCCGCTGGCGCTGATCACCGTGGCCAGAACTGCGAAAAGAGCGAGTAGTGCGGCGATTACGCGCGGTGAGGCGAAGGATTCTTCCTTGAGGTCCTCGACGGTAGCCACCTGATCGATGCCTAGCTGAGGATCGACATTACGGAGCGCTGCGCGGACCAGCGGCGCGAGAGTCATCGGGTCAACCCAAGTACGCACGACCAGACGATTGGCGAAACCGGTTTGATCGACCGGTTGACAGCGACCAGTTGACGGGCCGCGCGCCGCACTTTCTCCGGTTTCATGCCGCGACGGATATTTTCTTCGATCTGCCGTTCGATGTGAAAGCGGAACTCGCTGTCGAGCTGGCTTTCGCGCCTCCGCCGGTTCAGCAGGAAGCGTACGATGGCGCTGATTTTATGTCTCATGCGGCCGCTTTACGAAATGCCTAGAACGCGGTCGACGGCTCTGGAGAGCCGCTGCCAATTTTCGGTTTCGTCGGTGAGCTGTTTACGCCCGAGCCGAGTCAACTCGTAGTATTTGGCCTGCCGGTTGTTTTCCGAAGCTCCCCAACTCGAGCGAATTAATCCCTGGTCCTCGAGCCGGTGAAGAGCCGGATACAGGGAGCCTTGATTGACCTGCAGCACATTTTCCGAAATTTGTAGAATGCGCTGCGAGATGCCCCAGCCGTGCATGGGCTCGGGATCGAGCGTTTTCAGGACCAGGACGTCGAGTGTGCCTTGCAACAAATCGCTTTTCTGTTTAGCCAATCGGTCTGCACTTCTCCTGGCGCTCTACAAAAAGGCTACAGCCGCTCTTGTCGATTGTCAAAAGGTAGGCGTGGGGGATTCGTGCTATTTGAAACGTTATTCAGGCCGCTTGGAGCGCGCTTGCGACCTCCGGGGAATGCGGTTCGGGACGATTTTGCGAAACGAAGCCATCGCGATCCGGCTCTGAAGGCCAATTTTGCGAAACGAAGCCAGTTCTTGACGCGGCGCGGGGCTGATTTTGCGAAACGAAGCCAACTTCGGTCTTGCGACGCGCCTTTTGCAGGGCGAGCAGCGCGCTTAGGGCTTTATGAAAGGCACGTTGGTGCGTGGTCTGGTAGCGGAGAAAGAGCGCCAAGCCCTTGGCGTCGACGCCGTCAGGGGTAAAGCAGCCGTTTTGCAGACGAATGGCGCGTTGGGTGAGCCAGTGAGATTGCGCCATTTCAATCACGAGAAGTTCTTCGGTGGTGTTGGCGGGACTATGTTCCCCGAGCAGCGCGGACTGGAGCGCCTCGAAGGCGGCGGCGTCTTCGCCCGCGACGATGAGTTGGCCGTCGGCGAGACCATGCTTGGTGGCGTTGCCGGACGAAGCACGTTTTCCTTCCGAGGTGCGTGGGCCGGTAGAATTTTGGGCATTCCGGCGATTGATTTCGGCGCGGCGTGCGTCGCATGGCGGTTTTTGCGAAACGAAGCCAATTTCAGGGACCGGTTCCGGATCGGCTTGGGAGGGCACGCTGATGGTCTCGAGTTTGCGTTCGAGTTTTCGGACCTTGCGCTCTTCGGCGCGGCGGCGGGTACGTAGTTCACGGTTGGTCATATATAAAGGCGCGGTGATCGCGGCTTCACGGTAGCAGGGGGATGGGCGGATCGAATAAGCGGCGGGTGGGAATTGCCGGTAAGTGTTTGGCGGGATTGGAGAAGAGGAAATTTTGCAGGGCTGTGACCGGCAGATGTCGAAGCATGATGGAGCATGAGTTAGAACGGAAAAGAGAACCAGTTACTTCCGAACGATCGGGCGAGGTGTCAAACTTGCACGTCATCCCGCTCGACGATATTCAACTTGCTATGCCGCCTGATCGCGAGAGGACGATGCGCGGTCATTCTATTGAGGGCTGCCAGGCATATCGGAAGTGCGCAAGCTCTCACGTCTGAGCATGCGCGGTGGTTGCTATTTCGAATGTGGCCAAGTGAAGGTACACCTCGGCGTGGAGAAGGGTTTCTTACCGGGCGAGAGTGGACACTTCCTCGAATAGGACCTGGGGGCAGTGGCGCACGAGAAGCCTGACTTCTCATGCTGTATTCGGCCTGCACGTTTCCGAGATGCCGACTTCTCGTCCAGATGGATTCCAGGAGAGTACGGCGTTGTGGGGAGTAATCCGTGCCGGCGACAAATCGGTGGCGACGCCGCTGCCTGCATCGTCAGCGCTTGCTATTTCGATATTTGCGTGATCGCCGCCTGCAAAACCTGCCAGCAGATTTTCGCGGCGTGCTTATCTGGATTAAAGCGGGACGAGACTTGCTGATAAGGATGAATGTAGTTTCTGAAATCCCGCAACGCATGGCTAAATTTCTTGACGTCTTCTCCTACGAAGTTCAAGTCTCTTGCAATGCCTCCGCAAAGGAAAGCCCCCGCCCATTTTGGAATAGTTTTTCAAGGACCTGCTTTTCGTTTGTAACGAGACTGGACATGACTTCCTGACCGCTCCTCCGGTATGCGAGGTTGTCTCCCTTTCTTCAGGCCACTGCCGTCCACGCTAACTGCCTCATAATTGCGCCGGCACGCCTGCGAGCGCCCGCAGGGGTGCCCAGGGTTCTGTCACTACTTCCAGGATTGTATCCGGACCGCTAGGTTTTTTGTCATCTTCGATGCGCAAGTACTACCGGGGGAGCGTCATCCGATACGGAATTACAAGTGATCATGCAATCTGAAATCGGCGTTTGTGGGGACGAGTCTGGCGTGTCTCCCTCAAAGTTCTTTAGATGAATACACCGCCTCATTCCATCTACGGTTCATTCTGCTTCCAAGCCGCCAAGATCAATAGTCGTGCCGGTTTAGTAACCAGACGGTGGCGGCTGCTAGGCCCGCTGCGACCAATAACGTCAACAGTACGAAATTTATGGGCGCGATCCCGGAGAGCACAGCCGCGATCCTTTGCGGATTCACGCCCAAGTGGGGCGACGCAAACCAGAACACCCCAGCGCCCAATATCTGGACCTGCGTAATACTGACCGCATCAAATCGGATCGATAGAAGGCTGTCAAGAAAGTAGAGTGGAACCATGAGAAGCAGGATCCGCAGACCTTCGGCAAACACCCGCATTGAGTCGCCTGAGTGCGCAAAAACGACGGCGGCCATCACCAGTCCTAATATCGCCACACTTTCCATTGCCAGCAGGCAAAAGCCTGTACGGTAGAAGAAAAGCGTCCGCCGGCGGGCCGGAAGCGAGAGTGTGAAAAGAAGCGAGGGGTCCGCCCCTCGTGGCGCGCGGAAGCCCTTCGATGTTGCTAAGCCGGTGCCGGCAAAGCGAACAGGGAACATCGCGAGCGCGAAGAACGCGAACACGTAGATGAAATTATGCACGAGAGGAGCAACCGGCCCTGAAGCGGACGCTATTGCCGGGAGGATCGCGAATAGCGCATTGAATGCCCAGATCCCGCGCAGTTCCATCCAGTGTTTCCGCCAGAGTGTTGTAATCATGACCTTCCTCCTACGGTCTCCAGGAAAATCTCTTTCAGGTTGACGGGCGCAAACTCAATGCTGGTCGCACCTGCGGCCCGCGCCCGCGCATCCAGCGCTTCCACGTCGCCGTCGATCAGCAGAGAGGCGGAGCGCCCGCGCACTTTCAGATGTTTCACCGCCATTTCATCAAAAATGGCCTCAGGTACCGAATCAGGGAAAGTGAGCGATACTTTCCGAACCCTGGTTTTCAACTCATCAAGATCGGTTTCAAGGACGGCGCGGCCATGGTCGATCAGACAGACTCGTTCGCATACTTGCTCGACTTCGTCCAATTGGTGAGAGGAGAAGAAGACTGTGCGGCCGTCAGCGGCCAGCGCTACGAGGTGTTCCAGAAAGGTCTCGACCGCAACCGGATCAAGCCCCTCCGATGGCTCGTCCAGAATCAGAAGATCGGCTCCGCAAGAGAACGCCAGCAGGAGGGCGAGCTTCGAACGCGTTCCTTTCGAGAGCTTGCCGGTCTTCTGCCCGAGCGGCAGTTCGTAATCTTTCAGGCAGCGCTGCTCCCATCGGTCTTGCCATTGAGGATAAAAGGCACGGTGGAAGTCGATCATCTGCCGGACCGTCATAAACGGATAGAACTCCTTGACCTCGGCAACAAACCCGGTGCGCTGACGGATGCGCACGCTAGCGGCTTCCGTGCCGATCGGCTCCCCAAAGATGCGGCCCTCACCTCCGTCGGCGTGCGTCATGCCCAAAAGCATTTTGATGGTTGTCGTCTTGCCCGCGCCGTTCCGGCCGAGAAAGCCGCAGACGCATCCCCGTGGCACGGTGAAATCGAGGCCATTGACCGCATCCATCGCTCCAAATCGCTTTCGGAGCCCTTGAACAGCCATGATGGCTTGATCCATAGTCATTACTTACCTCCTGTTCGAGAGGCCGCATGGACCTCATATTCCTGCGACAGTTCCGCTTCAAAGACTCGGCGCATGGCTGGCTCTGAGAGGCCCAGTTTGCGCATGGTCGCCACTGCGTTCTCCACTAGCCGGTGCGCCCGCCTAATGGCTGCGGCCTGGCCCGCCGCCGGAGAATTTGCCCGCACAAAAGCTCCAATGCCTTGCCGCAACTCGATGATTCCTCGGTATTCCAGCTCGCGGTAGGCTTTGGCCACTGTGTTCGGATTTGTCACAACGTCCTCCGCAACGCTACGAATGGGAGGGAGTTGATCCTCGGGACGCAGGGCTCCCGTTTCGATTGCATGGGTGACCTGCTGTACCAACTGCAGATAAATCGGGACACCGGAGTCGGGATGGATATGGAAGATCACAAAGTATTAGTTGCATAGTACAGTAAACAGTGAGCGACTGTCAAGCTGTTGTGACATGGCTCGCAAGCCTCGAAAATGAAGACTGATAAGTCGGCTTATATCGGCCGATCCGGGCCGGATGATGCGCCAGAGGGGAAATTTGGAGTGTTCGCCGTTAAGTTGACGTAGAACGCGCCAGCCGTAGATGTGCCCACTTCGGGTAAATCCCCATAAACGCTGTTCGAGTCCCCAAGCCCGGCATTATTACGGTCCTCGATAACATCGCGGTGCCGATCTCCTCGAACCGGACTTATGGCTCGGAACTTCAAAGGAGCCGGCGGTCCCGCTTGCGAGGCACCAAACCGCAGTTAGGCACCCAGATTAGAGTGGCAGCGTTCAAGATCGTCAAGGGCCACGCGAGCCGCCTTGCTTACCTCCTGCCAGCCCAAGTCTTGTTGCCATTGGCCAGCGTCGGGAAGCGCATCAACTTTCGAAGCAAATACCTCATGGAACTTGGCTAACGCCTGCAATTCATGAGTGTTGAAGCAGGCCTTCCACTCAAGCTGTCCTCGCTCCCAAGTTTCGCGAGGATACTCCGGGGGCTGAGATTGACCTGGAAAGTAGAGGTCATCAAACCACATGCAGCAGAGTTCGATTGGCCCTAACTGCGAATTTAGAATCGCAAGATCGCCGAGTAGGTCTAGACCATCGATATTTGGAACTCACGATGGGGACGGAATGTTATGACCGACCGTCTCCCCGCACCCTACTCGTTCCAAAGCTCCAAAGCTTCAGCCTGCCCATCAAGCCAACGAAGCCGATCCCCAAACATATGCCGGAAGCGACGAGTCCCCCGACATCGGAGCCGTGCAGGCCTCCACACGCGGCTTGCCCAGATTATTCAGGAGCACCATCGCTCCCAGCAGCGTCAGCACTAAACCGGTAAACCGGCTGCTTTTCTTCATGCACTCTCCTCC
>DASYAX010000098.1:0-5238 GCA_036501045.1 Bryobacteraceae bacterium
AAGGACCGTTTGCTCCGTCGGCCTTTCGATGCGCGGGCAGCCATTGATCCATCTGTCCGCTGGGTTCCATGCTTCATGCTGTACCGCCCAGGCGTGGCCGGTGGAGGGAATCTTCTGCGCGCTGCTCGCTCGCGTGTCCAAGTGAAAGGGAAGCAGATAGCCTTTGGGGTTTTCGGCGTCTGGCTGATAAAACACGGATTGGCCGTTTGCGAGTTTCAAGGCGTTTGCGTCTCCAAATCCCCTGACGCCTGCCAGTGTGCCGAAATAATGATCGAACGATCGATTCTCCTGCATCAGAAGCACAACGTGTTTGACGTCCCGCAGCGAACCGCGTTTTGGTGTCTCCTGGGCCAGTGCACGCTGCACATGCGGCGGCATCAGCGCCGAAGCTGCCGCTGCTGCGGCCAGTCGCGCGGAATCTTTCAGCAGACGCCGCCGGGTGATTGGGTCAAAAGTGTTCATGATTTGTTTTTAGCAACTACGAACCGGGCGCTAAAAACAAGCCGCTGACCACCGCATTGGATCCGGCCGTAGCCTGAAACTTCACCGTAATGTGGCCCTTTACGTTCCATACCAGGTAAGCCCCTTGCTGGAAAGTCGAGATGCTTTGCGCGTTGAGCGGCTGCTGGGTACCGGCATCGAAAAGCGTGACGTTCTCCGCCCGGCCTGCGTTATCCCAATCCAGAAAATAGAGCGCCAACCGGTGGGTGTTTCCATCCGTCAGATTTAAATCGATGGTGAATCCCGGTGAGGCATAAAAGGCGGACGCCGTCCGCGCGCTTCCGGAATATTGCTGCAGCGCTCGCTGGTCCTGCGTAATGACCCAGGTGAATGGCGCCGCGCCCGACAAAGCGACCGCCGCGTAGGCAGGCATTTGATTGGCGTCGTTCGCGATGAGGGCTCCATCGCTTCCGTAAACGGTCTTCCAGCTTCCCTCCGTCGCGGTGTCCTTCTTCAGGAATGCCGCCGTAGCGCCGCCAACGGCGCCGTTGTTGACGGTGAGGTTGACGGCCGCTGATGTTGTCTGTTGCGCCAAGCGGTCAGTGGCAATTGCGGTCAATGTATGGACGCCGTTGGCGACGCTCGCGCTGTTCCAGCCGTAGTTATAAGGTGCGGCCGGAATCGGAGCGCCCAAATTGGTTGTGCCGTCCAGTTGGAACTGGACCGAGACGGCGCCGGCGGTCGAGGAAGCGTTCGCCGAAAGCGTAACGCTGCCGGAAACATCGCCCGCCGCGGGAGCCGTGATGCTGACGGCCGGTGGAGCAGCGGTCGAGCCGCCGCCAGCCCCGAAGAACACGCCGCTCACCACGCCATTTGTCGCGCCCGTGCTTTTCACCTGAATGAGCACATGGCCCTGCAAATTCCAAACCGCCCACAAGCCGTTGTGAAAGTTCGCCAGATTCCGCGAATCGAGCACAGCGTTGCTGCCGGCGTCCAAAATCGAAATCGTCTCGCTGCGCGTGGTGCTATCGAAATCCAGGCAGTACAACGCGACTTGATGCGCCTGCCCATCGCTCAGATTTACGTCAAAGCTGAAGAGCGTGGCCGAATAGTAAGTCGAGGCGATGCGATCCGTCGTTGATGCGCTCTTCTGAAGTGCGCGCGGATCCGTCGTCGATGCTGCCCAGGTCCAAAGGCTCGCCGCACCCGGGTTCACTGCGGCATAAGTAGGCACGTGGTTCGCGTCGTTTGCAATCAGCTCGCCATCCTGGCCATAGGCGCCTTTCCATGTTCCCTGTATCGCCGCGTCGAACTTGACAAATGCGGCGCTAGCGGATGATCCCGCGCCGGCATTCGCCACATTCACGGTCAAGCCGCTCGAAGTGGCGCTCTGTCCCAGATTGTCGGTCGCAATCGCAGTCAAAATGTGTGAACCATTTGCGGCCGAGCTGGTGTTCCACGAGGCAGAAAACATTGATCCGGCGCCGGACGCGGGGGCGCCCAGATTTGCGCCATCGAGCTGAAATTGCACCGCCGCGATTCCCACTGGAGAACTGGCGTTTGCCGCGACGGTAACGGTACCCGACACGTTTCCGGCAGCCGGGGCGGTCATGCTCACCATCGGCAGCGATGTCGTGCCGCTACCGCCGCCCGTTCCGAAAAACAGACCGCTGACCACGGCGTTTAATCCGCCGTTGTTGACGATTTTGATCAGCACGTGACCCTGCAGATTCCAGACGGCGTAAACGCCATTGTGAAAATTCAAGAACGGCCGTGTATCGAGTACCGCGGACGTAACGGCGTCAAGAATCGAGATCGTCTCGCCCCGGGTGTAAGTGTCGAGATCGAGTAAGTACAGCGCCACCTGGTGCGCCTGGCCGTCGGTGACATTTACATCGAAAGTAAAACTATTAGTCGCATAGTAAGTGGAGGCAATGCGATCACTCGAGGTCGCGCTAACTAGCAGCGCGCGCGGATCTGTGGTTGAGCTGTACCAGGTGTAAGAAGCGGCTCCGGCGAGACTCACCGCGGCATAGCTTGGCGTATCGTTGGCCGCATTCGCGATGAGATATCCGTCCTGGCTATAGCTTGAAACCCAACTGCCCTGCGTCGTCGCGTCAGTCTTGACAAAGGCTGCCGATGAGCCGCCTGAAGACCCGGCGTTTGAGACCGTCAGGTTGACCGAGCTTGCGGCAGTCTGCCCCAAGCTATCGGTCGCTACCGCCGTCAACACATGCGCGCCATTCACCGTTTTCGTGCTATCCCATTCGGCCAAGTAGGTGGGACCAGCGCCCGTTACTGCCGCCCCCAGGTTCACTCCGTCCACTTGAAACTGCACCAACGCCATCGTGGCCCCAACGGTGGTAGCCGCCGCCGTCGCTGAGAGATCCACCGTGCCCGACACGCTGCCCGCTGAAGGGTTCGAGATGGAAATCGTAGGCGGTGTGTTGCCCGTGCTACCGGAAGGTGTATCGAAAAACAGCCCGCTGAGCACCGCATTCAAGCCGCCCGTGTAAGTCACCTGAATCCGCACGTGCCCTTTGATTGTCCAAGTGAAGTAAATTCCGCCGTTGAAATTCGATACCGGCTGCGAATCCAAAACTGCGTTGCTCGTCGCGTCGAGGATCGAGATGGTCTCCGCGCGGCTGCGCGTATCCAGGTCCAGCAAATACAGCGCGGCTTGATGTGTCAGGCTGTCCGTTGGGTTGAAATCAAAACTGAAGCTCGTGCCGGAATAGAACGTGGACAAGATCCGGTAGCTCCCCGAAGTTCCCGTCTGAAGCGCGCGCGGGTCGACGCTTTGCGGCGACCACGTCCAGGTGCTCGCCCCGGATGGAGTCACGGCAGCATAAGCGGGCGCGTGACTCGAATCGTTGGGGATCGTCCAGCCATCTTGCCCATAGACGCCCTTCCAACTGCCGCGTGTGCTGATGTCCTGGCCCGCAAAAATTGCAGAAGGACCCGCGCCGGGCTGCGGAATCGTAATCGTGCAATTCGCCGTCACCGTACCCGCGGTCAAGCTCGAAGAATCCGCCGCTTGCGCCGTGAAGGCGAAGACGCCGCCGGTCGTCGGAATGCCGGTGATGTTGCCGCCCGGAGCCAAAGTCAAGCCAGCGGGCAAGCCGCCGCCGATTACCGACAGGCTGAACGGTGGTTGGCCGCCACTGGCCAATAGCGCGGAGTTGTAAGAAACGCCAACGTGTGCCGTCGCCGCCGGGCAAGTGAGCGTCACAGTAGGAAGGGTTGCGCCGCTAACGGCGACCGCCACGGGAGCGGAAGGAATGCCGTTTGCGACCACTTCCAGTTTGCTCGCGCCCCACTCGGCGCTGGCCGGTACGTCAAAGTTTGTCGAGACCGGCGCGCTTCCGGTAGCAACGCCCATGCTGCTGTGATCGTGCGTTCTGGCGTAAGAAACATGACCCGACGCGTTGTTGGTAATGCGCACCAGCGGATAGTTCGTTGCGTTCTGATTCTCATCCCCAAAGGTTGAGCCTTGTGACAGGCCGTTGAACTGCGTTCCCGTGATCTGGTAGGAAGCGCCATTCGTGAGAGCCGCCGGAAACGAGCTGACGGCAGGAGCCCAGGCCGGATTGTAAGTGGGCGACGAAGCTGGAGTGTAGATTTGCACCAGGCTTGATCCATCCACCAGTAGCACTTGGCCGGTAGGCAGCAATAACAGGATCGTGTAGTTGGTCGAGTCCGCATTGCCGTTAAGATTTTGCGGAACGGGAATCAAATTCGTTCCATCAAACTCGAAAAACGACAAGCCTAGGCCGCTGTCGCCCGGACTTGCAACGGCCAGTACGCGGCCGCTTGGCAACAGCGACGCCGGTCCATCGTCCACCGCTAAACCCGATGGGAAACTAGGAGCCGCCGTCCAAACGCCAGGTGCGCCCGAATTCGCCGGGGGCGGCGTGTAGATCGCGTTATGTCCGTTCCCACCCTCTGCGAATACCGTTCCATCCGGCCGAAGCACCGCCGCTCCCATGTCACCCGGTGGCGTATAAATGACGCCGGGTGCAATCGTAATCGGTCCTTCGTCGGGAGGCGAGGGCAAACTGCTGGGCGTGTTTCCGGCGGTAACCCAGGTTGAGGTAGACGGCAGGAATCGCTCGCTATTGGGTGCGCTTTTCACGTCCACCGTGAACATGCTGCCATCGGGCAGAAGCGTCCAGTTCTCTTCCGAATTGAACGCGTCGCCCTTGCCGCTCGAGCTGACGTCCGTCCACGTAAGAGTTGCCGGATCGAGTTCCGCCATGCGCGAATCGAGCTTGCTGCCGATCAGAAATTTTCCGTTCGCCAGCACGCACGACGGCGCGTCTCCGATGTAAGACCAACCGCTCGGCGGCGCGAGCGCAACCCAGGTATTGGTTTTGGGATCGTAAACCGCTCCCTGATTGCTGAGCACGACTGCGCCTGTCGTGCTGTATTCGCCGCCCTCGATCACCACACGCCCATCGGCCAGAACCGCCGCTGCGTAGACGTTCGGCTCATAGCCAGCCGGACTCGCCAGTTGTGACCAGGTCCCGTTTATATAGCTTGCCGTCAGATCCGGCGTCAGCTTGTACCAGTTGACTCCGCCTTGGCACATCACGCCGCCATCCGTTAATAGAAGGCAGTAACTGATCCCGATGCCCGGCTGGTGACTAAGCGAGGTCCAGCTCTGTGCCTGAACCGGCGCGCTCCCAGCGAACGTCGCGACGAGAAACAAGACTTGAAAGAGGGTGTTGCGCAAGATGCCCGGGACTCGCCTTCGGATAATCGATCGCCACTAAGGAGGGTAACCCGTTGTGGCTC
>DASYAX010000099.1:0-5557 GCA_036501045.1 Bryobacteraceae bacterium
CTGCCAGACGGCTCCGCTGCGCGCGCGCTCGGCTAAGCTTGTGAAGTCGTAATCGTAAACCAGCGCGCGCAGATAGTGCGGCGGTTTCGGAAATGGCGGCGGATTCAGCAGCGCGACCACGGACGCATCGCCGAGCAACAGGCGATACATCAGGCTGCCGACCCAGGTGTTGCCCTGATAAGTGCCTAGCGCGGCAAACCACATTTGCCAGTCGAGCCGCGGCTGGTAAGGCGCCACCAAAGGTAGCCCGCGATGCAGGTTCCCGGGTTTATAGCGGAACGAATACTCCTTCCAGTTGACTTGGTCGTCAGAGCCTTCGATCACGATCTCCGGCCGGGTTGTGGTCATCACGGCGAACAGGCCGTAGCTGTTGACGAGTTCGAAGGATTCGAGGCCACCCATGCCGACCGCCGGAAAGCCCGGTATGAATTGTTCCGCGATCTGCAAAACGCCCATCGCCACGAGCGCCGAAACGGCGATGTTCATGACGGTACGCGCCTGCGGCGATTTCAGCTCCAGGCGTGCCGGAAACTGGCGTCGAAGGAAACGCGCTAGCGGTTCAAAGGTGGCATCATCGAGGCCCCACAAGCAAAGCGCGAGCGTCAGTAAATTGAAGAACGCATAGTTGCCGGTGAGAATGATGGCAACCTGAAACAGCATGAGCAAACTGACGCCGATATAGCGCGCCCGCTTGGGGCAAAACAGCAGAAACGGTGCAATCAGTTCTATTGCGAGCGTCGCGGTGGTGAGCGAATCGAGCAGCCAGGCGGGGGCGTGGTAAGCGTAATACGCAAGCGGAGTCGGCAATGGCTGCGTTAGAAAATGAAAGCGCAGCGCATGCAAATTTCGCCAATTCGGGTCGTGCGACGCCAGTTTGACCACGCCCGATTCAAACATCAGCCGGAAGAGCAAAAAGCGATACGCCCAGACCAGCCACGGCGCCCCCACGAAGAGCGCCAGGAACCCGGACTCCAACAACAGCGCATCCCATTGAAAGGAAGTGAACGGTTGTCCGGTAGATACCAGCGACAGATAGAGCACGAAGCAAGCGGCGGCAGCCGGTCTTGAAAAGAGGCCGCAAAGCATTAACAGCGCGGCCACGCATCCAAGCGCGCAGCACAAGGTGATGGCATGATCGCTTGCGTTGAACCAGAATAAGGAAGGGGCGTCGAGAAAAGCGCCGTTGCCGAGCTGCGCGCGCATGGCATTCAGCGTGTTGGCTACCGGCACGATTCCGTGCGATCCGGCGAGGCCCAGAATCTGCGGCCATAGCGACCCGAACGCACACAGGTACGTGAGCCCCAAAAGCCGCAGGAAAAGCGACTCAATGAGCGCTGGTGAGTTCATTCGCGGTGAGAAAAACGGGCTGGATATCGACGGGTATGTCCTTCAGCCGGTCGAGCGCGCGCGTGAGCGCCGGGCGCATGACGCCGAGATCGTCGAGGAGGCGCTTTGCCGCCGGGTAATCGCCGCGCGCTTCGATGGTGAGCAGCTCATGCGTGAGGCCGCGAACCGCGCCTTTCACCTTGGCATAGTTCACTTCGAATGTGCCATCGGGCCGCTCGACGAAAGCGCCGTGATCGGTGAGGTAGTTGAATTGCAATGCCATACCGCGTCCGTGCGCCTCGGTAATGCCGAATCGCAGCGTCCGAAATGACGAAGCCAGAAACGTGTTATACAGTTTGTGCTCGTTCGACTCGCCACCCTGCAAAACGCCACTATCAAAAAAGTACTGCAGCATGAAAAGACCGGTTATGTCCGCTTTCGCTTCCTCGATGGTGCTGTATAGGTCTTTCAATTCCAGCCGCACCGACGTTTTCTTCCCATTGACCGTAATCTCGTGCGGACCGATGCCGTGGCTGATTTCATGCGCCAGGATGTGAGTAAAGAACCAGTCGAAACTCAGATCGGACTGAGCGCTCGCGGGGAGCATAACACGCGAGATAGGAACCAGCGTACCGTCGAATTTAGCGTGCTGCACGTTCTTCAGCATCACCTTCTTGCTCCCCTTTTGCTGGATCACGCGCTCGTCGTTGGGGAGATTGAAGGCGGCGGTCTGCACGCCATGATTACCGTCGCCGGCCGAGAATACCTCGTTCACCACGCGCATCGGTGTGGAACCACCCAGCTTCGGGTTGCGATAAGCGGGGTCGATGGGAAGGTGGTTCTCCACGTCTTGCAAGTGTCTGGCAAAGCCCGCGAGCTTGGCCGTCTCAGCATCGTCCTTCAAGCAAATATAGGCCTCAAACGATGCTTTGTAGCCGAAGAGTTCATCGTTGTAGGTCTCATAGGGCCCGATCGTTATATCGATAGGCGCATCCAGGTCCATCCATGCCATGTCGCTCCGATAGTAATCGTCATCGAGAAAAGCGGCGGCTCGCGTTTCCAAAAAGTGCTTGAGAGACGCGTTTCCGGTGAGGGAAGCGGCTTCGCGCAGCAACTTCGCCGCCTGTGCCAAATCATCATGGTAAGCCCGGTGAAAAGGAACAATTTCCAGTTGCTGCGAGCTCGGCGCGCGGCGGATTACCGTGAAGAAACTCTTGGCGAGCTCCGCTTCATGTGCCGGCAGTGATGCGGTCCAACGGTCGAACTCCTCGCGGGTCATGCCTTCGGGATAGAAGTTTGCTCCCAACGGCTTGCGTTCCGGCACATCGGGCAGGAACGCGCGATGCGCATCCAAATCGGACCACGGCCCTTTGTAGATTTCGAACAACGCCCAGCGCGCTCTGCCAACCGGCGAGGTGTCTTCGCGAAGTTGACGAGCAAGAGCTTTGTCGCCGCTCCAATACTGCTGAAGAAAAATATCGTCGATCAGGCGAGCGGCCTGAATGAGTTTACCCAAGGCCTGGCGATCGCCGGCCGTGAGATGCGAGGTATCGGCGGTGAGCGGAGTCGGCGCGAACTGCGCCGCCATATGCCTAAGCTGGGCGGCGTCCGGAAAGGCCTGGGAACCGGCGGCCGCGGCGTCGAGTACTGAGCCATTCATAAGAAAAAATGCGAGAACAAAGGCAAAGCAGTGTCTCATCAAAGCTATCTCTGAGGGTAGCGCGCCCTCCCTGCCGGCTAGCGGATGATCCCTTTTCGTACCGCGTACACGATCAGCTCAGGAATGCTATGGACATTTAGTTTCTGCATGATATTGCCGCGATGAGTATCCACCGTGTGAGGGCTCAAGCCCAGCAGATTGGCGATATCCTTGGTGGATTTTAACTCGGCCACAAGCTGCAGCAATTCCCTTTCGCGGGTGGTTAATAATTCGTAGGGGTCCTCCACGCCCCGCTGCCGGATTTGGCGGAGATAGTCGTCCGCCAGAACTTTGCTGACTGCCGGGCTGAAAAACGCCTTGCCCGCGCAAACCGCGCGGATGGCTTGAATCAGATCGAATTCGGCCGAATCCTTTAAAAGATAACCGCGAGCCCCGGCCTTCAAGACTTTGAGGAGATAGCCTTCATCGGAATGCATGCTCAGAATCAGCACGGCCGTGCGGGGATGGTCCGCCGTGATTCTTTTTGTCGCTTCAATACCATTCAGCAGCGGCATCCCGATGTCCATAACGACTACATCCGGCGTTTCGCGATCGGTGACCTCAATGGCCTCCCGGCCGTTGCCCGCCTCGCCGACAACTGCGAAATCGGGTTGCCTCTCGAGAAGCACACGCAGACCATTGCGTACAATCGTGTGGTCGTCGGCGAGAACGATGCGCGCTGAAATCATATCGCCAATTTGTCATCGCTCGCCGGAAGCGGAAGCTCGACACTGACAAGCGTGCCTTGACCCGGCCGCGATGTCACCTGAAAGGAACCGTGTAAGTGCACGACCCTTTCCTCCATTCCCAGAAGGCCAACACCTTTCTCACGTTCCGGTACGAAGCCTCGCCCGTCATCCTGAATGGAAAGCGTCAAACGCCCTGCTTTCTGCTCCGCCAGACGAATCTGCACATTTTTTGCGTTAGCATGCCTTGCCACATTATGAAGCGCTTCCTGCACAACCCGGTAGATGCACGTCTTGTGGCCGTCCGGCAGATCTTCCGAGAGCGATTCGGCATTCACTTGGACGGCGAAGTTCTTGGTTCTGGACGCCTCACGAGCCTGCCATTGCAAGGCCGGCAATAAGCCCAGATCGTCGAGCATCGAAGGCCGAAGAAGGAGGGACATATCGCGCACGACCGCGACCGTTTTTTCGGCAACGCGGCGGATATCCAGTAACTGGCCGCGCGCGCCGGAATCATGTTCCGGCGAGATCGTGGCGGCGACATTCCCGATGGCGAGAAGCAAAGCCGATAGCGCCTGTCCGACCTCATCATGCAGCTCTCGCGAGAGAGCCCGCCGTTCCGTTTCTTGCACCTCCAGCAGACGAGCGGAGAGGTCGCGTAAAGCGCCGCGAGTTTGCAGTACCTCCTCAAAGCGGAGAGCGGAGAGACGCTCCAGCCGCAAAATGCGATAGATACTTCCCCCCGCAAGCGCCAGTCCGCCGGTCAGCGCAAGAATGAGAAGCAGAATCACGGATCTTCTAAAACTCGAAAACAGGTCCGCCACCTGCCGGCTTCCCGCCTCCATTTGTTTTTGATTCAATTGGCCGATCTGATCTGCCAACCTGACAATGACCATGCGGCGCGGCAGCAAAGAATTTTTCATGAAGGCGTACCCGAACGTCTTGCGTTGAGCGGCGTTCCATTGGAGAGCAGGCCGCAATGAAGCGAAGTAGGCTTCGACTTCTTTCGACAATTCGCTGAACTGAGTTTGCTCTTCCTTGCGCACGATTTGGCGATACTTTGCCGTCATCGACTCGATTCGCCATTGCACAGTGTTCAGCTCCTTACGATGTGCGTCGGCCAGAGCCGGGTCGGGCTCTAGAAGGAGATCGCGAACGTAGGTGCCCGATAGATAAACGTCGGAGCGAAGCTGCTGCAGGATCTGATCGCGATTGACGTAATCCTCGCGAATGCTCTCGTTGCGCGTCTGAATGCGTTTAAGGACCGAGAGAGCATTGAGGCCGGTGAGAGCGAGCAAGAGCAGCAGACCACCGAAGGCGGCGAAGAGCAGGCGGCGGGTCTGACCGCCTGTATTGTTCCTATCGCTCTCGCTCGTCATTCGGCCGGTTCTACTGAATCAAGCGGAAAAGAATACCCTGAAGGCACGATTTCCGGCCGCTTTTAGAGCGGCTACGATGCTATTGTCGCTCGACGTGCGAGCGGTCTTCAGGCATTTATGCAGCCAGTCCGCATACTTCTTGCTAACCATCACCCCATCATTCGCAGCAGCCTTCGCATGCTTCTCGAGCGGCAATCTGGTTTTCAAGTCATTGGCGAGGCTGCCGATGGCAGGGAGGCGGTCACGCTCGTCGAATACCGGCGGCCGGAAATTGTGCTGCTCGATGTAAGTCTACCCCGTCTCACAGGGCTCTCGGCGGCGCGCGAAATTGTGAGCAAGAACGGGGGCACCGGCGTCCTGTTCGTGACGACTCAAACGGACGAGGCTTACGTGGTCGAGGCGGTCAAAGCGGGCGCCCGTGGCTACGTGGCGTCCGGCGAGTCGTCATCTGACCTCGTACCGGCCAT
>DASYAX010000100.1:0-12338 GCA_036501045.1 Bryobacteraceae bacterium
TTGGAATGCTCACCTGCCGCTGCCGTTTGCACGAGTTCCCGGTGAAGATAATCGACCATCGACGAGATCGTCATGAACTGCTTGCCATAGATCTCACGAGCTTTATCTATTTCTTTCTGTAGAAATAGATAGAGATCGCCCTGCTCGCGCCCCGCGCGGCACGCCTCGGGCTTTGCCAGTTGTATTTCGGCGACGGCGACACGCGCGAATCGTTGCGCGCGCAGATGGAGTTGGCGCTGCTTTGGGTCGAGATCCGCCCAAGCCGGTAGCCGGGCCGCTTGCGATGCGGCAGCGGGAGGCTGCGGCAAAGGACTGATTTGCGAGTGCAGCGCGGCGTTCGACTGCCGTTCCAAAATACTTGCCGCGAGACCCGAAATCAGCTCCAGCGCATTCAGGTCGGTCTCTTCGTCGCTCGATGCGAAAAGCACCGCGGTGAGGCGCGTTCCATTGGCGACGGGAAACAAGCAGGCACGGTCGCCTCCACTGGGAGTACTGAGCGCATCGCCGACTTCCGCAGATGTTCGCAACGCCGTGACCGCATCCTTCGTCGCGCGAACACTCTCAAAGGCCCCCGCCGATGCCAACGGAAACGACAATGTTTCCGGCAATTCCAGATTCACTTGTCCGCGCAGCCGCAGGATGTCGCCTTCGAGCGAAAACACCGCTATCTGGCGCGCGAATCCGGCCGCCCCTTCTCCCACCATCTGAATCCAGTCTTGCTCCGTTTCATATCGCCGGAAGCGCCGCAAAAACTGGTTCAGCCCGGCAAGCAGTCGCGCTCGTTCGTCCCGGGCCGCTTGCGAGCACGCTGTCTCGAAGTCGCGTTTGAGATTTTCCCACGCAGGTTCGAGAGCATGCATCAATGCAACAAGTTTAGCGAAATTGTTTGAAGACGGATGGCCTGTTAGAAAACCAGCTTGAGCGCCATCTGGATCTGACGCGGCGGCAGCGTGGTCGTAAACACCCCGAAACCGCCCGAGTTCACCGAAGTGCCGAATCCCGAGTTGATGTTGAAAAGAGTCTTGTTCAGAATGTTAAACGCTTCGGCTCGAAATTCGAGGCGGCTGGCCTCCGACCAGAGCCGGAAATTCTTGTGTAGGCTCAGATCGAGTTCTTCGAGCGAAGGCCCGTGCGCAATGTTTCTTCCCGCGTCGCCGAAAGGCTGAGTGTAGGAGGGAACCGAAAATGCAGCCGCGCTCAAATATTGTGTCGGATTTGTACCCGATGCGTAGAGGGAAGCGCCGGTGATGTTCGGGCGCGGCGTGACAAGCGGACTCACCGTGCCCTGGGTCGTGGGGCTATAGGTAATATTGATCGGCAGGCCCGAGGTGGCTGAATTAATGACCTCGGCCGACCAGCCGCCCGCCAGCAGATCGAGCCCCCGGTTTGGCAGCGCGAAATGCCGCCCTTGGCCTATCGGAAGATCGTAAACAATAGAAGTCGTGTTGTTGAATGGCTGGTTATAGCTCGACAACCCTTTTTCCGAAGTAGGATTGCGAATATTGATGCGCGAGTTGTCGCCGTCGTAATTCTCCAGATGGCCGGGAGCATTATCGATGGCTTTCGACCACGTAAACGAGTTAATAAAATACAGCCCACTCGAATAGCGCTTTTCTAACTTGCCTTGTAGAGCGTTGTAGCTGCCGAAGCCGCCGCTATAAGCCTGCTCGATGGTGGTGAAGTTCGTATAGGGCCTGCGGGCGTTGACTGAAAGGTTCTGATTGACTAGATTCGGTACAGCTTGGTTTGCGTCGGCTAGAATCATCAGTCCGACATCGTGGTTGCCCACGTAAGCGATATCAAGCAGCAGATTATGTGCCAGCTCTTGCTCCACTGTGAAGTGCCACGTCTGCACATAGCCCGTCCGATTATTCGCAGGTATGTAGCGGACCTGCGTGGTAGCCGTATTGAAAGCGGCCGGAACTGCGAAATTATTGGGGAAGCCCAGATAAGTCGGGCGGAAACAGGCGCCGGCCGCATCGTTTACCGACGTGCAAATGCCGCTGCCGGTGGTTGGGGTTTGGTCAATCTGCGCATCGACGATGTTCGGTCCGTTATACGCAAGAAGATTTTCGCCGCCAAGACGATTGAATTGAACATAACTGATCCCGTACGCGCTGCGGATGACGGTCTTCGGAGAGGCTTGATATGCCAGGCCCGCGCGCGGCGCCCAGTTGTGCGGATCCGGATGCACCAGCGCGCGATTGTACAAGCTGCCGTTCGTGGCATAAATCAGCGTTTGGGTGCTTGGATCGAAATTGGACAGCTTGTTATCGCGTTCCCATTGCGGAGTCGCAAATTCATAGCGCACTCCCAAATTCAAGGTCAGCTTGTCGCTTGCCTTGAAGTCGTCCTGCAGGTAGGCAAAGTACATTCGCTGCCGCAAATGCGCGACGGCGTAATTGTTGATCTCGTAGTGGCTGCGTGCCCCAAACAGGAAGTCGGCAATGCTGTAAGCCTGCTGCTGTGAGGCGCTCAATCCGCTGGTAGAGCCCGGATCGCTGAAAAAACCGGTGTAGTTATCGACACCGTATTTCGGATGAAAGTCCTGAACGGCGGTGTCGATCAACTGGTACTCAAAGCCGACCTTGAAGCTGTGCCGGCCGATGATGCGTGAGTAGTTAACCTTCGGATCCAGCACCTTCGGATACTGATATTGCGGATTACTGCTCTGGCGGCCAAGTTGCGACAACCCGCCCGCCAGGTTTAGCGAGTAAAGTCCGCCCGCGAACGCCGGGTTTGTGGGCAGGTTGGGAATATTGTATTGCGAGTTCGGAAGACCTAGCCCTATCGGGTTTTTGCCGCCTTCGGTATAGTCCAGGCCGGCGCGAACTTCCAAAACTGAAGTGGGGCTCATCGTCCAGGTCACTCCGGGCACCAACTGTTTGTTGCGAATGTAGACCGGCCCATTCGCATTCCCGCCCGCCAATCCGGGAATCGCGGGTGGACTGTAGATGCGCTCATCGTCCTGGCTATACCGCGCGAAAAACGACAACTTATCGCCGAAATATTCGTCATAGCGAATGTCGCCCTTATCGCTGCTGATGGTGTCGGCGGGAGCAGATGAATAATTGTTCGAATTCCCGGGCAGATTCGGATCGGGCAGCTCGGACAGAACGGTCGCCGCGAACGGGGTAATGGCCGATGCCGGTACGATGCCGTTCGAGTAGAGAGTTCCGGTGATCGGATTTTTCACGGCAATGCCGAGATTCCCTTGTTTCATTGCCGCAGTGGGCAGAGTGGCGAATTGAATTGGGTGATAGACGCGTCGGAAGCCTTCATAATCGCCGAAAACAAAGATCTTGTTCTTGACAATCGGGCCGCCCAGCGCGGCTCCGTACTGATTCTGATTGAAGGCCGGCTTCACGCCGTTGACCGGTTTGAAAAAACCCGTGGCGTTGAGGTCCGTGTTCCTCAGAAATTCCCAAACTTCTCCGTGCAGTTGATTGGTGCCGCTCTTGATCGTGGCATTAATCACCGCGCCGGTGGCGCGGCCGTATTCGGCGCTGTAATTGTCCGTTTCCACTTTGAATTGCGCCAACGCATCCGGGTTTGGTTGAATGACTTGATTGGAAAACCCTTGATTGCTCGTCCCGTACGCGTTGTTGTCGATCCCGTCCAGGAGAAAGCTATTCAGCTCGCTGCGCTGGCCGTTCACATTGAAGGACGCGTCGCGGGTACTGTCGCTTTGATTTTCAAGCGGCGATTTAGCAACGCCGGGAACCAGCAACGTCAAGTCCGCGTAGGATCGCCCATTCAGCGGCAGATCTACGATCTGCTTCGGATTGATGACTTGGCCGCGCGTACTGTTATCGGTTTCGAGGATTTCCGCCGCCGACGTCACGGTGACGTTTTGCGAGGTCACTCCGACCTCCAGGCTCATATCCACCCGTTGACGTGCGTCCACCGTCAGGTCGAATGGCTCAGTCGTCGCCGTCTGGAAACCGGAAGCTTCGACGCGCACGCGATAAGATCCGAGCGGAATGTTGATGAATTCATAGTTGCCGTTGCTATCGGTTTTGCTTGATTTCGTGACCGATGTTTTGGTGTCTTCCACGCTAACTGTAGCGTTGGCGACGTTAGCGCCACTAGGGTCGTGAATAGTGCCAAGGACAGTACCGGATTCAAACTGAGCAAACAGGCCCGCGCCCGAGAGCGCGGCGAGAAAGAACAGACAGACGCTGCGAGACCGGCAGCATACAAGAGTAGACATAGTGACCGCTAGTATAATTCGCGCGCCGTCACTAATACATTACGATCGGATGACTGGTCTGTTGCGTTTCGGAGCACTAAGCTCAAGCCGCCTGCGGACTCTCGCCGCCGACCAGGCCCGGTATCGGGTGCGGATGAGGGCCTCAGCACTTTCGTGACATCGGAACAATATGTCCTTGCCGCTCGATCTCGGAATCCTGCGGTCTGACCCACAGACCATGGCTCACAGGGAGCTTCATCCGTGAAAGGTTTGGCAACTCTTGTCCTTACCATCCATCTGGCGTGGATCTTGTGGGTTGTTCTTGGGGCGTTGTGGACACGCGGTCGTACAGTTCTAGCTACTTTTCACGTTCTTTCGCTGGGATGGGGGATTATCGTCGAGCTGTCACCGTTGCCGTGTCCTCTTACGCTCGCCGAACAGTTCTTTGAAGACCGGGCCGGCGGCGCCTACGAGGGTGGATTTCTGTTGCATTGGCTCGATCGCCTGGTTTACCCGGCGATACCAGATGCCGTGCTCACCGGAATCGGAGTCGCCGTCTGCGTCCTCAATATTGCAGTGTATGTTCGGCGTTATTGGAAGGCCGGCCGTCGGGCTGCTTGAGAATCCAGTTTAGTGATCGCCGCTGATCTTCACGTTCTTGAAATCGCCCGTTTCGTCAAACGAACCGATGCCTATTTTGCCCTCGCGCAGGCTCAAGTCTACGGCGTGCAGGGCCGGTATCGGCCGCCCCTCTACGCTTCCCTGCACATTTCCGGTGCTTCCATCCCACACCAGCTTAATGTGATACCAGCGCTTATTGGCCTGGAACGCGGAGGGGCCGTCCGGCGAACTGATGCGGACGCGCTCTCCGCCGTAAACATGAAACACGCCGTTGTGGACCGGCTGCTTGATACCGGTGTCGATTGAGAAATGAGCGTAATCGAAATGCGCCGGATCGCGGTAGGCGAACACCAGCATTACCGATCGTCCGAGCGGTTTGGCATCGGCTTCGATGGTGACTTTGCGAAACGGCGGTGTATCGGCAAGCGCAAACTGAAAGGGGCGGCGGGGTCCGGGGAGCGGATTTCTGCCGGTCACCAAATGCAATACCGGAGAGCCCGCCTCTTCGCCGGTGCTCCAGTCGGAGGCATTCGGAACGGTCCATTGGTGGCCGAAAATCTCTAGGTTGTCCGCGGCGGTAAGCGCGAGCGCGGATAAGAGGAGAAGACTAAGGGTTCGCACTTTACTCATACTAGACGGTCGCCCGAAAGCGAAGCGAGTATGATGTGTTTGCATGTACACCAGAAGATATTTCGGGAAACTGGCTCTTGCCAGCCTGCCATTAGCGAAAGCCTTTGCAAAGATCAATTCGAAAATCGATGGCGTTCAGTTGGGCGTCCAGTCCTACAGCTTTCGGGACCTGCCGTTTACGGAAGCACTGAAAGCGATGGTCGCGGATGGGCTTGGCGATTGCGAGCTTTTTTCGCAACATATCGAAGAGGGGCATACTGACAAGGCGCCGATACCGGCCATGCCGAGGCCAGCCGGTTCAGCGGCCGATTTGCGCAAGATGCGCAACGATCCCGCACGTGTGGCGGCGCGCGAAGCGGAGCGAACGGCGCTGCGCAAGTGGCGGCTCAGCGTTCCGCTCGATTATTTCAAGGGCATCCGCCGGCAATTCGACGATGCGGGCGTCAACCTTTACGCCTACAACCTGAGTTTCAACGATAGCTTCACAGACGAAGAGATCGATCGCGGATTCGAAATGGCGAAGGCGCTGCGGGTGGGCATCATTACCGCTTCCACTACGCTTCCGGTGGCGAAGCGCGTGGTTCCTTTTGCCGAAAAGCACAAGATGATTGTGGCCATGCATGGCCATTCGAACCTCACGGACCCGAATCAATTCGCCAAGCCCGAGAGCTTCGCGGCAGCGATGGCGATGTCGAAATATTTCAAGGTAAATCTCGACATCGGCCATTTCACAGCGGCGAATTTCGATGCGGTGGATTACATCACGAAGAACCACGAGAACATCGTTCTGCTGCATTTGAAAGACCGCAAGAAGAACGAAGGGGCGAATGTGGTTTGGGGCGAAGGCGACACGCCGATCAAGCAGGTGCTGCTGCTTTTGAAAGAGAAGAAGTGGCCGGTACCGGCGTTTATCGAATACGAATACAAGGGCGCGGGCACTTCTCCGGAAGAAGTGGAGAAATGCTACGAATACTGCAAGCAGGCATTAGCTTCGTCCTAAGCAATCCCGCGATTATTGCGCCAAGGTGAAGGCGTAAAGGCTGTCGCCCGCGCCGACCACGAGGTATTGTTTGCCATCGAGCAGGTAGGTCTCGGGCCCATTGTTGACGTTCGCGGCGAGACCCGCGTGCCACAGAATTTTTCCGTTGGACGGATCAAACGCCACCAGGTGCTGAGAGCCATCGCCGGAAAAAAGCAGCTTGCCGGCCGTTGTTAGTAAGCCCGATAATCCGCCGCCGCCCGGGTAATGGTGCTTCCAAACGGTCTTGCCGGTCTTATAATCGATGGCGCGCAACGTAGTCCCTAAGCTACCGGCGGATCGCTCGGCGGCGCCGTAGCCTTCGGGGTGCGGATCGGTATCGGTCAGATAAAAGATGCTGTAGGAGGCGGAGCCGCTGACGTAGAACAAGCCGGTTTCGGGGTCGAAGGTAGGAGGCGGCCAATTGGTGGCGCCACCTGATGGCGGAGAGACCAGCACACCGGGGATTTGCGGTTCTTTTTCCGGGTTTGGAATTGGATTGCCTTGCGCGTTCACGCCCTTTGACCAGTTCATGGTGGACAAAAACGGCTCCGAAACGATGTTCTTGCCATTGGTGCGATCGAGGACAAAGAAATAGCCGTTGCGATTCGCTTGCGCCAATAATTTTCGCGGCTGCCCGTTGATCTCGCCATCGAAAAGGATGGGCGTTTGAGCGGAATCCCAATCGTGGGTGTCGTGCGGGGATGCCTGAAAGTACCAAGCCATTTTTCCGGTATCGACGTTCAAGGCAACAATCGAGCAGGTGAACAAGTCCGCGCCTTTGCGGCTCTGACCCGCCATGACGGGGTTCGGATTGCCGGTCCCGACGTAGTAGAGGTGGAGATCGGGATCATAGGTGCCGGGAATCCAGGTCATGCCGCCGCCGTGGCGCATCGAATATTCGTCGGGCCAAGATTCCGAACCGGGGTCGCCTTTTTTGAGCGGCTCGCTCCACCATTTCCATTGAATTTCTCCGGTTTCCGGATCGTGCGCTTCGAGGAAACCGGGAACATCGAGCGAATCGCCGCCGGTGCCGACGATCACGTGGTTGCCGACGACGATTGGCGCGGAGGTAGAGAAATACTCCTGCTTCACATCCGCGATGTTTTTGTGCCAACGCTCCTTGCCGGTTTTGGCATCGAGCGAGACCAGATAATTGTCGGGCGTTTCGAAGAACAGCCAGTTGCCGTACATTCCCACGCCGCGATTGCCGATGTGGATGCCGCCGGTGGTGCGCCAAAAATAATGCCACAGTTCATGGCCGGTGAGCGCATCAACGGCCCAGGTGTTATCGGGAGTCGTGAAATAGAGAATGCCGTTCACCATCAGAGGCGTGGCTTTCACGGATGGCCCACCGAAGCCGCCTGTTCCGCCCTCACCGCGCTTCGACGGCGAGCCTTCGCCGCCCACGATTGCGCCGGGAGTCTCGCCTACATTCACTCGATAAATCCAGGCAAGGTTCAAATTCTTGATGGTCGATTGATTGATTTGCGAAAGCGGGCTGAAACGGCGGCCCGAATAGTCTCCGTTGTACGTGGGCCAAGCATTCGTGGCGGGCTTCAGCAGCAGACTGGGATCCAGGGTTTGCGCCTGGAGCACACCTAGGCACAGCGGGAGCAACAAGCGTGCGATGGTCATTTCAGAGTCACCAAGTAGGCGGTGAGATTGTGGATATCCGAATCCGTATACTTGCTCAACAATGCGATGTGGCCTTTCATTGGATCGTGAAGTTCTATTTTGGGCGTCTCGCCATTGCGAGGAAACGAGTGGTAGTCGCCACTTCCATCGATGAGAGAAACGCTGAAATCGTCGATGTGTTCCAGGCGGCCGGTAATCGATTCCCCGGAAGGCAGTGTCACGGTGGCGGTAACCGCCTCACCCGGGCTTTCCGGCGCAGCTCGCGGTCCGTACCTCCGCTCGCGCGGCATGACAATTTTTTGCTGAATTTCGACGGGCTCGTCTTTGGAGCCGATATGCGCCAGGTCGCCGGTGACCGAATGGCAGGTGTTGCACTGGCCCGCGCCATTGAAATAGGCTTCGCCCGCTTTCGGATCGCCCACGACGATGTTCAGAATTTTGTAGCCTCCGCGCTCGGCGGCGGCCCGGACGCTGTCATGCAGGAAGGCGGCAATTTGCGAGATCTGCTCACTCGACATGTTGAATTTCGGCATGCCCTTGTCAGGGCGGCCATTCAAAACCACCTGGCCAATCGACGCGCCGTTTTCGTCGTGAAGAACTAATAGGGAGCGCAGCAGGTCGGGCCCGGATTCCCCGCCCTTGGCATTGCTGCCGTGACAGAAGGCGCAGTTGGCGGTAAAGATTTTCTTGCCGGCTTCGATGGTGGCCGGATCGTAGGTCTTGTAGTCTTCTCCGGCACCCCCCGCACGGCGTCTGGGCGGAGGCGCCTTCGCGGCCGGGGCCTGGGCCGCGAGAGGCAGCACGAAACCGGCCATGAGAAGCAGCACCGTTGGGGCAGGTTTCAGGCGATGGGTCAAAAGCTTACTCCTTAAAGATGGCTAGAATGCGATTTGATCCCAGTTTACATTCGCGTTCATGAGTGGGATAACGCCGGGATCATTGTCGACCCTGAAGGAGCTGCAGCAGGTAGCGCGGCGGAGAGCGGGCTGGTCCTTCGCGAACGGATTCCGCAAGCGCATAAAGTCGCGCTTCGGCGGGTGGACGTTAGCGGGCCGGTGGTGCGCTATGGACAGGTGATCGGTTTCGCCAACCGTGAGATTGAAGCGGGCGCTTGGGTTCGGGAGGACATGCTCGATTTGCCGGCTGCTCCGCCGCTCGAGCAAATGCCGCTTGCGACTGCGGTGCCGCCCGTGCTGCCGCCGCTCGAAGGCTATAGCTTCGAAGGTTTTCCGAACGGCGATGGCAGCACGGGGACGCGGAACATTCTCGGCATTACGACCACTGTGCAGTGCGTGGCTCCGACGGTCGATTACGCGGTGCGGCGCATACGGTCGGAGATTTTGCCGCGCTTCCCGAATGTGGATAGCGTTGCGGCCGTTACGCACGGTTATGGCTGCGGTGTGGCGATCGACGCGGCCGGTGCGGCTATCCCGATTCGCACGCTCAAGCACATCAGCCTTCATCCGAACTTCAGCGGCCGGCCGCTGATCGTCAGCCTGGGCTGTGAGAAGCTGCAGCCGGAGCGCTTGTTTCAGTTGGGAATCCCGGTGTTGGAAGAGCTGAACGTGATTCGCTTGCAGGACGAACGAGGGTTCGCGGAAAGCGTAGCGGCGATCATGCGCGCCGCGGAAAAACGTCTGGATGAGTTGAACCGGCGGCAGCGGCGGACGTGCCCGGCTACCGGGCTGTCGGTTGGGCTTCAATGCGGAGGCAGCGATGCGTTTTCAGGCGTGACCTGCAACCCGGCTGTTGGATATGCCGCCGATCTTTTGGTTCGGGCGGGCGCCACGGTTTTCTTTTCCGAAGTAACTGAGGTACGCGACGCCGTTCATCTGCTCACGCCGCGCGCGATCAACAAAGACGTGGGCCGCAAGCTGCTCGCAGAGATGCGCTGGTATGACGATTACCTCGCGGCAGGCGGCGCCGACCGCAGCGCGAATCCGACACCGGGAAATAAACGCGGCGGTCTGGCGAATATTGTCGAAAAGGCGCTGGGCTCGATTGCGAAGGCGGGCAGCAGCGCGATTATGGCGGTAGCAAGCCATGGCGAAAAAATACGCGCCAAGGGTCTGGTGTTTGCCGCGACGCCGGCAAGCGATTTTATCTGCGGTACCCAGCAATTGGCATCCATGAACCTGCACGTGTTCACGACCGGTGAAGGCAGCCCGTATGGCTTAGACCTAGTGCCCGTAGTAAAGGTATCGTCACGCACGACACTAGCTGAGAAATGGCACGATCTGATCGATATCGACGCGGGCCGCATTGCGACGGGAAACGCCACGATCGAGCAGGTGGGATGGGAATTATTTCACTTCATTCTCGACGTGGCAAGCGGGCGCAAGAAAACGTGGGCCGAACATTGGGGATTAGGGAATGCGCTGGTTCCTTTCAATCCCGGGCCTGTTACTTAGACACCGGCTTCCGTCTTGGCCTGCTCCACAATCTTTTCGATTTCACTCTGATATTTTTCGAGAAGCTTCTGGTTGGTTGCCTCGAAGCGCATTACGAGAACAGGCTGGGTATTCGAAGCTCGCACCAAGCCCCAACCTTCTTCGAAGGGAACGCGCACGCCGTCCACGTCGACCACCTGATGGTGGCGGCGCACGATTTCCGAGACCTTTGCGACCACATCGAATTTCTTGTCGTCGGGGCAGTCGACGCGCAGCTCGGGAGTGGAAACCAGCCTGGGCAGGCCCTCCAACTGATAGGAAAGCGGCTTGCCCGATTTGGCGACGATTTCGAGAAGGCGGCAAGCTGCATACAGGGCATCATCGTAACCGTAATAGCGGTCGGCGAAGAACATGTGGCCCGACATCTCTCCGGCCAGCTCGGCGCGCGCCTGCTTCATCTTGGCTTTGATCAGCGAGTGGCCGGTCTTGTACATAATGGGGTTTCCGCCCAGTTCCGCCAGCTTGTCATACATCACTTGCGAACATTTGACCTCGCCGATGAACGTGGCGCCCGGCTTGCGCGAGAGAATCTCCCGGCCGAAGATCAGCAGCAGCATGTCACCATACACCACGTTGCCTTGCTCATCGACGGCGCCAATACGATCCGCATCGCCATCGAAGGCAATTCCAAGATCGGCTTTGGTCTTTCGCACACTTTCCTGCAGATCGTGAAGGTTCTGAAGAACCGTCGGATCGGGATGATGGTTGGGAAAGCGGCCGTCCATCTCGAAAAACAGCTCGATCGGTTTGACATTCAATTTTTCGAGCAGCCGATGGAGGACAGGTCCGGCGGTGCCGTTCCCCGCATCCAGCACTACCTTCACTTTGCGATTGAATTGAAATTGCGCCGCGATCTCGTCGATATAGGGCGTCGCCGCATCGACTTTCTTTACTGTTCCCCCACCCGATTCGAAATCGTTTCCCTGAATGAGCTTCAGCACCTGTTGAATCTGCTCTCCATGCAAGGTGCCCGTGCCGCAAACTGTTTTGATTCCGTTGTACTCGGGAGGATTGTGGCTGCCAGTGATCATCACCGCTCCGTCCGCTTGGAAGTGAACCGCGGAATAATAGAGCAACGGCGTGGGGCCGGTCCCAATGTCCAGCACATTAGCTCCAGCAGCAAGCAGTCCCTTCAGAAGCGCATCGTGGATACGGCCGCCACTCAACCGGCAGTCGCGGCCCAGGCAAATTATCCGGCCGCTATGGCGGATCAAGTAGGTTCCAAGAGCCCGTCCCAACACCTCGACATCCGCATCCAGAAGTTCTTCATCGGCGATGCCACGAATGTCGTACTCGCGAAAAATACCCGGGTTCAGCATAAAGATTCAGGATAGCCGCTGATTAGTCTCAGGACACTATTTCGCGGCGGACTACCAGGGTTTCCAGGTAGTCCCTGTCCAGCTCATAGCCGAAGCCAGGCGCATCAGTCAGGTGGATGGTGCCGGTAGGCGTGACCTCTACGGGCGGAACAATGATATCCCGCTTCCAGTAGCGTTTGCTGGCGGAAACATCACCTGGCAAGACGAAATTGGGCAGTGTAGAGAGCGCGATGTTATGGACACGCCCAATGCCCGCCTCCAGCATGCCGCCGCACCAAACCGGGATGCCGTTCGCCTTACAGACATCGTGTACGCGCTTTGCTTCGGAAAAGCCGCCGACTCGCCCAAGCTTGATATTGATGATTCGGCCCGCGTTGAGCCGAATCGCCTGCTCGGCATGGTGAGCAGAACGAATACACTCGTCGAGACAGAGCGGCGTTGCCAGTTCCGCCTGCAATACCGCGTGGTCG
>DASYAX010000101.1:0-27022 GCA_036501045.1 Bryobacteraceae bacterium
TCCGGCAAAAAGGAGGACCGTTCCAACCGTTGGGTCCTCTGGGTCGTGGGAGCAATCTCCATTGCTGCTGCTTGGCTACCGGCGTACACCGACCGCGCGAACTTCTGGACAATTGACGGTGACGGCGTCCGGTGGACAGGCGTCTTGCTCTATAGCGTCGGAGGTCTGTTGCGGCTATGGCCGGTTTTCATCCTCGGCAATCGCTTCAGCGGGTTCGCGGCGATCCAGCACGGACATCGCCTGGTCACAACTGGAATTTACTCGGCCATCCGCCACCCGAGTTATCTAGGCATGCTGTTGCTTCTCCTGGGCTGGGGATTGGCGTTCCGATCGATCGTGGGGATCATACTCGCGATACTCACATTAATTCCATTGCTTGGTCGCATACGTTCCGAAGAAGCGATTTTGCTGAAGGAATTTGGCGCGGAATACGAGGCTTACCGTAAGAGAACATCGTGCCTCATTCCCGGCATTTACTAGCCCGACTTGTTCGGACGAATCTAAAATTGAGTTCGTGCGTGCATTCGTACTGAAGCAGCGACCCGCACCCGGTACTCTTCCAGAAATCTTGCAGATGGTGGAACTCGCTGAACCTGTACTACATTCCCGCGATGTGATGGTGCGAGTGCTAGCATCCAGCATCAACATAGATGATATTCACGTAGCCGAGGGTACCTTCTACGGGGAATTCCCATCGGCAAACCCCCACAGCCGGACAGACCCGTAACACCCGGCAGCGATCTGGCGGGAATTGTTACTGCCGTCGGAAGGAAGGTGCGCTCAGTTCAGGTTGGGGAAGCCGTCTTCGGCGTGCAGATACCGTTCCGAGCGAGAGGGGCATGGGCAGAATTCTGTGCCGTTGACGAGCGCTGGGTGACGAAGAAGCCCGAGTGCCTTCCTTTCGGAGCCGCTGCCGCATGCGGGCTCTCAGGTCTGGTAGCGTTTTCGGCGATGAATGCCCTCAAGATGCATGCCGGTTTGCGGATCGTTGTAGTCGGAGCGACGGGTGGGATCGGCGCGATGGCGGTGCAGCTTGCCGCTCGCGCCGGAGCCAGAGTGATTGGTGTCTGCGGGCCGGCAAATCTGGAACGCGCATACAGCCTGGGTTGCTCGCTCGTGCTGGATTATAGCCGCGGCCCGTGGGATCGCCTACTGGACGCGCAGTGCGAACCGCCTTTTGATCGAGTTCTAGACGTGGTAGGCGGTCGTGATACGGAGCAGATGAGTCGGCGAATTCTCAGGCGAGACGGCATTTTCGTGACCGTCGTGGGCCCGGAGCGGTTCGTTGGCGACAGCGCCCTTGGTTGGAGCGGAGTGCTTGCTATTTTGGGGCGCGTCGGATATCGGGTCATCGCGTCTTACCTTCGCGGTCCCCGCTACATTTTGGCGGGACCAGGTCCAGGTGGCGGCCGTGCACTCACCGATGTCGCGGCAGCGGCGGCCACTGGCGTTCTCCCACTCATCGACTCAACAGTGCCATTCGAATTGGAACCGATGCGACAAGCGCTGAGGCGGGCCGCTGCGCATCGAAATAACGGTCGCATCGTAGTTCAAGTAAACGAGGAGAGTTGAACCTTGGCCTCGCCCGATTGCATGTTCATCTGCTAGCCGCTCGTGGCGACCCCATCAATTGGCCGGCGCACGCCGCGTATGCTGCCTGTGTCGGGCGAATTTACTACTGATCAGCGCCTGCTCGGCGCGCTTGCGCCACTCTCGATGTTGCACTTGCGAAGAGATCATGGACGAGGGGCAATATTGGACGTCGTCCATATTTATCGTTCGTATGCGCGCATTCAAGCCCCCAGATCGCCGCGACCGCAAACGCCTACTCAACTCTTATTGTGTCCGAGCGGTCGGCCATCCGGAAGTAACCACATGAGCGAGAAGTCGGCTATGCGGAGATTGACGTGCGACGCGCGTGCTTTGTGCGGAGAGTTCCGTCTGCTATTCGGGGTCCGTCCCTAACGGAGCAAATGAGGGCGAAGGAACAAATCATTTTGGTCCCCTTTTGGTGCCCTAGTTTTCCGCCCTGCCTGTAAGTTATCGATTTTGGTACGCCCGGTAGGATTCGAACCTACGACCTTTTGCTCCGGAGGCAAACGCTCTATCCAGGCTGAGCTACGGGCGCGCGCGAACAAATCTCATCGCAAATCGAAATCCGAATCAGGAGCCTCGTTTCGCCATCGCCACGCGGCCACCCGCCGCTTTTCGCGAAGCCGAGTTATTACCAAGCGACAATAGTTCTTCGATATGCTGCCGGATGGCCTCTTCCTTCATCAGCTTGTCCCAATTTTCGTCTTCGCCCGCGGGAGTCTGATAATGAATGGTCCCTTTGCGATCGATCAACACGAGTTGCGGGACCACGAAGCGCCCAGAGTCGAAGCCCATAAACGCGACCATCTGTTCCTGCGGCGTCCATCCCACCGGGAAGCCCACGTGATAGTCCTTGGAAAAGTTATCCACCAAAAGATCCGCGTTGGGATTGACCGCCACGTCCAATACCTGCAGACCGCGCTGCCCGTAATCCTGCTGCAGCTTCGTCATCAGCTTCGAAGCCGCTTGGCAGTGCGGACAAGTCGTAAAAATGAACTCGAGAGCCACCACCTTGCCTCGATATTGGCTCAGTAACTGCGGTCCCTTGGAGGGAATTGAGAACGACAGCTCCGGGGCCTTTCGGAGCGTCTCATTCTCAGCGCCGGGCAAGGAGGAAGCGGTTAACAGCGCAATGCCGGCGAATGCGACCCAAATCTTCTTCACGGGATGAGACTCCAGCCAACAGTTTAGCGTATCTAGCCGTGCGCTTTCTTCGCAGGTCTGTCCTAGAACATCTATCCTAAGAACACTCGACTGAATTCATTTTCGAAGTAGACTAAAGACACCATGCGTATGTCGATCACACTGCTGGCCGCGCTGGCGCTCTCCGCTGTCTCTCTCGCCGCGCGCCCCTCCTCTACCAAGATCGAACTGAAGAATGCGAAAGGAGAGGACGTTGGAACTGCCACGCTCTCGAGTGCGGGATCCACCGGCGTCAGGATTAAGCTGAACTTGAAGAATCTGCCTCCGGGCGAGCACGCAATCCACATTCATCAGATTCCCAAGTGCGATGCCCCGGGTTTCGCCTCGGCCGGGCCGCACTTTAATCCCGATGGCAAACATCACGGTCTCGAGAATCCGGCCGGCCCGCACGCAGGCGACATGCCGAACCTCACCGTCGGCCCCAACGGCCGAGCCAAGACCACGATTACCGATCCGAACGTCACTCTCGGCGACGGTGATCACTCTGTTTTCAGAGATGGTGGAACGGCGCTCGTCATCCATGCCGCCGCGGATGACATGAAATCCGATCCTGCAGGCAACGCCGGCCCGCGCATCGCCTGCGGCGTGATCATAAGGTAGCTTCAAGTGGCAAGCCCCGCAGCGGCAACGGACAGCCGCGGATGGCATCGTTTTTTCCTCCGCTTTCTCTTGCTCCTGTCGTTGGTGGGCCTCGCCGTATCCGTTTGGGCCCATGTCGAATCGCTTCTTGGCATCGATCCGGGCTCGCGTCTGCGCGGTTTTTGGTTATTCCAGCTCCTGCTGTTCGGATTGATGATGCCGATTGCCGCGGAACTCTTCCGTAAGCAGCCGGACGGCGGTATTCTGCGATCGCCGCGCTGGATGCGAGCCACGCTCTACGTACTGTTGTTCTATTACGGAATTAGATTCTACGTTTTTCTTTATTGGTCAGTCGATCACTTGAGTAGCGCGGTTACGTGGCGTATGTTTTCCTCCGGCTGGATGCTGCTGTTTTCCGTGGCAGCCGTCTATTACGAAGTTCGCTACGCCGAAATGCGCCCGCGCCCGCGGCCCTAAACGCCAAAGCTACTGACTTAGTACTAACAATCGTTAACCTTATCTAATTGGCTAGGTGGTAAATTTACCTATTTCTTCCATAGGACCGGGCTATTTGCTCGTAAGTGATAAGAAACGCGTCGATCGGTGCATGGAGCCAAACTCGCAATAGAAGGAGCATCCCTCGAACGGAAACGCGCGAGAGACGAAGATCCCAAAAGGTCTTCAAAATTACCCAAGGAGACTCGTATGAAACGCCAATTCACAAGTTTAGTTCTGACTGCTGGGCTCTCCGCCATGTTGGGAACCTTCTCCCTCAGCGCTCAGAGCACATCAGAAGCAGCCGATATCCCGTTCGCATTCCAGGTTCAGCAGAAAACTCTGCCGGCCGGCCACTACGTCATTAACCAGAAGAACGTCGGCGGCTGGTTCCAAGTGTATGACAGCCGCGGCCACTCTATCTTTTTGAATGCGATCGAGCAGAAAAAGGCCGACCCGGACAACCCGAAGCTGACCTTCGCCTGCTACGGCCACGAGTGCGTCTTGGCCAAAATCTCGATGCCCGGTGCCGACGTAGGCTACGGACTAAGTCAAAAGCAGATCGAAAAGAATCTGCCTCATAAGATGGGCATGGTGTCGATGATCTCGGTTCGCCTTAAATCTCGCTAGGGGCAACGAACTAAGCATCAATCGATTCGCGGAGCCGATGGTCCACTAAGGAGACCATCGGCTCTTACCTTTTTCTGGTTAAGCCGATAAGTCTGGTGAGGAAGGCGCTCTTGCTCCAACTCGTCAGACGAAATGAACCAGTGAAGCCGGTGACTCTAGAAGCTGCCACAGCGCCCGGAAGCAAGCGGGAGCAAAGGCTCGCGGTCGCGCTGGTAGCCATCCTTTGGCTTAACGTTTTTGTAATCGCGACGGTCGCTTCGTTCTGCTTATTGCTTTTCTTCTACCGGCGCTAACCGGAACGGGCGGCGAACGCTCTGAGTTAGCATTACTGTTTTGCAACCAGTGAATGCTGTCTTGGAACTCCGTGACCTCGCCAAGCAATACTCTGCGCATCGAGCCGTGGGCGGAATCTCGCTATTGATCGGCGAGGGCGAGTTCTTTTCACTGGTTGGACCATCCGGTTGCGGCAAAACCACCACCCTGCGCTTGATCGCAGGTTTTGAGGAACCGACGTCCGGCGAAGTGCTGCTTGACGGACAGCGGGTGGCCGGGTTGCCGCCCTACCGCCGCAATGTAAGCACGGTTTTTCAGAACTACGCGCTCTTCCCGCACTTGACGATAGCCCAAAACATCGCCTTTGGGCTCGAGCGGCGGCCGGATTCCAACCAAAAGGACACACACAAGAAAGTCGAAGAGGCGCTCACGCTAGTGCAGTTGGCTGGTAAGGGTTCGCGATTACCCAGCCAGATCTCTGGCGGGGAGCGGCAACGCGTGGCGCTCGCCCGCTCACTTGTGCTCAAGCCCAAAGTATTGTTGCTCGATGAGCCGCTGTCGGCTCTGGACGCGAAACTGCGAAAGGAGATGCGCCACTACCTGAAGACGCTACAAAAGAGCGTCGGGATTGCGTTTCTCTTTATCACGCACGACCAGGAAGAGGCGCTATCGCTGTCCGATCGCGTGGGCGTCATGCAGCGGGGCTTGCTCGAGCAGGTTGGCACTCCGCAAGAACTGTATAGACGTCCCCAGTCGCGCTTTGTCGCCGAATTTCTCGGCGAAGTGAACTGGTTGAACGGCGCCGGTATACGCCCTGAGGCGGTGCGCGTATCGCGCTCGGCTCCTCGGGAAGGTTGCCACTCCGTTACTGCCGTGGTCCGAAACGCAGCATTTCTCGGAAACTGCGTGCATGTGTCGACCTTACTGGCCGACGGCGGAAATTGTGTTGCGGAGATGCCTCAACACGAATGCGATTTTACGCCGGGCGAAACAATCCATCTCTGGTGGCGCGCTTCGGACGAGTTCCGCATTCCCCACCATTCGTCATGAAATCGCTGCGCGCCCTTTTTCTCGCGCCCACCGCGGCGGTCATGATCCTGCTGTTTTTCGTCCCGCTGGCGATCGTCTTAGCCTACAGTCTTTTGACGCGCGGACCTTACGGCGGGGTTCTTCGTCCGTGGACAATCGAAAATTACCTACGCGTCTTCGATCCGCTCTACGGCGAAATTCTTTGGCGCTCCACATGGATCGCCGCCGTCGCGACTCTGCTCTGCCTGCTGCTGGCTTTTCCGCTCGCATTCTACATCGCCCGCTCTCGCCGCCATAAAATCCTGTTGCTCAATCTGGTTATGCTGCCTTTCTGGACCAGCTTCCTGATTCGCATCTATGCCTGGATGTTTCTTCTGCGCGACACCGGTCTGGTGAACACGCTGCTCGAGGCACTCCACGTAATTCGCGCGCCATTGCCTTTGCTGTTCAACACCGGCGCGGTGATTCTCGGATTGGTCTACGGTTATTTGCCGTTCATGGTGCTGCCGCTCTACGCTACTCTCGAGAAACTGGACGAAGCGCTGCTCGACGCGGCCGCCGATTTAGGCGCGACTCCTTTTACAGCCCTTTGGCGCGTGGTCGTGCCGCTCAGCAAGCCCGGCATCATTGCGGGATGCCTGCTCGTTTTTATTCCCTGCTTGGGCGCTTATCTGACACCTGACTTGATGGGCGGCGGGAAAACCGTCATGATCGGAAATCTGGTGCAAAATCAGTTCACGACGGCGCGCGATTGGCCCTTCGGGGCAGCCGTTTCGCTCTTGCTGATGCTGATCGTGCTGCTGGTGACGCGCGCCCTGGGTAACCAAGGGGAAGAGTTACTGTGAAGCGCTTCTTGGCGTTGTACGCCGGTGTGGCATATGCTTTTCTCTATCTGCCGCTCGCGGTGTTGGGTGCGTTCAGCTTCAATGCTTCAAACATCGCCGTGTGGCATGGCTTCACCTTGCATTGGTACCGCGGGGTTTTCAACAATCCCGCGCTGCTCGATGGCACACTGAACAGCCTCGTCATTGCATTTACTGCGACTGCAGTCGCGACTGTTCTCGGCACGCTGGCCGGTTACGCCTTGTGGAAGAAGCGCGTACCTTGGTTGACAAATTCTCTTTATCTCTCGCTGCTATCGCCCGAAATCGTCACCGGGGTATCGCTGCTCGCCTTTTTTGAATGGGCCTTCCGCTTCGGGCGGATTCAACTCGGCATGCATACCGTAATCCTGGCGCACATTTCCTTTTCGTTGGTGTACGTGGTAATCGTTATTCTGGCGCGTCTGCGGACCTTTGATCCGGCCCTCGAAGAGGCCGCACTCGATTTAGGCGCGAATGAATGGCAGGCGTTCCGGTATGTGACCATGCCCATGCTTTTGCCGGGAATCGTGGCCGCCGCCTTGCTTTGTTTCACGGTCTCTTTTGACGACTACGTAATCACCAGCCTTGTGGCCGGCGTCAACTCGGAGACGCTGCCGATGATCATTTATGCGATGGCCCGCAAAGGCATCAGCCCGGAGGTGAATGCCTTGTCTGTTCTGATCACGTGCGGGCTGGGCGTTCTCATTCTGGTCGCCGGGCGGCTCGAGAAACGCGCATGAACAGGCGCATCTTCTTGATGGGTGTCGCGGGAACCACCGTTGGCTGCACTTCGCGGCGCGAACGAAGAGTAAACGTCTATAACTGGGAGAACTACGTCGCCGCCAGCACCGTCCCGGATTTCGAGCGCGAGTTTCAGTGCCGCGTACGCTATGCCACTTATGGCAGCGCCGAAGAAATGCTTGCGAAAGTGATCGGCGGAAACTCGGGTTGGGATGTGGTGTTTCCCTCCAACAGTTTCGTTGAGCCAATGCGCCAACTGGAGTTGCTCACCGTGCTCGATCACGCACGGATGACAAACCTGCAGAACCTAGAGGCGCGTTTTCAAGCCCCTGAATGGGATCCCCGTCTACGGTCCTGTGTACCCTACATGTACAGCGCCACCGGCATCGTTTATTCGAAATCCGTCTCGCGCCCCCCACTCGCCTGGGCCGATCTGTGGACCGATTCGTATTCGCGCCGCGTCACCATGCTCGACGATCCCGCCGAGGTTTTTGCGGTCTGTCTGAAACGGCTCGGAGCTTCCATCAATTCTGGCGATCCGGGTGAGCTTAAAGTGGCACGCGACTTGGCGATCCGGCAGAAACCCCTCCTTCGTGCCTATCTGAATGAAGAAGTTCGTGATCAGGTCATAGCGGGCGACGTGTTGGTCGCCCAGATGTGGGCGCAAGTGGCGCAGGTCGCCATGGATAATTCACCCAACCTGGCCTTCGCATTTCCCACGGAAGGATTCGCGTTATATGCCGACAACTGTGCCATCTTGCGCGAAAGCAAACATCCGGAGCTCGCTTACGAGTTTGTGAACTATCTATTGCGCCCCAAAGTGGCCGCGGCAATCGCGATTGAGATGCGCACGGCTACGGCGAATGGCGCCGCACGGGCCTTATTGCCGCCAGCGCAACGCGACAACGCCGTGCTGTATCCAACCAGCGAGGTCTTAGCGCGCGGCGAATGGTTTCGCGCACTGCCTGGCGCGGCGCAGCGTCTGCGCGATCGTTACTGGACCGAAATCAAGTCAGCTTGAGCGCGGAACTTGCCGGCAAACGCCGTGATTTCGGCTTCGCCAATCGCCTCTCCAACCGCTCTTGGCGGCGCACCAGACCGGAAGCGTGCCCGTAGGTTAGCGCTTGCCGGGTAAATTCCAGCGCGATCGAGTAGTTATTCTCGGTATGCTCGTAAAATTTAGCGAGCTCCTCTAACGCGCACACCCGGTACTCGTTGCGGCAGCCGGCCAATTCAGTAAACAGGCTCAGCGCTGCGTGTGGCCGGGCCAGCTTCTTCTCGAGCAGAGCAATCTCCCACAGGGCGCGGAAAAGCAAATTGTCGGGTAATCCCCGATCTACCGCCCGTTTGAATAACTCGAGCGATTGCTCCGGCTCTCCGGCCGCCAGCAGCCAGCGCGCGATGCCGGCCAAATCCTCGCCGCGCCGCACGCCCACCCGCGAGAGTGAGGCCGCGTCCGTGCTCCGAAAGGCCGCCGGAACAATTGCCGTCAAACAAGCCAGCGTCAGAATGTCCATCGCATTGTGATGAAAGATCGGTACCAGCCGCTGTGCCTCGCGCGAGCGCAAGTACTCGAAATAGACGTAAGGAATCAATTTCCCCGGAACGTCTCCCTCGCGAAAGACGCCCAGAATCTGCTGCTCGAGTTGGATCAAGCGGCAACTCTCCAGCCGGAGCTTCCACAAACGGCGCGCCCCAAACAGCAGATCGAGATGACCGAGCCGGGCGAACGGCGGCTTGTGCCGGCTCATGCGATAACGCGTTTCAAGCAGCGGCTGATCGTAGCTTTTGCCGTTGTACGTAATAAGAACTTCGAATTCCTGCAAATGCGCTTCGAGGGCCGCCAGCACGCTGCGTTCTTCCGCGTATTCACGCATGAAGAATTGCCGCACGCGAAAGCCATCGCGGGTGATGCGCCCTACTCCGATGAGAAATGCGTAGGTGCCCGAGCCTCCTGCCAATCCGGTCGTCTCCGTGTCCAGAAAAGCCCAGCGCTCCGCTGGCGTATTCGGAATTTCGTTCTCTCCGAGCGCGTCCAGGAGATTTTCCGGCAACTCGCAAAGTCCACCAATGTCGGCCGACCCGTGTTGTTTATGTGCGCCGAACAGGCGCTCCATTTGAAAGTGTTGACCAAATTCGTTCTCGGCCACTTGGCCGTCCGACCACTCTTCAATAAACGAGCGCGCGCTAGCCGGCGAAGGCTGACGTTGAATCGCGGGTGATCGTGGCTGCTCGGAAGCGTATTTACGGTCGATGGCGGCAATGCGCTGCTTGAGCCGCGCAAGTTGAGCGTCAATGTCTAACATTTATAAAACGCATTCGACTATAGAACGCATTCGCCTTTTATTTGCCAGTATAGCTGGTAATCGACGTGCTAGTGTCTACCATGGGCCCGATGCTTTATCTTCGTCTCATCATTGTGCTTTCGGTGGCAGCCCTGGTTGCCTCCGCGGCGGACGATTTTGACGTCAAAGCCCACTACATGAAATTCGAATACCGCGTACCCATGCGCGACGGCGTGCGCCTCTTCACCATCGTCTTTGTACCCAAAGACGCGGGTACGTTTCCGATACTGTTGACCAGAACTCCCTATGGCATTGCTCCCTATGGCGCGGATGCCTATCCCAAGTCGGTTGGGCCTTCGCCTAAGTTCGCCGAAGACAAATTCATTTTCGTCTATCAGGACGTGCGGGGCCGTTTCATGTCGGAAGGTCAATTCGTCGATGTTCGGCCCATCAAAGACACCCTGAACGGCGCCAAAGACACTGACGAGAGCACCGACGCCTACGACACCATCGACTGGCTGCTGAAGAATGTTCCGAACAACAACGGGAAAGTCGGTATTCTCGGCACCTCCTACCCCGGCTTCTACACTAGTTCCGCGCTCGTTCGCTCCCATCCGGCGCTGCTCGCCGCTTCCCCGCAAGCTCCCATGGCCGATTTATATAAAGGCGACGACGCTTATCATAACGGCGCATTCTTCCTGGCCGCGAATTTCAGCTTTTATACCGGATTCAACAAGCAAAACAATCCCGAGCTGCCGCAAACGCAAAACGACTTCGATTACGGTACCAAAGACGGCTACAAGTTTTATCTGGAAATGGGTCCGCTCGCCAATTCGGATCGGCTCTATTTGTTGAACAAGAATCCATATTGGACCGACATGTACACCCATGCGACGTATGACACGTTTTGGAAAGACCGCAATCTCTTGCCGCATTTGAAAACGGTGGTTCCTGCCGTATTGGTGGTGGGCGGTTGGTTCGATGCGGAAGATTTGTCGGGGACCCTGAAAACCTTTCGCGCGATAGCCACTCAATCGCCGGCAACCGTGGACAAGCTGGTGATGGGCCCCTGGTCGCACGGCGCCTGGAATCGTTCGAAGGGCGACAAGCTCGGCGAGATTTCGTTCGGCTCGGACACCGGAGATTTTTTCCGCGATGAAATCGAGCTGCCCTTCTTTCGCCACTACCTGAAAGGCGCGCCGGATCCCGATCTGCCGAAGGCCTATCTTTTCGAGACCGGAAGCAACACCTGGAAAAAGCTGGCCCAATGGCCGCCGCCCGGTACTCCGGAGCGGCTCTATTTCCATGCCCAGGGAAAGCTGACGTTTCACCCACCCGCGGAATCGGCAGGCTTCGACGAGTATTCGAGCGACTCGAATGACCCGGTGCCGTTCCTTGGCAAACTGGCTTTAGGTATGGAGCGCGAGTACATGGATGCCGATCAGCGCTTTGCGGAAGCGCGTAAGGACGTGCTCACCTACCTGACCGATCCGTTGGAACAGGATCTCACTGTTGCTGGCCCTGTTTCGCCGTCAATGTTTGTTTCCACCAGCGGTACGGACTCGGATTTCGACGTCAAGCTGATCGACGTCGATCCAGCCAGCGGCTACGAGCAATTAGTCCGCGGCGAGCCGTTTCGAGGGAAGTTCCGCAACAGCTTTGAACGCCCGGAGCCGTTCAAACCGGGCGAGGTGCAACAAATTCGCTTCACCATGCCCGACGTTTATCACTGCTTTTTAAAAGGCCACCGCATTATGGTGCAGGTTCAGAGTTCTTGGTTTCCACTCACCGATAGAAATCCGCAAACGTTCACCGATATCCCCGATGCCAAGCCCGAGCAATTCGTCAAGGTGACGGACAGGCTCTATCGCTCGCGCCGCGCCGCCTCGTTCGTCGAAGTCAACATCGAGCGCTAGACTTTCAACTCTGGCCGAATTCCGCTTCGGAACTCCGGAGAATTTCCAGAATTTCGCCCAGCTCGCGCCGTAGTTCCTGGTAGAAAGCGGACGTACCGGAAAAGAGCTCCCCTTGGCGGCGCGGAACGGCTACCGGCTTGAGGCCGGCTTCGCGCTTAGGCTTCGACTCGAGAACCTTGCGCGCGCCTTCAATGGTGAATCGCTTCTCGTATAGCAATCGTTTAATTTCAAGAACCAGCTCAACGTCCTTGCGCCGGTAGAGGCGATGACCCGTGCCCGATTTCTTAGGCCCTAATCCGTTGAATTCGGATTCCCAGAACCGTAACACGTAGGGTTTGATGCCGGCGAGCTTGGCGACTTCACCAATCCGGAAATACAGCTTATTCGGGATTTCGGGATCTATTAGGGGCTGTGGAGCCAAATCTTCCATCGTGGACCATCCCGTCCGCTTTCAATTGTAGCCAGAGAAAGACGTTTTGGCGAGTGTTTATCAGGGTTGGTTTTTATCATCGTTGGATCTCGAACGAGGCGGTTACGCTGGCGTGCACATCGAGATCTCCAGCTTCAATCGGCGTGGCCACCTTCTGGGAAGCCGCCTCGGCCATCACGCTAAAGTTCCGGGTCAGCGGTCGAATGATCGGCGCTTCGGCCGTTTCCGCTTCCAACACTCCCACTATCCGCACATTCAGCGCCTTGGCAATTGCCTCGGCGGCGCGGCGTGCTTTTGCCGTCGCATCCGCCAGGGCCTGGGAACGCACGGAGCTGTCGTCGCGTAGGCTGAACGAGATGCCATTAATGTTATTGGCGCCCGAACTGGTCGCGGCATCAATCACCTTGCCGGTCAGCGCCAGCTCGTTCAGCGTGACCAGCACCGTATTGCTTGCCTGATAACCCCTGATTTTCGGCGGATGTCCGTTTTCATACTGGTACTGCGGCAAAATAGCGTAGCCGGTTGTCTTGGTTTCTCCGCCCGCGCCCATCACGCCTTTGACGGCAGCCAGCACTTCCGACGTTTGCGACGCATTCTGCGAAGCAGCGGCTTGGGCGCTCAGCGCTTCGGTCAGCACGCCAATCGAAACTTGCGCCCGGTCCGGCGTCGCCGTGACGGTTGCTTCGCCGGAGGTGCGAACGAAATACGTCTTCGCGATATCCTGTGCACACAGCCAGACGGGTGCCAACAAGAGGAAAGCAATCGATTTTCTTAACGGCATGGCTTCAACGTAGCAGGCCAGGGAGGACGGAAATCGTGCGTCGTTACGGATTATTGATTTTGTGTTTAGTGGGGGTGATCGTTGTCGGAGGTGGTGTTTTTGCCTCGTTCTATGTCAGAAGTCTCGGTCCGAGGCTCAAGATTCGCGTGGTCCAAGCCCTGCAGGATCGCTTCGACGCCGATGTGGATCTGAAGTCTCTCGAGATCCGGCTCTTTCCCGAACCACAAGTTACCGGCGAAGGGCTCACCATTCGCCACAAGCAATGGAACGATCCGCATCCGCTCATCTATATCCGCCGGTTCACAGCCGCTACGGATTTTTCAACCGTTCTGGATCGCCGCAATCGCGTGAATCTGGTCAGCCTCGAAGGGCTGGAAATACACATTCCACCCCGCGGCCGGGCCACGCTCAAACAGAGCACCGAAGCCAATGAACCGGTCTCGAGCGACGAGCCGGGCCACGACAGCACGCAGCTTCGTTTCTTGATTCAAACGATCGTAGCCAGCGGAACCTTGCTCGAAATTGAGCCCAAGGTGCCGGGCAAGACGCCGCTTCAATTCAATATCCAGGAGTTGATCCTGCATTCGGTCGGCACCGGCAAAGCTATGGCCTTTAACGCCAAACTCAGCAATCCCAAGCCGCCCGGCCTGATCGACAGCAGCGGCCATTTCGGTCCCTGGCAGCGCGACGATCCACGTTCCACGCCGGTCTCGGGCGCTTACACATTTAAGAACGCCAACCTGGGTGTCTTCAATGGCATCAGCGGCATTCTCTCCTCCACCGGCAGCTATCACGGCGTGCTGCAGCACATCGAAGCCGATGGCAAGACGGACACTCCGCAGTTCGCGCTAACGGGAGGCAATCCGGTGCATCTGGTTGCCGATTTCCATTCGGTGATTGACGGGACGAACGGCGACACGATTCTCGATCCGGTCGATGCGACGTTTTTGCGGTCCGAGTTCCTTTGCCGGGGCGGGGTTGTTCAGCAGCCGGGCCCAAAAGGCAAGACCGTTTCGCTCGATGCCGTTACCAAACACGGACACATAGAAGACATTTTGGCGTTAGTGATCGGCGGCCCAAAACCTCTGCTGACCGGCACGGTGAATTTCAAAACGAAAATTACGATCCCGCCTGGCGACCAGGATGTGCTCGACAAACTGAAGCTCAATGGCCAGTTCGGAGTGCTGGCGGCGACTTTCAGCAGCAAGAGATTTCAAAGTCCGCTCGATACCTTGAGTGACCGCGCGCGCGGTGTGTCGAAAAAGGAGCAGGAACAGACCGGCGAGCCGCCGGAGGCCGTGGCTTCGAATCTGCGCGGCGCCTTCAAACTCGACAATGGCCTGGCGTCGTTTTCGCGGCTGTCTTTTCAGGTTCCAGGCGCCCTGATCAGTCTGGCTGGAACGTACAGTTTACGCTCGCAAAAAATCGACCTGGACGGCAAATTCCGCATGCAGGCCACGCTTTCCGACACACAATCCGGCATGAAGCACTGGTTGCTGAAGCCATTCGACGGCTTATTCAAAAAAAATGGCGCCGGCTTTGAATTGCCGATTACCGTAACCGGTACCAAAAATCAACCCGAAGTCGGAACCAGCGTCTTCCATCACAAGGTCAAAATACACTAAGCCGGGCTAACCTTGCGACAGGATGGTAGTGCCCATAAAGTCAAACCGGAAGCGAATTTCTCTGAGCCCTCGCGAATAGGCCGCGCGCCGGAGCCGTGTTTTCTCTTCCGTATAGAAAAGGATGAAGCCGCTCTCTCCGGAACCGGCAAGTTTGCCGCCTAGCGCGCCGTTTTCTCTCGCAAAGGCATAATGCCCGTCAATCGCGGCTCGTTCCGCGTCGGGAAGCAGTTCTTTCCGGTGCTTCCAATGCTCGTCCAACAGTGCGGCAAAGCCACGGAGATCGCCGCTCTCGAGAGCCGTCTTGCTGGCCGATCCCAACTGCTTGCTCAAGTGCAAATTCTTCGATACCTCCGAACCGCTCTGCCACATATCGGCATTCCGTTTGTGCGCGGCTTCCGGTGGGGAGTGCGTGAATGTAGTAAATAAAATCAGATTGTCCTCGAGCGTGTGAATTGTTTCGGGACTTAACTTAAGCGGCGTGACGGAGACCTGATCGTCCGGTGAAAATTGCAAGTAAGCAACACCCCCAAAGGAAGAGCTGTACTGGTCGTGTTTCCCAACCGCTTCACTTCCCCTATCGAGCTGAATGTTGCACGCTTGCGAGGCCAGCTCACCGGATTGCACCGGCTTCTTCCGGAACGTGTGCAGAGCCTGTAACAAGGCCGTTGTGAAGCTTCCGGAGGTCCCAAACCCTGTGGCCGCCGGAATGTCCGACATACTGGTAATCTCTATGTTGGACTCGTAAATCTTAAGCTCTCTGAGAGCCTCGCGAATGATCGGATGCCGGATTTGCTCGAAGGAGGGTACGCGTTCAAGCTGTGAATATTTTACTAACAGCTCCGTGATAAACGTCTCATGTATAGTAATGTAAACATACTTATTGATGGCGGCAGCAATAACCCCTCCGCCGTGCTGCCGGTAAAACCATGGTAAGTCCGTTTGATCGCCCGCAAGAGAGATAGTAAGTGGGCTGCGCGTAATAATCACTTCTTATGAAGAATAACACTGCACGGTGTTTGGGCTTGTGAGGGAGGCGACGTGCTGAAAGCGGGTCTTACCGGCGGCTACGCGAGCGGAAAATCGTTCGTGGCCGCCGAGCTTGAGCGCCTCGGCTGTCACCTGCTTTACGCGGATCAGCTCGGGCATGCCGTTCTCCAGCCTGGTGGTGCGGCATACCAGCCCACGATTGACCTCTTCGGCAGCGAAATTCTCGCCCCCGGCGGTGCTATTGATCGTCAGGCGCTCGCGTCTATCGTGTTTGCATCCGGCGAGTTGCTCGCCAGCTTGAACGCCATCGTTCATCCCGCTGTTTTTGAACTCGAAGAGAAGATGCTCCAGGAATTCGAGACGCAAGACCCGCGCGGCGTCGCTGTCCTCGAAGCGGCTATCCTGATAGAGACGGGCCGCTACCGGGCTTGCGACAAGCTCATCCTAACCGCTTGTAGCCTGGAAACGCAGGTGATGCGTGGCTTAAAGCGCGATCGTTTGACACGCGAGCAGGTACTGGCGCGGATCGAAAAACAGATGCCGCTCGAACAGAAAAAAGCCTTCGCTGATTATGTTGTCGATACCGACGGCCCCAAAGAAGACACCTTGATTCAGGTACGGCGGATTTTTGTTGAGTTGCAAACCTTAGCCCGGGAGTCGCCCCACGCATGAGACCGCGCATTCTGCTTTGGGCGTTCTTTTTCACCGTCGTCTTGGTGTGGGTAACCTCGCGCGGCAACTGGAGCATTCGGAAGCTGGCGGCGCCGCTCCTCCGCCCGGCGGCGCATTGGTCCGAGCCTTCCGCCGTTCACGGTTCGGGTCTTTCTCCCGACGAACAGAACAACATCGACATCTACAAGGCAGCGCGCCTCGCCACCGTTTACATCACCAGCACGGCGGTGCGCCGTGACTTCTTCTATGGGCCCGTCGCCTCCCAGAGTCTGGGATCGGGTTTTCTGATTAATGACCAAGGCCTCATTCTGACTAATTTTCACGTGATCTCGGGAAGCAGCCGCATTCAAGTTACGCTCTCCGACCAAACGCAGTATTTCGGCGCCCCGCTCGATACCGACCGCTCCGACGATCTGGCGTTGATCAAGATTGCTCCCAAGAAGAAAGTCGAGATTCTCAGGCTTGGCGACTCCGACCGTTTGCAGGTCGGTCAAAAAGTTCTCGCCATTGGCGATCCGTTTGGACTCGAAGGAACGCTGACGGTCGGCGTCGTCAGCTCCATCGGTCGGGTCATCAACGGTGAAAATCAGCAGCGCCTCGAAGGTATGATCCAAACCGATGCGGCCATTAACGGCGGTAACAGCGGCGGCCCTTTGCTCGATTCGAACGGCAATGTCATCGGCATCAACACCGCCATCCTGGGCCGCACCAACATCGGTATCGGTTTCGCTCTTCCCATCAACCGCGCGAAAATATTGCTGAGCGATTACCAGGCCGGCCGGATCACCGAGCGCCCCAAGGTCGGCATCACCACCGAGTACGTTGCCGGCGACTTGGCGGAGGCTCTTCGTCTGCCGCGCCGGGGCGGTCTGCTGGTTCAGGAAATCACCGATGGCTCGTCCGAAGAAGCTGCCGGTATACGTGGCGCCACGCAGCTTGTGGCCATCGGCAATGTAGAGCTAGGCATCGGTGGCGATTTGATCGTCGCCATTGATGGTCAGCCGGTCGAGCGTGAAGACGCGCTCGTTCGCGCCGTAGCGCAGAAACGCGTCGGCGACACCATTGTTCTGACCGTTATTCGCCACGGCGTCTCCATCCGGCTGCCGGTCAAGCTGCTCCGGCCTCCCGTTGATCTGGGTTGATCGGACTCTCGGTCTTAGTCGCAAACGGGTTGAAGTCGGTCTGATAATCGAAATAGTCCACCCCTTCCGCGCGTTTCAGGAAGTTTACGACCTTATAGGTAAGCGGCGTCATCAGCGTCTCGTAAGCCACCTTGATCAAATAGCCCGACACGATCAGATTGAGAATCACCCCAAGCGGACGTGTACCGTAGAAGCCCGCGAACATCACCACCGTGGTATCAACCGCCTGCCCTACCACCGTGGAACCAATAGTGCGCGTCCAAAGATATTTACCTTTGGTGACCAATTTAAGTTTCGCCATCGTAAACGAATTGGCGAACTCTCCGCACCAATAGGCGAGCAAACTCGCTGCCACAATTCTGCCAACTTGGCCGAATATCGTGGCGAATGCCGCTTGATCGGTATACTCGGGCGCCGGCGGTATCAGCACGGCCGCGTAGCTGAGCCCCACCATAAGGAAAGACGCGAAGAAGCCGTACCAGATGGCGCGACGCGAAGCCGCATAGCCGTAAACTTCGGTAAAGATATCGCCAAAGATGTAAGTGATCGGAAATAGGATTTGGGCCGTGCTTATCCGCAGCGTCCCCAAAGCGAAGAACTTCGAGGCGATTAAATTCGAGACCAGCAGGACCACCACAAACAGCGTGATGAACGAATCCAGGTACTTATAGCGGCGGTCACTCGCGAATAACATCGTCAGCTTGCCGGGCTAGAACTCTAAGACCGCCAGCTTACGATCCGTCTGAACCTTGTCTCCGGTAGCGTTCGTAATACCTTGCGGCGCCCCCGGCCGCTCCACCATCGCCATCGCGCGCACGTGGCCCGTCAATAACATGTCGTTTACCACTTTGGTCCTTTCCGTGTCGATGTTGGGATCAATGCCGTGCGTGAAATTGTGGCTCACTGGCGAGATGGTGATGCCGGTATCATGCGTCGCCGATCCGAGCCATACCGGCTCACCGTCGAATTTCTGCGGCTGCATCCATACCCGGATGTGGTGCCGCATATTGAAAGTATCGGTTGATTTTTGATACATCATGTCAGGCGGCCTTCCATCCAGAAACAACACCGACATCGGCGCCTCGCTATAACCGCGGTCCTCGATAATCGCTTGCGCCGTTTGCATCCTTGAAATTCCGCTCAATTCGGCTGACGTCAACCAGCCCGCTTCCTTGAATGCGCCCTGCACCTGCTCCTGCGTGCCGATAAACATTACGTTGATCAGATCCGAGGGCTTCGCCGGCTTTTGCGCCACCGTGCGGAACGGTAGTGTGGTCACCAAAGCAGCCAGCGCCCTGGGCGTGATCGCGCCCACCGTGCTCTGCTCCGCTGCTGCGCTCCAATTCAGATCCTTCGTCAGCTTAACCCGTAACTCCACGCCGGCTTTGTAGTCGATAGACGGATCGACATCTTTGAGCAGCGCGTCTTTAACGCTCGATATCAGCGAACCAAACTGCCCGCTTAATTTAGCAAGACCCTGATCAAGCATACCCTCGTATGTCTTTGAGACGCTAACGCCCGTGATGAGACCGGCTTGGGTCACCGTTTCCCGCGAATTGTCCACGGCGTCCAGCACGCAACTGAGCGGCTGCGAATGCCCCGCTTGGTCGGTGATTGTTGTGAAGTCGATCCGCAAAGTGGCGGCTTGCTCCGGTGCGCTGTCCGTGGCGGCTTTGGCGGAAGCGGCATCGGCCGTCTTTCCGCTGAGTCGCGCTCCGGCGCTGATTACCGGCGAGCCGTTCAGAAGCACCGGCGCAATTAAAACCCCGGAAACCGCCTGGCCTGATGGCTTTTCGCTGGTGGCTTCACTCGTCAGCCGTACCTGCAATTCGCTGCCGGGCGGAATGATAGCCGCTCCCGCGCCGGCTCCTAAACACAATAAAACGACAATCTTAGTCTTCATAGGAGAAGAAAAACGCCTCGGCGCCCCTCTAGTTATAATCGGAGGGTGTCTCGGCAGCTATACGTCGTCCTACTTGCCATGGTATTACTGACGGCTTGCCGTGACAGCATCAAAGACAAGGCGAAGGTACAAGAAGCCATCTTGAATCGTCTCCAGAGCCATTCAGGTCTCGATTTGAAGGAGCTCGACGTGAACACGACCGCCGTCTCCTTCGAAAAAAACCGGGCCTACGCCACCGTCGCGTTTCATCCCAAGGGCGATCCCGCCGTGAACAGTGGCATGAGCCTGAAATACACCCTGGAAGATCGCGATGGCAAATGGGTCGTCATCAATGTTGCAGACTCGCAGGGGCACGGCATATCCGGTCATGCATCGGCCGGCGGAGACCAGTTGCTCCCGGGCCATCCGTCCTTGGACCCGGCTAATCCAACCACTCCGCCGGCCGGGAATAGATGAAGACCGTCGCAGTTCTCGGAGGTGGTCCGGCGGGTGCGTCCGCCGCCGAGCGTCTCGCGCGCGCTGGTTTGAAGACGCTGATTCTCGACGAAAAACTTGCTTGGGAAAAGCCCTGCGGCGGCGGTCTCACTTATAAAGCGTACTCGCAGTACCCCTATTTGATCGATAATGACTCGCCGAAGAAGCTGGTCACCGACACCTTCTTGGCCGCCCCGAAATCCGGCGCTTTCAAAATGCAGTTGGCCCGCCCGCTCGTCATTTATTCGCGTGTCGACCTCAACAGCATGCTGTTGAACCGCGCCGCCAGCGCCGGGGCGCAAATCGAAAAGGAGCGCGTGCTCGGCCTGGACCGCGCTGCCAATCGTTGGCGCATTCGCACCCGTTCGGGATCGATCGATGCTGATTATTGCGTCATCGCGACCGGTGCTCGCAACCCCTTGCGCGACGTCGGAACGCAATACACCGCGCAAGATACCATGTATGCCCTCGGCTATTGGGTGCCCAACGATCAGGCGCATATCGATATTCAGTTCCTGCCGAATCTCGAAGGCTACATCTGGGTATTTCCGCGCGCTGGACATTTGTCCATCGGCATCTGTGGCAAGAGCGAATCGGCGCAGTGCCTACGCGTTCGCCTGGAACGCTACATGGATGAAAAGGGCTTCTCCCGCAAAGACGCGAAATTCTATGGACACATGCTGCCGGCGCTCGAATCGCGCGGCTGGCGGAACAATCGCCTGGCCGGCGATGGCTGGATCGCGGTTGGCGACGCGGGCGGCCTGGTAGATCCCATTACCGGCGAAGGCCTCTATTATGCCGTCCGTTCCGGTGATTTGGCCAGCCAAGTCCTTCTCGCCGATGGCGAACCGGAGCGCAACGCCGAAACCTATCGCCAGCTCATTACGCGCGATTTTGGCCTCGATCTGACCTATGGCGCCGGGCTCGCCAAGCGTCTCTTCTGTGGCGCGATCTGCTTTGGTGCAGTGCCCAGCCGCATGATCGATTTCATGCGCCGCAGCCCGAAATTTTGCGAAATCATGCAGGATCTCTTCGCCGGGACCCAACCCTATCTGGAACTGAAAACCAGGCTGCTCCGAAACGTCAACACCACGCTGCATGAAATCCTGATGAGCTTCCTTTTCCGCAAGCTCATTCTCGGCGAAACGCAGGTGTGAATTTCTAGGTATGAACGTTGTTCAGTCCGAAGCGTTATTCGCCCGGGCCCAGCAGTCGATCCCGGGTGGAGTCAACTCGCCGGTTCGCGCCTTCCGCGGCGTCGGGGGCACTCCGCGCTTCATGGCGCGCGGAGACGGCTCCCACATCGTCGATGTCGATGGCAATGAATACATCGATTATGTCTGTTCCTGGGGGCCTCTGCTCTTCGGTCATCGAGCCAAGCCCGTCATCGATGCCATCGCCTCCGTGCTCGACCTGGGCACCAGCTTTGGCGCTCCTACCGGCCGCGAAGTCGAGCTCGCCGAACTGATCATCGACGCCGTTCCTTCGATCGACATGGTGCGCCTGGTCAATTCCGGAACCGAAGCCTGCATGACCGCCATTCGCCTGGCGCGCGGCTTCACCGGCCGCGAGCTCACCATCAAGTTTGAAGGCTGCTATCACGGCCACGTCGATTCGCTGTTGGTCAAAGCCGGCTCTGGATTGGCCACTCTCAGCCTGCCCGATACCGCTGGCGTTCCCAAGTCGTTCTCGGAAACCACCCTGGCGCTTCCTTTCAATGATCTCGATCGCGTCGAGTCTGCTTTCAAAGAAATGGGTGACCGCGTGGCTTCCATAATCGTCGAACCGGTCGCCGGCAACATGGGCTGCGTCCCGCCCGCGCCCGGTTTTCTCGAAGGCTTGCGCCGCCTCACCCAGCAATACGGCGCTCTTCTGATCTTTGACGAAGTCATGACTGGTTTCCGTCTGGGCCGCGGTGGCGCGCAGCACCTCTATGGCGTCAAACCCGATCTCACTACCTTGGGCAAGATCATCGGCGGCGGTTTGCCGATTGCCGCTTACGGCGGCCGTGCCGATGTGATGAGGAAGATCGCGCCCGTGGGCCCCGTCTATCAGGCTGGAACGCTATCGGGCAATCCACTGGCGGTCACCGCCGGCATTGCCATGCTGCGCCATATCGAAGGGCATCCGGAGGTCTACGATACGCTCGAAAAATTCTCCGCTGAATTGGCGTCTGATGTTCCGCCGGGCATGTGCGTGAACCGCGTTGGTTCCATGTTGACGTTTTTCTGCCAAGAGGGTCCGGTCACCAACTTCGAAGAAGCCAAACGCTGCGACACCGCCCGTTTTAGCCGCTTCTTTCACCATCTGCTCGAGCGCGGCATTTACTTTCCGCCGTCGCAATTTGAGGCGGCTTTCCTCTCGACCGCCTACTCGCTGCAAGATATCGCCTACACCCGGCAAGCCATCCGTGACTTCAACTAAACGTGTTCTCGTCACCGGCGCCGCCAAACGCATCGGGCGCGTCATCGCGATTGAGCTGGCGCGCGCTGGATTCAAAGTGGCGATTCACTATAACCGCTCCCGCGAGGATGCCGAAGCCGTTTCCCACGAATGCGGCGGCGCTCCCATCTTCCAGGCCGATCTTTCGAACGTCGAGGAAATTCGCCTGCTTTTCCGCGAAGTGCGCACCGCAATCGGTCCCCTCGATTGCCTGGTGAACAATGCCGCGCGCTTCACTCGTTTCGATCCGCTCGATATCTCGGAAGCCGACTGGGATTTCATTCATAGCGTAAACCTGAAAGCCACCTTTTTTTGCTGCCAGGAAGCGGCTCGCCAGATGAGGCCGTTGGGCCGCGGCCGCATCGTTAACATCAGCTCCTTGGGCGGAATCCGTCCCTGGGCCGAGCACGCCCATTACTGTGCCTCAAAGGCGGGCGTCATCATGCTCACCAAGGCTCTGGCGAAAGCCTTCGCGCCTGCAATTTCGGTGAATTCGGTAGCGCCGGGAGTCATTTCGTTCAACGATGTCGATGAGCGCACGCAAAAAATGATTGATGCCACGCCCATGCGCCGCTCGGGAACACCCGAAGAAATCGCCGAAGCCGTGCACTTTTTCCTTACCGCGCCCAATTTCATCACCGGTCAGATTCTGGCCGTCGACGGCGGTCTCGGTGACCGCTAACGCGGACCTCCGGCCGGAAAGTGTGGTCATCCGCCGGCTGCTTCCTTCCGACGCGAAAGATGCTGCGGATCTCAGTGCGGAGCTCGGCTACCCCATCCCGGTAGACGCCATGGAAGCGCGTCTAAAGCAATTTGCGGAGATGGAAGACCACGCCGTGTTCGCTGCCTGCCTTAAAGACCGCGTCGTCGCCTGGATCGATGTCGGCATCGTCCACCATCTGCAATCGCCAACCTACGGCGAGATCGGCGGCTTCATTGTTTCCCGAAGCCATCAAGGGCGGGGAATCGGTAAGAGACTCGTGGAGACGGCGGAAGAATGGACCGTGAGCCGACGCGCCACAAAGATCTTAGTAAGGTCGCAAATCGCCAGGGAAGCAGCCCAAGCTTTCTATCTAGGGCGGAATTTCTCGCGCGTCAAAACGTCCGCCGTATTCATGAAATCCCTCGAATAGCCGCCGCCTAGCATCCCTCCAGCAGCGCCGGAGTGTGAAACCGCCGCTCCACGTGTTCCTCCATTTGCCGGATCAGCAAACGTCGAAGGTCGATCGCCGTGTCTTTGTTCCAGGTCCGCGCGGGCAGCTCCGCAATATGGTTTCGTAACATGCCCGCGGCCAGCTCGCGAGATCCGGCCGAGAGGTTGCGGTCTGGATATGTAGCAAGATCCGGCAGGAAGCCCGACAAACGCGTCGCCCACAAAGAAAAGTAGGTAATCGCCGCCCAGATGGCTCCCGGCGCCCGTTCGTGCATGTAGTCGAGAATGGCCGCCAACAGGCGAAAATAGCGCTCATTCGGCTCGTGCGGCGGAAGCAGATGTTCACTGACTTCGGCTACGTAATCAAGCGCAATGCTCGCCTCGAAGTCGCCGACCAGCTCGAATTGTGATTGCAGCAGCTCGCACGAATTCAGATTCACCAGCTCGCGCGTTTCTTTCTGCGAATACGACATATTCACCAGCGAAAGCCGCTCCAAACCCGAGCCGAAGCTGCTTTTCGGTTTCCGCGCCCGCCTCGCCACGCCTCGCAATTTACCCTGGTCGCGGGTGAAAAAACTCACGATGAGGTCCGCCTCGCGAAACGGATACGTGCGAAAGACATAAGCTTCACTCACCCGGGCCGGCATCGCAAAAATGGCCGGTGGCAAGCAGGTTGGCAGCCGGTTGAACCTCAGCGTAGCAAAGTCCGGCATGACGCCTGTGGAACAATAATCGGTTGCACCTCAGAGTTCTCGCGATAGGGATGGCGCTTGCCGCGCTTGGTTCCATGCAGGCCGCCGAACCCGCCGAACCAGCGGATCACCCGCCGCAGTTGCTACTGAATGCCCAGCGATTACGGCGCTTAAAGCGCGACCGCGACCGTCTTACCGTACGTTGGGTGGATTTTGAAAATCGCGTAAAAACGGTGCGGGATTCGCCGGAGCGCGGCTTCGAGCTGGCCCTTTACTATGCCGTAACCGGCGAAGCCCTGCGCAAACAGGAGGCTCTGGAATGGGCAAAAGCGCATCCCTGCGAGCGCCGGCAAGTGGCGCTGATCCGCGACTGGTGCGGCGGTCCCGCCCCGGAACAGACCTGCTCTACACAGCCGCCCGCCGGCTCGATCGGCATTCGCGACCAGGTGTTTTCCAGGCTGGCGGCTGGTGAAGATCTTGCTCCCCTCGTTGAGATGACCAAAAAGTCACTTGTTTCTAGTCTGTTAGAGGGTAAATTTCAAGATCCAGACGAACTCTACGCCGCGTGCGAATACTTGCTGGCCGTGCGCGCTGCCCAGCAGATCGATTTGCGCGAAGAAGCACCGCAGTTCTTCTCACAGTTGCCGATTGAGATCCTGTTGGCGCTGCAACCCGCCAAGCTGGAACATCCCGATTGGATGACCCACATCGCCGCGCTCGCCTTGGTCGCTTTGGATCCAAATCTGCCCAGTTCCCAATATCTGCAAGGCTGGGCGATGGAGGAGCGCCAGATGGTCCGCGAAGGTCCGGGCGTGGCGTATGAGCTTCTTTGGGCCGATCCCTATCTGCCCGGTGTCGGCTATCAAAACATGGATACCTGGGTCTACGACCCGACGCCGCGTCTCTTCGCGCGAACCAATTGGGAGCCGAATAGCTGTCACATCGAGATTTCGGCCGGCGGTGTTCAACAGGAAAACTGCCCGGCTGGCTGGCAGGATAAGCCCGCGACCTTTGGGCATCTGACTCTGATCCCCATGACCGCGCCGTGCATAGAACTGCCACACCTCGCCAATAACGAGACCGCGATCCTGTGGAAGCTCAAGCCGGAACAGAAGCTCTACTTCTGGTCGCGGAAGAAGCGGCAAGAGAGCACGGCGGACTCGATCGGACTGTGGCGGGCAAGCGTCGACGTGGAAGGCAAAGTCTGTTTGGCGAACCGCTGATAGACTTGTAATTCATGATTGCGGCAACCCAACTGCGCCCCGGGATGGTGGTGAAGTTCAACAATGAGCTTCACTCCGTATTTAGCATGGTTCACCGGACGCCCGGCAACCTGCGTGGCTTTGTCCAGGCGAAGATGCGAAATCTACGCTCCGGCTCGATGATGGAGCACCGCTTCTCGTCCGAAGATAAGGTGGAGCGGATCGCGCTCGACGAGCAGGAAATGGAGTATTTGTACGACGATGGTGAGTCATTTTACTTCATGAACACCGAAAATTTTGAGCAGATGCATCTGACGAAGGACATGCTCGGCGATGGTGTTTCCTATCTGATTCCGCAGCTTAAAGTGAACGTTGAATTTTATGAAGGTAAACCCGTCAGCGTAGAGCTGCCACCGAGCGTGGAAATGACCGTGGTCGAGACCGAACCCGGACTCAAAGGCGCAACCGTCTCAAACGTGACCAAGCCGGCCACCATGGACACCGGTCTGGTGGTTCAAGTGCCGCCATTCATCAGCCAAGGCGAAAAAATCCGCGTCAGCACCACCGACGGCAGCTACCTCGAACGGGCCTGATCCGTGTGGAGCCTGCGCATCTCGACACGTTGCGCTACCACTAGCTGGTGAAGTGAGCGCTTAGATATTTGTAGCTCTCGCGTAGGCTCTCGATCGGATCGCCGGGAGTCTGGTCCTGTTCGACAAAATAATGGTGCGTGCCCGCCCGGTTGGCGGCTGCCAGTACGGCGGGAATGTCAATCGAGCCGTTACCAATCTCCTTGAATGCATCGTGCGGTACGGTTTCGTTGTACTGCACAGCCATGCCGGCGGCCTTGTCTTTCAAATGCACCAGGGGCACGCGTCCGGAGTATTTCTTCAACAGCGCCGCCGGATCGTGTCCGGCCACGCTCGCCCAGAAAATATCCAGTTCCAGCGAGACGAGGCCCTTGTGCGTCTCGTGCATGAGTATTTGTAGACCGGTCGTGCCGTTCAGCGGTGCGAATTCAAAAGCGTGATTGTGATAGCACAGCGTTAAGCCGGCGGCTTTGGCTTTCTCGCCCGCCTTGTTCAAGGTTTCCGCAAGATGCTTGAAGGTATCCGCGCCGCCGCGTTGCTCGGGAGGAATATAGGGCAGCACCAGGTATTCAAAGCCATGCTGCTTCACGTTGGCGATGGCCGCGTCGAGCTTGCTGCCGCCTTCCATGAAAATGGCGGTATCGACATGCACGCTGATCGGCTTCAGCGTGGTTTCCTTGAGCGCCGGCCAAATCGTATCGAGGCTGGCATACACCGCTTCGACTTCGTCGTACCCGATCTGTTGAATCGCCTTGAGCACGGCCGCCGGGTCCTTGGTGATGGTATTGCGTACCGTGTACAACTGAACGCCAAGATTGCTGGCGCGAAGAGGCTCGCGCGCCGTCAGCGCCTGCGCGGCGGGCAGGAGAGAAGCCGTTCGAACCACGAAATCTCGGCGGGATATACGGGACATGCGTCCATACTATCTAAGCGCCGGTCAAGATGCAGGTAGGGGGTTTACCGTTTTCCAACTGCCGATGAACCCGCGCCGTAAATGGAAGTGCCGCCCCTCGAAGATCATCGTGCCCTGTTGCAGTTCCTCAACGGCGAAGGGGGGCAATCGTGGTCCAAACAGAAAATACAGCCCGCGTGCCTCGTCGCCATACGGTTGGTGCCAGCCGCGCAGCGAATAGCTTTTGCCGGCGAACTGCAGACGCTCGAATTCAATCTTTACGTAATAGCTCTTCGCCGGAATCGAACGGCTCTCCAACTGCGCGATGACTCCATGCAATGATGCGTTGGCGGGAATCTCTACTCCCGTGCTCCCGGTTTTGACCGCTTTGAGCAAGACTCCTTCCACTGGATCGCCGGCGTATGATTTT
>DASYAX010000102.1:0-14162 GCA_036501045.1 Bryobacteraceae bacterium
CTAGTCACCGGCGCTCCCTTCGTATCCGCAGCGAGCGCCAGCAGGCGGCGGAAAACAGCGAGATCGGCGGCTTCCTTCACTTCCCCTGCGAGACCGGCCGGTGCCGGTGCGAACCAGGTTTTTGCGGCCACTGCGGCAATCACTTCGTCGAGGCCCGGATTGGCCGTGTTGCGCGCGTGATACTCGATGAGACGCGCGGCGCGCTCCGGATTGAAAAGCAAGCTGGCAGTCAGATCGGCCGCGGCTTCCGCTCCGGCGACGGGGTCGAACGTCAAGCCCGTATGCGAGGGAAAGCTTTCGCGGTTGCGCCGGTAGCCCGGCGGGTGCGGTGGAATCAACTTGAGGATGCGTTCCGGCAGCGTTAGCGTTTGCGGGCTCAAGGTATCGAGCAGAGCGCGGAGCGCGCGCCGCTGTGCATCCGGCGGGACGATCTTCGCCACCAATTGCCCGTCGCCCCGCAGCGCGTACGTGTATTCCAGGCCGCCCAGCACTTTTCCGGCCGCCTCCGTTTGGTAGCGATGCAGAAAATAGATCGGCACCAGCGTTTCATCCAACTCGGAGAGCGGTGTGCCGATAGGAATGCTGTTTTCACCGAAGCGGGCCAGCGCTGCCTCGCGCACTTTCAGAATGCGCAGCAATTCCGCGCTGGCGTCGGAACCGTTGTCCCATAAATGCGAGCGCGGGTTAGCGCTGCCAAGCGGCCGGCTATCGGCATCCGTCATCGAAATATCGCCGGAACGGGCAGCCTCAAGCAAAATTTCGCTCAACGCTTTCTTCTCGTCGGCGCCTGCGGCAAATTGCGTATAGCCGTAGCGAATCGCTACTTTGTCCCATTCGCCAATACCGGTTCCATAGGCATGCGAAAGGTCAGGCGCACCGTCCGCGGAGAGTTCGATCATGGGATGCGGATAATCCATCACAGAGGCGTTGTGATGCGTGCTCGCGATGAAGTTGTGCGCGAGCCCAAGCGTATGGCCAACTTCATGAGCGGCCAATTGCCGAAGGCGTGCGTATACAGCCGCGGCCAGTTGCGGAGGCGGTTGTCCCGATGGGCCGAATGGCGAGAGCAGACCGCTGAAGATGAGGTAATCCTGGCGGTAGCGCAATGATCCCAGGGTGACTTGCCCCTTCAGAATCTCTCCGGTCCGCGGATCGACAATGGAATTTCCGTAAGACCAGCCGCGCGTGAAGCGGTGCACCCATTGAACGACGTTGTAGCGAATGTCCATGGGGTCGATGTCTGCGGGAAGAACTTTCACCTGAAACGCATTCTGAAAACCGGCGGCTTCAAACGCCTGTTGCCACCAACTGGCGCCTTCAAACAGGGCTTGCCGCACATCTTCGGGCGCTGCGCCATCGATGTAGTAAACGATCGGGTGGATGGGGTCACCGGACGCCGCTTGCGGGTCTCTCTTTTCGAGGCGATGCCGCGCGATTAGATTCTTATCGATCGGTTCCCCCAGTGGCGCGGAATAGTCGCGATAGCTGATGTCGAAATAACCGGCGCGCGGATCGAAGGCGCGCGGCCCGTAGCCGGCTTCAGGCAAAGCGATGAACGAATGATGCTCGCGAACCGTCAGCGATTCGGGAGTCGGCACGACCTCTCTCACGAAAGCGCCGGGATTCGTACCGGCGAAAGTCAGCGTGACTTCGACCTCGGTGTTTTGTGGAAAGCCCTTCGTCATCGGGAGGTAGAAAGCCGAGCGGGAATCGTCGAGCGTGTAGACTCCTTTATCCTCGGCGTGCAGTGTCTGTGCGATGTCGACGAAATCATGCAGAAAAAATTTAGTGGCATCCACCAGCACGCGGTCGCCTTCGGCGGCGGCTACCTCAAAGCCCCACAGCGTCGAGACGGCAAACGATTCCGCCACCGCCTGCTCCTCCAACGGATTTGCCGAGGAAGCGCGGAATTTCTCATTCTGTTGAATCAGCAGGACTCGCGAGCCGGCGCGCTCGAAGAGAACCAGTTTTGCGCCCGGAATCAGACCGCGATCCAAACCGATATCGTTCGAGCCGACGCCCGCCGGCAGCGATGGCATGTAGAGAAATTCGCGGTTCCAATACGCGATTTCGAGCCACATTTTGCCTTCGCTCGCGTCCCAGTACAGCGGGAAATATCCTTCGATCTTTTGCAGCCCCTTCGTCTTTTCCGCTATCGAAGGCCGAACGGCTGCCGCCGGAAGAATCGATCCGTAACAAAAAAAGAAAATCGAGAAGCACGCTAGAACCAAACGAGACATCGCGCTATTGTCGCTTCAACTGTTCCTTGGCGCTCGCCAAATCGTCGGCCGCCCGCAGTAATTCATCCAGCCGCGTCATCTCCAGCATTTTGTGCAGACCAGGACTGACTCCGACCAAACGGATTGGGCACTTGCGCCTGCTGGCAAAGGTGTAGACGATGGTCAATTCGCCCAGGCCGGCGCTATCCACCGTTGTTACGTCTCCCACCCGCAAGATCAGGCCGGAAAGATCGGCGGCGTTCAAGACTTTCCGCGCGGCTTCCCGTAGAACGCTCAGAGACGGACCCAGCGTGAGGGCTCCCTCCAACTGCAGGATGCCGAAATTATCTTCCAGCCGCGATGTCACGTTCAGCGCCATCTCAATCTAACCGATTCGACCGCATGTCACTCGCTATTATCCACTTCGTTAGCTGCCGATTATCTTATTTGTGCTATGCCGTCTGATTTTCGGCGGCGAGGTTCATCAATTATCGCGGATTTCGAGCTTTCGCGAACGCCAAATCGAAGCGGCAGCAGGCATGCACTAGAAAGGTCACCCTTCAGACACGATGGGGGATTTTCGGAGGTCCTCCTTCCGCGTCTTGGGTTGTACCGCTCATAGCGTCGATCAAACAGCGCGCTTCATACTTGAGGCGCGCTGTCCCTATCCGCTATTTTTGTCAAGCTGATTATCCAGGAATTGGAAATTCAAATATGGCAAATAGAAAGTTCTCCAGCTCTAACAAGCGCGACTGTAAGCTGAAATAACTTCAGGGTACGTCCAGTTCTAGGCCGTGACCGTCTCCAACATCTCTTCGCCGACTGCCTCTAGCTTGCTGCCGCTCACGCCATTTCCGGCGGACGGTTTGAACTTCACCGACACGAGCTTCGAAACGCCGGGTTCCTGCATAGTTACGCCGTAGAGCGATTGCGCCGCTTCCATGGTTCGTTTGGCATGCGTGATGACGATGAATTGAGTCTGTTCCGACATCTCCTTCAGCAGCCGCGTCAGCCGTTCGATATTCGGCTCGTCCAGCGGCGCATCTACTTCGTCCAGAATGCAGAACGGACTCGGCGTGTATTGGAAGATGGCCATCAATAACGCCATGGCGGTAAGGGACTTTTCGCCTCCCGAGAGCAGCAGCACGCTCTGCAATTTCTTGCCGGGAGGTGAAGCGACGATGTCGATGCCCGACTCCGCCAGATTCTCCTCGCCGCTGAGCCGCATCTCGCCTACGCCGCCCCCGAACAGCACTTGAAACATGACCCGGAAATTGACATTGATAGCCTGAAACGCCTCGGCAAATCGCTTTTGCGACTCGCTGTCGATTTCCTGTATCGCCTTTTCTGTATCGCGGATAGAATCGAGCAAATCCTGCCGCTGCGCCTGCAGGAAATCCTGCCGCTGCTGAGCCTCTTCAAATTCTTCAAGGGCCTGCGGGTTGACCGGCCCCAGCGCCTCGATTTTTCTACGCACTTCCAGGTATTTCTCGTCGAGCTGCTGAATATCCGCTTCCTCGCTGATGGTCTCCATTCCCGAGACCAGTTCCGCTAGCGCGATTTCCAATTCTTTCTGGCACGTTTCTTCGAGGTGATTCCGATCGGACTCCGCGCGCGCCAGGATCACCTGCAGTTCCGACCGTCTCTCCTGGCCGGCCTGCGCTTCCGCCCGCAGGCTGCGGAGCGTTTCTTCCGTCCCGGCTAACTTTGTTCGCAGATCGGTCTCCTGCGCCGCCAGCCGGCCAACGCCTGCCTCTACGACCTCGATCGATTTCTTCCGCTCTTCCCCTTTGGCGCTCAGATCCTCATTGCTGGCCAAAAGCTGTCCTTTTTCGCCTAGCAGGCGCTCCCCTTCGAGCCGCAGATTCTCACGCCGGTTGGCAAACTCCCGTGCCTGGGCTTCCAGGCGAGCGCGGCTCGCGGCTACCGAGCGCCGCCGCTCGTCGAGACTCGCCAGGTTGGCCCGCAAGCTGGCATGCTCCTCCGCCGCTTGGGCCGCTTCGCTTTGCAAGCGGCTGAGTTCTTCGCGGGCGGCTTCGAGCGCCCGCTCCTCTTCCGCGCGCGCCTTTTCGCAGCGGCTCAGTGTCTGCCGGTCTTGCGCCTCGTCCTCCTGCAGCTTTATCCGGCCGCGCCCGACGCGTTCGAGTTCGAGCCGTGCATTCGACAGGCGCGACTGCACGCGCTGAAACTCTTCGGCGAGTTTACGGCTCTCGTGATCCAGCGCGAGCACGTCTTTTTCTTGTGACTGCTGCTGGGTGCGCAGCAGCTCGAGCTGTTCGGAGAGCGCCGCAATCGACCGCTCCAGCTCGCTCGCGATGGCCTGCGCCGCCGTCAGCGCCGCGTGTTTCGCCTTCTCCAGGTTTGAGACCTCACGCAACTCCCGCTTGAGCGCCAGCGGGCCAGCCCCGGACTTCTTTCCACCGCTTACCATGCGTCCGTGATAGTTAACGCCGTCCGTCGTCAGGAACCAGCAATGGGGAAACTGCGTCGCCAGCTCCCGCGCCAGCGTTCGTTCGCTCGTTACGAAGCAATTGGCGATACGCGGCACCAGATGGGCGGGAAGGGAACTGAGCCCATTGGTAAAACGCAGCGCGTCGGTCAGCTTGGTGAGCATTCCCTCCGGCGCGGCCGGCTGCGGTAATTCGGGTGGGCTGGCCTGCGCCTCGTCTTCCCCAATGCGTTCGGCCAGGAACGTGGCGCGCCCATTCAAATCGCCACGCATCAACTCCACGCCACGCTCGGCGTCCTCCCGGTTCTGCACCACCACGAACTCGAGTTCGTCGTGCAAAAATTCTTCCGTAGCTTTTTCAAACTGCGGATCCACTTCGAGGAAGTCCGCCAGCACGCCCACGGGCTGAAACCCTCCGCTAGAGCCCCGTTCGGCCGCCGTGAACAGCCGTTTCACGGCTTCGGTGGTGTAACTGCGGTGCAGAATGACCTCTTCGAGCGAGTCTTTGCGCGCTTTTATGCGCGAATGGTCACTGCTTAGCCGCTCCACGCTTTGACGGCCCTCCTGGAATTCGGCGCGCTTCGTTTGCAGATCCTGTTCGATCGCCTTACGTTCGCCAGTGACCGAGATCAGTCTCGTCTGGCGCGCCGCCAGTTGCTCGCTCAACTGGGCTTTGTTCTGTTGAATGCGCCGCAAGTCGCTGTCCGATTGTTGCTCTTCGGTCTGGGCGCGCGCTGAGTCCCGATCGGCCGTCGCCAGTTGCGCCTCCACTTGCGTGATGCGATTCTTCAGAGTCGAAGATTCGCCCAATATCTGCAGCACGCGCTGGCGCGCTGCCTCCAAACCACGCTCTTGTTCGGTCAATCCGGCTTGTGTCCGCTGGCGCTCGGCGCCTTTGGCGTCTAATTGTCCCTGCGCGTCCGCAAGTTCGACGTCCAGGATTTGCCACTGTGCTGTCTGCCGGTCCAGTTCCAGCGCCTGTTCGCTTTGTTGCCCGGCCAGCGTTTGCGATTCCTGCTCGCCTGCTTGCACGCGTTGCTGAATCTGTTGGATCTGCTTTAGCTGGAACTCCAACTGCCCACGCGCGCGCTCGGCTTCTAAATTTAAGTCGGCCAGTAACTGACGCGCGGCAGTCAGCTCTTGTTCGGTGGCGTACGACGCTTCGAGAACCGCCGTTTGCTCCATTTCGCGTTCGCCGATCGCCGCTTGAGCGCTTTGTAAATCGGCCGATGCCAGGTTCAGCTCGATCACCACTCTGGCTGTCTCGCGCTCGAGATGCCGGAACTTAGCCGCCAATACCTGCCGCAAATAGCCCGTTGCTTCCGCTTTCAGCTCGCCATAGCGCCTGGTTTTCGAAGCTTGCCGCTTCAGTGAATTCGCCTGTCGCGTGACTTCTTCCAAAATGTCGAACACCCGCGAAAGATTCTGCTTGGCGCTCTCCAGTTTGGCCTCGGCCAGACGCTTGCGCGTCTTGAACTTCGTGATTCCCGCCGCTTCTTCTATTACCGATCGCCGGTCTTGCGGCTTGTTGCTCAAGATCTGACCGATCCGGCCCTGCTCGATGATGGCGTAGCTCTCGGGTCCCAACCCCGTACCCAGGAACAGGTCTTGAATATCCCGCAGGCGTGCCTGTTTGCCGTTGATCAGGTACTCGCTTTCCCCCGAACGGTACAACCGGCGCGTAATGGTGATCTCGCCGCTGCGTTCCGCGGTTTTTTGCGCATCGGTTTTGTGCGGACCATGCCCATTTCCATTCACCGGCTCCGTGACCGGAGCTTCCGGCGACGCCAGCAGAGCCAGCTTCGCCTCGTCGGGCACCAGCGTCATCGTCACCGCCGCCATCCCGAGCGCTTTTTTGTCCCGGGTGCCGGCGAAAATCACATCTTCCATGCGCGCGCCGCGCAAGCTCTTGGCCGACTGCTCGCCTAGCACCCAACTGATGGCGTCGCTAAGGTTGGACTTTCCACAACCGTTCGGTCCCACGACGGCGGCAATTCCGCTGCCATTGAACTTCATCTCAGTTCTATCGTAGAAAGATTTGAACCCGTGAATCTCGACTCGTTTAAGCTTCAACAACCGGAAGTACCGTTCCTTTTAGATATTCTCGGGGGTGTCTCTATCCTACCTATTGTCTCGCCGCCTGTAAAGGAGCAGCACTACTGCCTTTTGTGGAAGTTTGGCTCTCTAACCACATATATTGGGGTACGGTAGCATGCCGTTTGCCAACAGCCAGGGCGTGAAGATTTACTGGGAGGAACACGGCGCGGGGCCGCCGGTAGTGTTCATTATGGGTTTGAGCTTCACGCATGAGATGTGGTTTCGCGTGTTGCCGTCCCTCACCGATTCTTACCGCGCGATCGTATTCGACAACCGCGGCATGGGCCGGAGTGATGTTCCGCGTGGACCGTACCGCATCAGCCAGATGGCGCAAGACACTGTGGCGGTGATGGATGCGGCAGGCGTCTCTGCGGCGCACGTGGTAGGCGCGTCCATGGGTGGGATGATCGCCCAGGAGCTGGCCCTTCGCTATCCGCGGCGTGTGCTGAGCCTGCTGCTGGGCTGCACCAGTTATGGTGGGTTCTTCGCCCGTTGGCCCGATTTCACGCGGCGTCCGCGCAACGTCCGCTGGGACAAAAGTTCCCGCTCCGAGCGCGAAGCTGCGCTTGCCCCGCTGCTCTATGCCGATGCTACGCCCCCCGAACGCATTGCCGAAGACGTCCAAATCCGCTGCCAATGCACCTGGAGCTATAAGGGCTTTTGGAACCAGTTTACCGGCATCCTGTTGTGGCATTCCTATCGCCGCCTGCCGCGCATCCGCGTTCCCACACTGGTGGTCCATGGCGATCAAGACCGGCTGGTGCCTCCGGAAAACGGCCGCGTCGTCGCTTCCCGCATTCCCCAGGCGCGCTTCCAGTTGATTGCCAATGCCGGGCATATTCTGACTACCGACCAACCGGAGGCGTGCGTACAAACCATCCGCCAGTTTCTAGCGGGCTTCTGAACGCTTAGACGGTGGCAGCGACGTTGTCGCTGATGGCCGTCACCCCCGGAAGGTCAAGCCCGGCCAGAAACTCAAGCGAAGCGCCGCCGCCGGTGGAAATATGTGTGATTTTGTCCGTTACACCGGCCGCTTTTATGGCCTTCTCCGAATCGCCGCCTCCTACTACCGAGACGGCGCCGGATTCCGCTACCGCCTTGGCCAACGAAACCGTGCCTTTGTCAAAGGGCGGCATCTCGAAGATACCCATGGGGCCGTTCCAGATGATGGTCTTTGCTCCGCTGATCGCCTGCGCATAAGCCTCAACGGTTCGGGGCCCGATATCAACGGCGATTTGATCCTCGCCGATCACCGTCGCCACTTCATGCGCCGCGCCGGGTTTGATCTCGTGCGTCACGATGTGGTCCAACGGCAGTATGAGTTTGCTGCCGGCCACATCGAGAAGCTGGCGCGCCAAAGGAATTTTGTCGATTTCTACCAAGGATCGTCCCGTCGGCTCGTCCTTGGCGCGCAGAAACGTATATGCCATGGCGCCACCGATTAGAAGCTTGTCAACAACGTCGATCAGGTTTTGAATGACTTCGATCTTATCGGAGACTTTCGCGCCGCCGAGCAGCGCCACGCAGGGGCGTTCCGGATTCTTCGTTGCTCTCGTCAGCCATTCGATTTCCTTATCCATCAATAGACCCGCCGCCGCCAGCGGCAGATAGGAGACGATCCCCACCGTCGAGGCATGCGCCCGATGGGCCGACCCGAAGGCATCGTTTATGTAGATATCCGCTAAGGCGGCCAGTTGTTTCGAAAACTCCGGATCGTTGGCTTCTTCCTCCGGGTGAAAGCGCAAATTCTCGAGCAACAATACTTCGCCAGGCTTCGGCTTTAGAGCCGCAGTTTCACGGCCCACCGAATCCGGCGCCATCACCACCGGCCGTCCCAACAACTCTCTTAGGCGTACGGCCACTGGTTTCAGGCTCATCTCGGGTCTCGGTTTCCCTTTGGGACGTCCTAAGTGGCTGGCCAGGATTACCGCCGCGCCGTGCTCGAGAGCATATTGAATGGTCGGAAGAGAGGCGCGGATGCGCTTGTCGCTGGTAATCTCTTTTCCATCAGGGGACAACGGCACGTTGAAGTCTACCCTGATGAATACCGATTTATTCTTGAGATCCAGATCCTTGATCGAGAGTTTGGCCATGAAGCTATTTTAACGGGAGGCCCCTTCTACACTCACACTAGGCCCGTAGAAAGGTCGTAGATAAATAAAAGTAGTTTGATATAAACTCGCTGGAAAGCGTCAAAAGACTGAAGAAATGTGCGCCGTAGTCCGAATAGTACTTTAGGAGGATAACTAGCAGTCCGACGGTCCCAAACTTGCTAGAGTAATGTATCCGGAACGCCTCCTCCGCTATTTTTATGATCCGCGGAAAGTTCAGTATCGAGGTTCTAGAGGTCTCAGTACGAAAGTACCAAGAGAAGAGATGTTAGGGGAATTTGGATGTCACTTGCACCCATTCGCGTATTAATCGCCGATGGTCATCCCATCGTCCTGGAAGGTCTGCGTAGCGCGCTCGCCCATCAACCTGGCGTCCAAGTCGTCGGTGAAGCGGCCGACGGCATGGAAGCGATTGAAAAGGCCGTGAACCTGGACCCCGATGTAGTCTTGATGGAATTGAAACTGCCCCGTGTGGACGGTTTGACGGTGCTTCGTAGTATTCAGACGCGAGCCTCGCGCTCAAAAGTGATTCTGTTCTCCTCGTCCGAAAGTAAGGAGGAATTCGTAGAGGCGATGAAACTGGGCTGTTCCGGCATTCTCTCCAAAGATGCCGCCGTCAGTCTCATTGAAAAGAGCATCACCAAAGTCCACGCCGGGGAAATCTGGCTGGATTCGAACACCACGGCTGCCGTGATCCGGCAGTTTGCATCACCAGCGGATTTTCCCGCCGCTCACGCCGGCAACGGTAAGTCTTCCCGCGAACGTGCCCAGCTAAGCCAGCGCGAGCGCGAGATCATCATCTTGATCGCCCAGGGTTATAAGAACAAAGAAATCGCCGAGAAAATGTTCATCACCGAACAGACGGTCAAGAATCATCTACACAACGTCTTCGACAAACTCGGCGTCTCCGATCGTCTCGAACTCGCTCTTTACGCCATCCACAACAGCCTCCACATGAAGGCCTAAACGAGTACTTACTCCCCTATCCAACCGGCGCTTTCGTGCGCGACAATCTAGAGACAGCTCGACGCTAATTCATAACAGAAAATAGCCGGGCGTGCTATGCCCAGCCTACGCGACGAAATCACCAAGACGTTCCGGCGCTTCGGAAGGCGCGGCGATTCACACCCTTCCGCCGCTTCGCTCGCCGAAACCATCGTCGCCACCGATCCGCGCGAAGGCAAACAATTCGGCTCGTATCGCATTCTCCGCCGTCTCGGCGTGGGGGGCATGGGACATGTCTATCTGGCGCTCGACACCCGGCTCGGCCGTCACGCGGCGCTCAAATTCCTGTCTGCCCAGTTAACCGCCGACCCTGCCATGCTGTTGCGCCTCCATCAAGAGGCGCGCACCGCATCCAGCCTCAATCATCCCAACATCCTTACTATTTACGACATTGGCGAAGCGGCTGGCGAGCACTTCATCGCGAGCGAGTATGTGGAGGGCATCACGGTCCGAACGGCTCTCGAGCGCCGTCTCATCATCCCGCAAACCGCCATCGACGTAGTCGCGCAGGTAGCCTCGGCCCTTATTGCCGCGCACGCCGCCGGCGTGATTCACCGCGATTTGAAGGCCAGCAACATCATGATCCGGCCCGACGGTCTGGTGAAGGTGATCGACTTCGGCTTAGCCAAATTGAGCAGCGCCGGCTCCGCCCACTGGTACACCGACCCACTAAGCACGCCGGGCATGATCGCCGGCACCGTCGATTACATGTCTCCAGAGCAGGCACGGGGCGAAACAGTCGATCACCGCACCGACCTGTGGAGCCTGGGCGTTGTCCTTTACGAGATGTTGTCGCACAAGCTCCCTTTTGATGGCGATACCGAAAGCCATGTGATCGTCGGCATTCTCGATCATCCCGTCCCGCCGTTGTCTCAGGTGGCCAACCTGCCCCGCGGCGTCGCTCAGGTGCTTGACCGCGCGCTCGAAAAGGATCGCAACAAACGCTATCAATCGGCGGGCGACATGCTGCTCGAGATCCAAGCTCTGAGTTTCCCCTCCCAGCGAAAAAGCGCATCCAGGGCGCTGGCTCTGGCCGATGAACGCAGGCGCCGGCGCCGAATGCCTTTTCTGGTTGGCGCTTTGGTGGTGTTGGGATGTCTGGCTCTCTGGTGGTGGCCCTTCGGTGGAAAAAACGTCTTTCTGCGGCCTTCTTGGTTCGAGCCCGCTTGGTTTGATCCCGGGCCTGCCGAGCAAGTCACCTCCGATGGCCACGTTCGTTCCGCGGCCATTTCTCCAAACGGCGAATACCTCGCTTATACTTCCCGTCGCGATGAGCAGGAAACGCTCCATCTTCTGAACCTGCCGGCTAAGACAGAACAGCGCTTGGCGTCATTTACGGACAATTCCGTCGGCCTCACCTTCTCTCCGGATAGCCGGTCGATCTATTACGTCCTCAAGGATCAGCGGGAGTGGGGCCGTTTATTTAGTATTGGCGTCTCATCTGCCGTTCCCAAGATGGTGCTTGAGGACATCGACGGCCTCGTTACTTTTTCCCCCAATGGCAAGGAATTCGCCTTTATGCGGCGAAGAGAGGAAAAACGTACCAGTGTCGAGTCGATCGTCGTTGCCCAGGCCGGAGATACCGGCGATCGCCGGGTGATCGTCACTAAATCCGATATTGAAATCGGAAGGTCGCTTGCCTGGTCTCCGGATGGTAATCGCATCGCGGCGGTTGTCTATAGCGAAGGACTGAACCGAGCGCTCCACCCTACGGTTTTTCTCTTTTCACCCCAGGGTGTTCTTGAGCAGCAGTTTTCCGATCCGCGGCTACGCACGATTAACGGGCCGGTTTGGCTCGAGCAGGGCTCCGTGCTCGCTTTCGTTGCCCGTGCTCAGGGGGGCGCCAACGAGCAGACTCCTTTGCACGAGCTTTCTATCCCCGCCGCGCAATTTCGCGAATTCTCTACGCCAGCACTCGCCATCGACAACACCAGCGCCACGCGCGATGGCAACACCCTCGCCGCCGTCCGGTTAAATCGTACCTCCTCTCTCTGGGTCGCCAGCGGCAATCGTTTGGACTCCCCCTCCAGATTGCCGATCGATGTCAGCGGCATTGACTCGCTCACATGGTCGGGTTCGGGCGACCTGGTTTTTCCATCGGCAAGGGCCGGCAGCGTGAATCTCTGGGGTGCGGATATTTCCGGTAAAGCGCGGCCGCTCGCTCCACCGGAAGCTTGTGTGGAACGAGAGCCCACGTTCGTTCCTAACACCTCCCTGGTGGTCTATTCTTCCAATTGCGCCGGCGGGGGAGACTTCAACATCTGGAAGCTCAATACACGTACCGGCGTACGCAATCAATTAACCAGCGGATCTACTCACGACTCGCAGCCCGATGTAACGCCTGACGGAAAGTGGATCCTCTACACCTCGTGGCCCTCCAACATTCCCGCTATCTGGAAAGTCGCGGTCGGCGGTGGAACTCCGGTGCCCGTCTCTAACTTGCAGGCACGCAACTCCAGCATTTCGCCCGACGGGAACAGCATCGTTTGCCAGATCCGCGAGAGCTACGATGGCCGCTGGCGCCTGGCCGTTCTGGCGATCGCGAACGGAGCGATTCGCCGGGATTTTCCAAATCTGCCGGCCGCTGCCGGCACAATGGCTCACTGGAGCCCGGATGGCCGATCGCTCGATTTCATCGATAGCCGGGACGGTAGCTCAAACCTTTGGCGCCAACTTCTGAAGGGCGGCCCGCCGCGGCAGCTCACTCACTTACCCAAAGGCCAAAATATCTATACGTTCGTCTGGAATCGGAATGGCACTCAGCTTGCTTATTTGCAAGGCCGGGCTGACAGCGACGTGGTTCTCTTTCATCGCGCTGTTCGTCACTAACTGAATGCAGAGGGCAAGAATGAAAAAGAAAGCCAAGAAAGCTCCGCCGGTCAAGAAGAAAGCCAAAGTCAAAGCCAAAGCCAAAGCGAAGGCCAAAGCGGTGAAGAAACCCAAGAAGAAGGCCGTGAAACGCGCCGCCAGTTCTCCGCCAGCGAGTAAACTCACCATGAGCGCGGGCGCGGGCGGGATAACACCCCGTGATTCCGGTCCCACCGGCCCTAACGACGGATCATAGCGGCGGAAGCCCGCGCCCCGTTACAATGAAGGTGGTTAGCCACCTTCCATGCCATCTTCTGTAATCGGGGAGCGGCGCGCCCGTATCCAAGCCCTCGAAGACGCACTCGCCAGCCGTGTCCTGGTGCTCGATGGAGCCATGGGCACCATGCTGCAGCAGCGTAACCTCAGCGCTGCCGACTTTGGCGGCCCCGCCCTCGAGGGCTGCAATGAAAATCTCGTGCGGACGCGGCCGGACGTTATCCTCGATGTCCACCGCGCCTATTACGAGGCCGGCGCCGACATTGTCGAGACGAACAGCTTCGGCAGCACGAAAATCGTCCTCGCCGAGTACGGTCTCGAAAGTCGGTCCTACGAATTAAACGCGACCGCTGCCCGGCTCGCCCGCCAAGCCGCGGAAGAACTTTCCAAACCCGGCCGTCCCCTCTTCGTCGCTGGCTCCATGGGCCCTACCACCAAGGCCATTACCGTGACCGGCGGAGTCACTTTCCCGGAGCTCGTCGCCAATTATCAGGAACAGGCGAAGGCCCTGCTCGAAGGCGGCGCCGACATCCTGCTGCTCGAAACTTGCCAGGATACTCGCAACGTCAAGGCCGGTCTGCTCGCGATCGACCGGGTCGGCCGCGAGCTCGGCTTCGTCATCCCCACCATGGTCTCCGGCACCATTGAAGCGACCGGCACCATGCTAGCGGGCCAGACCGCCGATTCGCTTTATACCTCGCTTTCACACGCGCCGCTGCTTTCGATCGGTCTCAATTGCGCCACCGGCCCTGAGTTCATGACCGATCACATCCGGTCGCTGCATGAGCTCGCAACCACGCGGATTTCCTGCTACCCGAACGCCGGGCTTCCCGACGAAGAGGGCAAGTACCTTGAAACGCCCAGCAGCCTCGCCGCCCAGCTCGAGCGCTTCGTCGGCCACGGCTGGCTGAACATCGTAGGCGGTTGCTGCGGCACGCGTCCCGATCACATCCGCGCTCTCGCGCAGATGGTCGAAGGCAAGAGCCCGCGCGCCGCAAAACAATCTACACACCGTACGTATTTTTCCGGTATCGAAATGGTGGAAGCCGAGGACAGCAATCGCCCGCTGATCGTTGGCGAGCGCACCAATGTGATCGGGTCACGCTTGTTCAAGCAAATGATCGCCGACGAAAAGTGGGAGGAAGCCACCGAAATCGCACGCTGGCAGATTCGCAACGGCGCGCACGTGGTAGATGT
>DASYAX010000103.1:0-2739 GCA_036501045.1 Bryobacteraceae bacterium
CTTGCCGAAAGTTTCGAGCGCATCCATCGCAGCAATCTGGTCGGCATGGGCGTGCTGCCGCTGGAATTCGCGCCAGGTGAAGATTTCAAATCTCTGGGACTCACCGGCCTCGAGATTTTCGATTTCGAGGGGTTGGGAGAAAAGTTCGAGCCGGGAAAGAAGATCAAAGTTCGCGCGCGCGATGCCCAGGACAAGGAAAAGCAGTTCACCGCAACAGCGCGCGTCGATACGCCGTTCGAGGTCGCTTACTACCAGCACGGCGGAATCCTTCAATACGTCTTGCGCCAAATGCTCTAGCGGAGCGGCGAACGATTTCCGAATAACTCGATCCCTGGGGCTTGCGATCACATGACCGCGATGCTCGCTGATCTCATGATTCCTGCGATACCGACTGGCACGGAGCTGACGGCGCTGCTGGTGGTGATTTGCTTTTCGGCGGGGCTCAATATTTACGCCACGGTAGCGATGCTCGGTTTGCTGGCTCGCGCGCATTTCCTCACGCTCCCGTCTTCGCTTCACGTGTTGGTGAACTGGTATGTGATTGGCGTTTGCGGCGCGCTTTTCGCTATCGAATTTATCGGCGACAAAATCCCGGTTTTCGATCTGCTTTGGAACGCGATGCACACCTTCGTTCGCGTGCCGGCCGCTGCGTTGCTCACCTATGAGGCCACGGCGCAATTGCCGGAATGGGAGCGGCTGGCCGCAACGTTTGTGGGAGCTTCGATCGCGCTGGCGGCACATGCTGGAAAGGTGGCGGCGCGAACGGCGGTCACGGGATCGCCCGAACCGTTCTCCAACATGGCGCTCAGCATGAGCGAGGATCTGTTGGTTGTGTTTCTCACCTGGTTCGCGACGCGCCACGTGTATGCGGCCGCGGCAATTGCCCTGGCGGGATTAGCGATAATCGCGATAACTATTCGAGCGGTTATACGGGCGATGATGTACCTGTTTCGCGACACCGAACATACACTTGTTCACGCGCCGAAGTCTGCTGCGGTGGATTGACGAAACCGGTAGCCTCGCAACTCGACTGCGACGAGACGGAAAAACTTGCGTTTCGAAGGCTGACAGAAAAAGGTTCGTTACTTTTTCTTCTTCCCGAAAAGGCCGCCAAGCGCTCCGGCGGCGCCGCCGGCAGCGCCAGCCGCGCCACCAGCCGCTCCTGCGCCAGTCTTGCCCAAGCCCTTCGCCATGCCGCCAAGATCCGGAAGGAAAATGGGAGTCGAAGTGGTGCCGGAAAGAGTGAAGGGTATGCCGCCGCCTCCCTTTGACGCTCCTCCGCCGGTAAACGAAGAAAGCGCACCGCTCATCGCACCGGTCATCGCTCCTGCTGCGCCTGCGAGCTTCGCGTTCATTTTGCCGCTGAGCTTGTTGCTGGAGCTGACTGCCGCGTTTCCCGTCACCGTGCCAATCGAAGGCACGATCACATCCAAATTGTTCGCTTGAGTTCCACTGGGATCTACGCGGATGTCGGCGCTGAGCTTCTGGATTTGAGTGTCGTTGCCGCCGCTATTGCCGCCCAGGCCGGCGAAGGAAGAGAGCGCGCCCAGCTTGGACTTCAAGTTAAAACCCGCGAGATCCCCATTGGAAAGGTTCACCGGTCCCGTGATTACCAGCTTGTCGACCGGGCCGCTGATGGCAAGATTTACATCCATGCTGCCGCTTTTTAAAGACGCACCCGAGGGGAGATTTACGCCGGCCGCAGGCAACACGCCCTCCAGATCCGCCACCGGCATTCCGCTGCCGGCCAATTTCAACTGAAGAGCGGTCGCGGCGCCGGCGGTGTCATACGAGCCGGTGAGGTGCGCAAGAGCCTGGCCGATGTGGACGTCCCCTTGCGAGAGGCTGCCGGTTTGCTTCTTCAGGTCGTAGGCCGTGGCGTAGTCAATGTTTACAGATACGCGCGAGGGAGAGCCCGCCGGTACTAGCTTGATCTTATTGGCCTTAACCGCTCCTTTGGACGTCATCTGGTGGCGATCAGACGTCAGGGTGCCGTTGAAGTCCAAAATGCCCGCCACGCCAGCCGACGGATCGACAAAACCGGTGGAAGCGAGGTCGAGGTGGGAGACGTCGAGTTTCGCGTTCAGGGGCGTTAGCGATGCGTCGGTGGCGTCGATCGGACCGGCCTTTCCGTCGACTTTTACGGTTCCGTCACCGGGGGTTTTGGCGCTGAAAGTGAACGGGAATTGTGACGAGTATGAAAGGTCGGATGCCTCCAACTCGACGGATTTGTAGGTCTGAGTTTTGCCATGAGCCCCCGCACTTCCCACCACAATGGTGCCATTTGAGATTTTCAGTTTGGCGACAGAGATATTTGTTTGTTGCGTTGATGCAGGCTGCGGCGATGCGGCGGGCTGCGATTGCGACTCGGCCTTTTTCGCTCCAGTGGTTCCCATGCTGGAGAAATTCCAGGTTCCAGAGGGCGAGCGAAGCAAAGAAACCTGAGGATCGGTGACGGTGAAGGAGGAGACTTCCAACTTCTTGGAGAAAATCAGCGGCATCAGGGCGACGCCGGCGGTCAGTTGCTTGGCCTGCAAGAAAGGCGTGTTGCTGAAGGCAGGATCATCAGCGATCACGACGTTATCCACGGTTACGCCGCCGGAAAGAATCGAAAGGCCGATGTTTCCGATTTGAACTTTGCGGCCGAGCGCAGTGGTGAGATCAGTTTCGAGTGTGGGCTTGAAGCGATTGGCATCAACCACAAACGGCAACGCGACGACGATCAAGATCAGCACCACA
>DASYAX010000104.1:0-10818 GCA_036501045.1 Bryobacteraceae bacterium
GATCCACCACAACATTCATGGCTTCCGACAACGGAGTCAGCGGGATCCAGGCATTATCCTTCGACACGGGAGATTGTCTCTGAATATTGGCGACCCTGGCAGAGCCGATGGGGAAAGTCCCTCATTTCGGCGGTTTCCCTATTCTTGCCGCAAAGCGATCAACGGGTCCACACCCAGACTTCGTCGGGCTGGAATATAGCATGCAGCCATTGCGATAGAGGCGAGCCCCAAGGCTGCCGCAGAGAAGATCACTGGATCAAACGCGCTTACCGAGTAGAGCAGCTTTGCCATTAACTGAGTGAGCCCGAGCGACGCTGCCGTACCGGCAACAATCCCCGCGAGCGCGATTTTTCCGCCCTGCCCCAGTACGAGCCGCAATACATCGCCACGTTTTGCTCCGAGCGCGATGCGAATGCCGAGTTCTTTCTCGCGCTGCCCGACAGAGTAGGAAATCACACCGTAGATGCCGATGGCCGCCAAGACAAGAGCCAGACCGCTGAACAGCCCCAAGAGGACCAATGTAATGCGCGGTTTGGACACAGACGAGTCCACCACCTGCTGCATAGTTGCAATCCCGAAAACGGGTTGCTCTTTGTCGATCGAAGCGACAACCTTCCGGATCGCGCCCGACAAAGGTCCCGGCTCCTTGCTTGATTTCACCAGCAGCGTCATGTCATGCAGGGCGAATTGGCAATACGGAACATACACTTCGAGGCGTGCAGGATTTCCTAGACCGTACATCTTGGTATCGGCGAGCACGCCTACGATCGTAATCCACTTCGGCGCATCGCCGAGCGCGAGCTTGCCAAACATAAAACGCTTGCCAATAGGATCTGCTCCCGGGAACAGACGCTTCGCTACCAGAGCGTTGACCATAGCCACCGGCTGGCCATTTTCCCGGTCGGCGTCCGTGAATCCACGCCCCACCAGTAAGCGAATTGTGAGCGTCTTCTCGTAATTAGGGCTGACAATGTGTACGTCAGGATGTGGGTAGGTTCCAGGACTTGGCGCAGGTCTCCCTTCGAGATTGATATCGATCCGTGAATGATCGTTGGTAAGCGGAACCCCTGTCCCCAAGGATGCCGATTCCACTCCCGGGATCGCGCGAACGCCGTCTAGAACTCTCCGCCAGAAAGCAACCAGCCCGGCGTCATTTTTGTATTGCGCCGTGCGAACGGTCATGTCGAGCTTAAGGACGCGGGCCGGCTGAAAACCAGCGTCTACCGAGAGCAGGCGATAGAGGCTCTTGATCAGTAACCCCGCTCCGATTAGCAGAATCAGCGCCAAAGCCAACTCGCCGGTAGCTAATAAACTGCGCCAGCGCATCCGATGACCCGCTGCTGTACTCTTGCCGCTCTCGTTCAATTTGGCCTGAACGCTGCTGCGGGCGGACTGCAGCGCAGGGCCGAGGCCGAATGCGCACACGGAAAAGAGGACTAGACCGGATGAAAATAACAAAACCGAACTATTGATGCTAACGGTTGCGCCGCCCAATGTGTCTTGCGGAATCAAGTGCGAAAGCGCAGGAATTGCCACAATCGCCAGGCCGATACCGGCTAAGCCGCCCAGCATCCCCACCAGAAGACTCTCCGTCAAAATCTGCCGAATAATTCGGCCGCTGCTCGCCCCAATCGCACTGCGTAGAGCTATTTCCTTAGCTCTCCCTGCTCCCCGCATCAAGAACAGATTCGCCACATTCGCGCAGGCCACCATCAGCACAAAGAATGCTGCTACCTGGAGCAGTATCATCGCCGGACGCAGGTCGCCCGAAAAGACGTCCCTGAGGGGCTGTACCTTTACACCGTAGTGGGCGTTCACATCCGGATAGTCGTGCGCCAGGTTTGCAGCAATGCCCTCCATTTCCGCCCGGGCGCGCTCGATTCCTACACCGGGCGCAAGACGCGCCACTACTAGCAGATCGTCACGGTCACCCCTTTTCTTAGCGTCGTCGTTTTTCGTCAGCCAAACGCCGAGCGGCTCCATCACGTCGCATTTTTCGGTCCAGCGAAAGTTCGGCGGCAGCACGCCTACGATGATGAATTCCCGGCTGTCCAGCCGGACGACTTTTCCGATCACATTTCGGTCTCCTCCAAAGTGCGATTGCCAAAGCGAGTAGCTCAGCAGCAACACAGGCCGCACGCCGGCCGTCGCCTCGCCCGAAGTGAAGCGGCGCCCTAGGATGGGCTGCACATCTGTCATGGAAAGGAATTCGGGCGAGACAGCCAAACCGCGGATATACTCCGGCTGACGGATACCGGCCAAGTTGAAATCTGTAGGGACCACCGCCGCCATTTCTGAAAGCGTGTGGCTTCCAGCGCGCCAATCCTCAAAATTTGGATAGGAGACGCTCACATCGCCAACCTTCGGCGTCATCTCATTCAACTGAACCAAGCGTGAGGCATCTTTGAAAGGCAGAGGACTCAGCAGAACGCTATAAATCACGGAGAAGAGTGCGGCATTCGCGCCGATGCCCAACGCGATTGTCAACAGCGCTGTCGCCGCGAAGCCGGGCGATTTGAGCAGGGTCCGCCAACCGTAGCGAAAGTCCTGCGCGAGGTCTTCGACCAGCGATACTCCTCTTGCGTCCCGGCAGTCTTCTCTCACTTGCTCCATGCCGCCGAACGTCATCCGCACCCGGCGCGCTGCCTCGTCGCGGTTCACCCCCTGTCTCAGATACTTTTCGAATTGGCGCTCTGAGTGAAATTGCAGCTCATCGTCCATCTCCGACTCGACCATTCCGCGCCGTAGCAGAGAGCGCAAACGAATCCATAAATCGCTCACCATGAGAAATTCCTAAGCCGGGCCAAGAACTTGGGCCACCGCGGCGGTGAGTTTTTGCCATGAATCCTTCTCCGCGGCCAGCTGCCCGCGCCCTGTCTTGGTCAGCTCGTAGTATTTGGCGCGCCGGTTGTTATCTGACGTCCCCCAACGAGCCCTAATCCATCCGCGGCGTTCTAAGCGGTGCAGTGCCGGATAAAGTGAGCCCTGCTGAATTCGAAGAACATCGCTCGACATCTGCTGCACCCGTTCTGAAATACCCCAACCATGCTGAGATTCGAGCGACAGCGTACGTAAGATCAGAAGATCCAACGTGCCCTGCGGCAGATCGATACGCTCACTCATAGCCTCAACGCTTCCCTTCTACTTCTACAAGGAACGATAGCAGATCACTTATCGAAGTGCAAGGGGAGATCCGGTTTGACCGCTGGACGACGACTCGGGTATGTTTGCTTCGGGCCTTTGAGCTACTACGCAATCAGAATGAGTTATTGGCCGCGGTACTCGGATTCACGAACCCGTCGCGCCTCGACCTAAAGCCGAATGACCATACTGACAGAACCTGATCTCGCTGGTGATAGCTCCGCTGTTGTCGCGAAGGGACGGGTAATCCCGTCTGGCCCTGTCGGCCCTTCTCAGATCGTCACTTGGCCGTTAGGCGCGAGTGATGTTAGAACGAGATTTTGCGGCGGACACGCGAAATTGCGGTACGGTTCGCGATTGCGCACAGAAGAGCGATGTAAAGAAGTGCTTTTTGCATAAGAGCGCATTGTTGGTTGGCATTGGGGTATTGGCGTGCCGCTGGCGCTTGCATTGGCGGAGAGTGGCCGCTCCTTAGGCCGCCGCTTATTGATTGGGGGGTGGCGGCGGAGGCGGCGGAGGCAGAGGGGGCGCTAGGGGTGAGAAGTTGCGATGATCCCTAGGCTTGGCGGCGAGCGACTTCTTTACCCATTCTTCGGCCTCTTTTAGGTTGGCTGTGGAGCCTGCGATGTTTTCGGCCATAAAGGCTTTCAGGCGATAGAGCAGACTCATGTATGCCATGGCGTCGGAGTAGTTAGAGTCGATTTTGATGGCGCTTCCCAACATTCGAATTCCTTCGTCGATGGTGGGGCCATACTGATCGCGCAAGGTGGCACGGGTAGAAGAATCGGGGAGAAACGGAGGACTATCGGGTCGGAGGCCAGCGGCGTTTCGGGCGGTCATGACCGCGGGAAACGCGACAGCCCAATCGGTAACCGCAAGCGAATAGTAAGCCGTTCTTTCTTTCGGATAGGCTGCGACGATTTTGCGGGCCCACTCACGAGCTTCAAGGGGCTTGTTAGTCCAAAGCGAAAGGTTCAACATGCCGTTGAGGCCTTGCTGGTTGGCCGGATCGATCGCCAGGATTTCGGCGAGTTGCTGCTGTGCCTGGTTGAGCAGTTGAGGATCGTCCCGATTCTCACTCAACTGCTGCATGAGCGGCTCGAGGGCTTTGACTTTCGGCGCCACGTCGGCACTGTTCTGCGCGTGCGCTTTAACGACGATTCCAGAGGTAACGATGCTGCACAACACCAACGCGGCGAGCGATGCCGCGAGGCGTATGCGGGCGTGTTTTAGGTTGATGGCTGGACGATGCAGCAGGCGATGGACGCGGCGTTCCAGGATGTTGCCGTCGAAGACGCCCAGCAGGTAGCTGGGTTTAGGCACGGCGTTAATCGCCGCCGCTGCGAAGCTTACTAATGAACGAGCGTAGACGCACGGGTCCAGCACTCTGTTGGTGACGAATTCGTCGCATGCCATTTCCCGAGTTTCTTCGATGCTCCGCAAGATGAGCCAGGAAGCGGGATTGAAGGAAATGGGAAGACAGAGTAACTGGTAAAAAACGTTCAAGGCGAAATCATGACGGGCGAGATGGGCCATTTCATGGCCGATTGCCGTGGTTAGTTCCTCTTCATTCGTTGAACGAAGGAGAGTTTCGGGGAGAATGATAACCTTGCGCAAGAAACCGGCAGCGGCCGGAGTCAAGATACGCACTGAAGTTAGTACCTGTATATCAGAAAGGCCGAATGATTCGGCGCAACGCGCCCATACTTGGCGGACGACAGGAGACTGGATCGCGGCCGTGCCGCCGCGGCGGATTCGCGCCGTGCGGATGAGGGCGCGGAGGAGTTTAGCGAAGCAGAATGAGAGAAGCAGGAAGTAGGCGAGAGCCAGAGTGGTGGCGGTGGTCTGTTTATACGCAATGGTCCGGCTGAGTGGACCTGGTGAAGACACCGTTGGTGTAGCGTTTCGCGAAGGTGAAGGCTCGCCCCGCTGGGGCGGAGCGGGCACGGTGAAGGCGATTGAGGTGGTGCGTTGCGAAGTGACCGTGCTCGTGCTGATAATCGGCAATGCAGCGGATGCGATCAGGGCTATTACCCAAACAGCATGTCGATGGTTGGCGGGGCCATGTCGCAGCAGCCAAGCTGCCAGAGCCGCCACACCGGCGATGACGGGGATTTGCCAGAGCGAGTTGAGTAGGAATGTGAGGACATACCAGCTGATTGTTTCCATGTTTATCTATCCTTCTTTTCTGGGGCCAGGAGTTTTTGGATTTGCGCGAGTTTCTCCGGGGTTAGTTTGCGGGTCTCAACCAAGTTGAGGACGAGGCTGTCGGCTGAACCGCCGAAGAAACGAGCAAGCATTTCACCCACTGCTTGCGAGGTTGCGTTTGCACGGCTAACGATGGGCTGGTAGAAATAGGCACGATCTTTAAGGCGCCGTTTGACTTTGCGCTTGCGTTCGAGGACGTTGAGCATCGTTTGCACCGTGGTGTAGGCGAGATTGCGGGTGGTGAGACGGGCCTGCACGGATTGGACGTTGGCGGGTCCGGTCTCCCATAAGACGTTCATGATTTCGAGTTCGAGCGGGGTGAGCGATTGGTCAAAGCTTTTTCGGCGCGGCATTTTAAAGGTGTCCTAAACCATTAGGAGTGTACAGCGGAAGAAAGGATCTGTCAACTAAACGTTTAGGAGTGCGCATGGGTTCTCTGGAAGTCGTGCGAGAGATTGGAAGAAAGAATCCTTACTGCGGCCCCGCCAACGATTGCTGCTGTGCTGCGCCGGCTTTAAGAGTGGCCTGAAACCGCTGATTGCCTGCACTGCGAGATTGCACCTGCTCGCCATTCCAGAACGTGATTAGCCGCGCAGTGTAGACCTACCGTGGACCCTTTCGAGTTGCCATATTACGCGCGTTATGCTTCATCGTGCTATCGCAAGTCGCAAGCTTTGGATCGATGAGCGGTTCGCAACTCAAGAGGATTAGTCTCGCCGGCGACTATCAGCTTTTCCGATGTGCCGCCGTTCGTGGTGGCGTTGCGGCTGGAGATTTCTTTGCCGGCGACCGTGACAGGTCCGGTTTGCGGATGGAGGTTTGGCATAAGCGGTTTTCTCCGTTTCGTGGTGAGTTTGGGTATGGGGTGTTCGGATGGGCGTGAATTCGGAGGGTAAATGACTGTGGGGATGGAGGGAAAAAACTTTTCGGATTTTGCCACTGGGGGGACGCAAGCGCAGACAGCAAGACCGTCCGCGCCATGCCATAAGGTGACCGGTTTAACTAATTGGTCCCCTCAATGAGTTCGTGAAACAGCTCCCGCACTTTGCTTTTCGATGCTGCCAATGCCTTTCGGCCCAACGCGGTCGCGCGGTATACCCGCCGGAGCGATTTTCCGTTTCGCTGATCGGCCGATCTTAGATAGCCTTTTTTTTCGAGCCCTTGCAGCAGAGGGTACAGACTCCCTGGACTGATGCGGTATCCATGACGCGCCAACTCCTCGATCATTCCCAGACCGAAGATCGGACCCTCTACCGCGTGGTGCAGCACATGCAGCCGGATCAGGCCTGAATACAAATCGCGATCGGCCGCGGGGGATTTTAGCTCTGATTTCGACTTCGACATCAGATTACGATTAACGATAGTATGTAGGAGCGCAGGAGCGCTCGTCAACCGGCCATGTCACTAAATCAGCTAATGCTCGTTTCTACGGCGCCCAGGGCCACGTTGCTCATTCGCCTTTTGGTTGGATTGGTGTTTATCTCGGAGGGGATACAGAAATTCCTGTTTCCAGTGAGCCTCGGGGCGGGGCGCTTTCTCAAAATCGGCATCCCGGCGCCACATTTGCTGGCGCCATTTGTGGGCGGTGTCGAGATCCTTTGTGGATCGCTTCTCGTGCTCGGCTTACTGAGCAGACTGGCAGCCCTGCCGCTGCTCGCGGTGATCTCGGTTGCTATTGCGACCACCAAGCTGCCGATGCTGTTTGCCGGCAACTTCTGGGGCATGGCGCATGAAGCGCGCGCCGATTATTCGATGTTCATGGGCCTACTGTTTCTGCTGGTTGTGGGAGCGGGATCTTTTTCTATAGATCACTATCTGACAAAAAGCTTTGCGGACAGGGGGCGCGAAGGCTTCTGATGTCATTTGTCCGGGTCGGCCTGGCGGCATTGCTCGGGGGTATTCTGGCGGCGTCCAAGCTGTGGGCGCAGGGTCCTCCGTTCCAAACCGACGATCCGGTTCCGGTCGACTTGCACCATTACGAGTTCTACATCTTCGGCTCGGCCGACGGGACACCCGCTGAAATGGATTCCACGGGTCCAGCATTCGAGTTCAACTGGGGCGCCATTCCCAGGGTGCAACTGCACATCATCGCTCCCTGGGGCTCCATCCATCCGTCCAATAATCCCATCTACGCGCCCAGCGGCATTGGCCCCTCCGCCTTCGGCTTCGCCGATATGGAGCTCGGCGCCAAGATCGCCTTCATCAAAGAATCGAAGTACATTCCTCAGATCGGCACCTTTACGATGTTCGAAATGCCGACCGGCAACTATGACAAGGGACTCGGCGTGGGGAAGGTTTGGTACAAAGTTCCGCTATGGCTGCAAAAGAATATCGGGCACTGGCTTCTGGACGGCGGCGCTGGCGAAACGATCATCCCGCAAACCCAATACCGTAACTTCCCATACGGCGGATTCCTCGTGAAATACAGCTTCGGCGAGCGGCTGGAGCTCGGAGGTGAGGTCTTTTCCCATGGACGCGAGGGTTACGCCACGCCGCAAACCGAAGCTTCGACGATGATCGACATTGGCGGTTACTATCACTTCAAGCATCACCCAGGCGAGCAGTTCTTGTTTTGCTACGGCCACTCCGTTGCCGGCCAGACGGAAACCTACGCATACGCCGGCATGTACTGGACATGGGGAAACGATAAGAAGAAACCGCACGCGGGCAACACCGTGTTACCAGAGCCGATGAACCCGTTGGGATTTCGGCCAATGAACGAAATTGGATTTCAATGACCTGCGGCGGGCAGCTCGGCGGCTGGACCGCGAGGAAGGAGACAGCAAAATGGAAATCACAACACGCGCCCTTTGGACACTGATTCATGGCATGGGATTCGGCACCCTCTACCTGCTGGCATGTTCCGGCGCGGTGGTAGGGCTTTATCAATTCACCACCTCGTCGACTGCGCCCGAAACCAAAGCCGGCCACGAGCGCTTGGTGCGAATTTACCTGATCACGATGGTTATGCTCGCGTGGGCCGCTGTGCTGACCGGAGCTTATGTAGTTTATCCATGGTATCGCGCGGCGCCTCCGCCGGGACCGGTTGATCTCTCGATGTTTCCGCAACGCCTCCTCCTGTCGAGCCCTGCCACAATTGGCTGGCACTCGCTTGGGATGGAGTGGAAGGAGCACGTCGCCTGGTTCGCTCCGATCTCGATCACTATGGTCGCGTTCGTCTTCATCCGTTATGGCCACGATCTTAGGAATCATCGGTCACTTCGGGCCGCGGTGCTCGTCTTCACCCTGGCCTCCTTTGTTGCTGCGGGGATCGCAGGCTTTTTCGGCGCAATGATCAACAAGTACGCACCGATTCGGGGCGGCCAAACGATCCAATTGAGCCATGGAGAACCAAAATGAATGCGCCGTACACTGCCGCCTCACCTGACACTCCAGCCCAGACAAACGGTTCCGGCGCAGCCGCCATTCTTTCGGCTGGCGTCGGCTGTTTTGTTCTGGCAGTGCTGGCCATCCTCGGGGATAAGTCGCCCCTCATCAAGAGCAGTCTTGTTTTCTACAAACCAACGGGGCCTCTCTCCGGCGTAACCACGGTTGCCATTCTTGTCTGGCTGTTCACTTGGGGGATATTGGAGTGGCGTTGGCGGAAAAAGACAGTTGCTGCAGAGCGTATCAACGCGATTGCTCTCACACTGTTGGCGCTGAGCCTCATACTGACGTTTTCGCCCGTCGGCGACTTGTTCTGAAATTGATGTCTTTCGCGGCCGCTGCCCGATTGTGGGTGAAGAGGATTCCGTCAATCACTAGCCAATTCACTTGGGCGGCTAGCCGGCATTTCGAAGCGTGCGTGATACTAGCCGTATGACGAGTTTTGCAGCCAGATTCGTCGACTGGCTGCGGCGCGGCGGCTATCTCGCTCGGGAGGCGTGGCAGTTTAATTACTTCGAGCAAATCGCCACAGACATCCGTTATGCCTTTCGGCAACTATGGAAAAGCCCCGGCTTCACGCTAACAGCCGTCGTCTCGCTCGCGCTCGGCATCGGCGCCACAACGGCTGTGTTCAGTGTGATCTATGCCGTGCTGATCCACCCTTTTCCCTATGCAGCCGCTGACCGGATCATTCGTATCGCTACAAAGGACAAAGGCGGCAATCTACGCCCGGTCGCATTGACAGGATCGCAGTTGCAATTAATCAGAAAGGCGAATTGCGTGGAAGACGCGGTCGCGTGGCTGAATTGGGAACTCAACACCACAGGAAGCGATTTACCGGAAGATGTAAAGGCCGTTTTCATCACTCCTAATGCCTCGAACTATTTCGGAGTGCCACCGCTACAAGGCCGCGGCTTGATTCCCGCCGATGCGCCGCCTAGAGGAGGCGCGCAGCCGGTGGTGGTCCTGAGTTATTCATTTTGGAATCGCCATTTGGGGCGAAATCCAGAGGTCATCGGCAAGACGCTGCAAATGGCTCACAAGGATTACACGATCGTTGGAGTGCTGCCGCCGCGATTTGCCTGGAATGGCGGAGATGTATATCTCCCTTTAGAAATCAGCTACGACCAGGCGCAACTCTACGGGATATCCATCAGACTCAAGCCCGATGTCAGTCTTCGCGCAGCGGCTTCCGAGCTGCAATCTTTGTTTCAGCAGTTTGCAAAAGACACACCAACCCGCTATCCGGGAAATTTCCGTATCCATCTCGAACGGCTCAATGACCAGTACGTGAACGGTTTCGGCCGCATGCTGTACCTGCTGTTCGGAGCAGTGGTACTGCTCCTATTCATTGGATGCTCAAATCTTTCGATTCTTCTTTTGGCTCGTGGCGCTGCGCGGCACCACGAATTAGCCATTCGGGCCGCAGTGGGCTCAAGCTGCAGCCGCCTGCTGCGTCAATTGTTAACGGAATCTGTAACGTTATCGCTCATCGGCGCTGCTACCGGAATTTTGACCGCCTACGCCATGGTTGCGCTCATCGTCAAGTGGCTGCCGGCCTACTCGCTGGCTCGCGAAGTGGCCATCGACATCAATTTGCCTGTGCTTGCATTTTGTGTCCTCTTGGCGCTTCTGAGTGGAATCCTGTTCGGATTGTCGCCTGCGCTGCAAATGGTCCGACCCCAATTGGAACAAGTATTGCGGTCAGGCACGCGAAAAATAGCCGGAAGAGCGGCTACGAAGCGTACACACAACATGCTGCTCGCCGGCAAGATGGCGCTTACCCTTCTGCTGTTGACGGGCGCTGGATCGGCGATACAAGGCTTCCGGCGAGTGACGCACGTCCATTTGGGATATGACCCGCAAGACACATTGGATGTTGATATCCCATTGCATCCCAACAGCTACGTCAAACAGGAAGAAAGGGCAGTCTACTTCGAAACACTTCGCCGTAGGGTAGCCGGGATTCCTGGAGTCATTTCGGTTGCACTTACGGACCATGCGGTTCCTCCCTTTAGCGGGGAAATGCAGCGCGTCGAGATCATGGGCGAGTCCAGCAGACAGTGGCATCAGGCCAGCTTA
>DASYAX010000105.1:0-59491 GCA_036501045.1 Bryobacteraceae bacterium
AATTTGGTCGAGCGCCAGACGGAGGTCATGTCTGTCAACGTGAATACGAGTCTTTCCGAAATTCGCGAATCGATCGTCGATGCGGCCCCTATAGATCTCTTCGCCGGTAGCAGAAACGACCACGGCCTCGGGCGTCGTCCGGGCCCCGGTCTCGCGTGCAAGCATTTGCTGCGGGTCCAGCAGGGCAGGGAACGGAATCGCGTATTCGCTATCGTGCGTTTGCACGCCCACGGCCGTCTCCGCCGGGTCCGAGTAAACGCTGTAAAAGGCAATCCCGCGGTTTTCGTAGTCCTTGTAAAGCCGGGCGAACTCCGGCGCGTAACTATTCGAATTGGGGCAATCGGTAGCCAAAAATAGAAAGACGATGGCTTTATGCCTCCTGAGTTCAGAGATCGAGTGAAGTCTGCCGTCCGCATCGCGCAAATGAAACACTACGGGAGCAGCCGTGGCGGCCAGCACGCACAAAATGGACACGAATCCAAGACGCACGATGGAAGCGAATGGCCGCCGCGCTTTGAGCATTTCGATTGTCCTCAATCTTTACGATAAGAACTTTTTGGCTTGCTGAACGTCAGATTTTGTCAGGACACAAGCTAGGAGCAGGCTGGGGTTGGGGGAATTGGGGAAACCTGCCCTAGCTGGTGTGCCTGACTAGAGAGATGCTGACGGGATCGATTCATATTCAGTTCCGCGCGCGAACTTGACACTTTCTGACAACTTCCACTCAAGACACAAAAAAGTTCAGCGCATTGGAGACGTAGTTCTTTAGTTCGGTGCGCTTGACTACAGCATCGAGGAAGCCGTGTTCCAGCAGAAATTCGCTCCGTTGAAAACCATCCGGCAATTTCTGGCGGATCGTTTGCTCGATCACCCGCGGACCGGCGAAGCCGATCAACGCCCCCGGCTCCGCAATATTTAAATCGCCTAGCATGGCGAAGCTCGCGGTCACTCCGCCGGTGGTCGGATCGGTAAGAATGCTGATGTAAGGAAGCCGCGCTTCGTCAAGCTGCATCAGCGCCGCCGAAAGCTTGGCCAACTGCATCAGGCTGATGGCGCCCTCCTGCATGCGCGCGCCGCCGGACGCCGAAATGATAATCAGCGGAGTCCCCTCCGCCAGCGCGCGCTCGATCGCCCGCGTGATTTTTTCGCCTACCACTGCGCCCATGCTGCCGCCGATGAATTTGAGCTCCAGCGCGCAAATCTGCACCTTGCGCTTATCAAGCAGGCCGCTGCCGCAAATGACGGCGTCCGGAAGTTGCGTCGCTTCCTGCATCTCCCGCAGGCGCTGTGTGTAGGGTTTGGAATCGACGAATTGCAAGGGATCGGAGGAGTGCAGATCCTGGTCGTAAGCGGTGAATTCGCCACCGTCGAAAAGCTGCTGTAAACGCTCCGCCGCGCCGATGCGAAAGTGATGCCCGCACTTCGGGCAAACTTGCAAATTGTCTTCTACCGCTTTGCGCCAGATAATTTGCCCGCAGGCTTCGCATTTCTGCCAAAGTCCCTCCGTGCGCACACTCTTTTCTGCGTCGTCGGGGGATCCGCCTTCAATCGGGGGCTTTTGACGGGTGAACCAGGCCATGTAAATCAGCCACCAACGTAGCATGCAGTGGCAAGATGGCGGTTCAAAAAAATGGGACCGGAGAAGCCGGTCCCGTCATTGGAGGAAAAGCAAAATAATCGCTCAAGCCGGAAGACGCAGTAGCGCTTTACGCCGTGCGGCGGCGAAAACCAGCAAGCCGCCGTTCACCAGCAGAAGGGTGGGAGTCTCGGGCGCCGCGGTGGGATCCTGCGTTAGATTGCTGGCGCCAAAAGACATTCCGGTAATTACCGGGGGAGATCCGGACGAAGCGATCGTCAGCCAGGCAATCGGATGGGAGATCGAGAGCCACAAGCCCGTTACGCTCGTGTTCGAGGACGCCAGCGTGAACACCTCGTTGTCGGAAAGAGTAATCGTCACCGGCGTTGCGCCGGTAGTGCCGAATCCGAGATAGAAAGCATTCACTCCGCCTACCGGCGAAGTAATTTCGAGCGTTCCTTCCGTGCTTTCCAGGCCTAGCCGGTTGCCGATCGACTGCGCGCTTACGGTCGCGCTGTTATCACCGCTCGTAAAGACAAAAGCGGGAAAAGGCGAAGAGACTCCGAACAGAGTAACGGCGGACATCGCGGTTAAAGCAGGTGAAATGGTCGTGAAGTCGACGTCGGACGGCGGTCCCGTAAGATTACTTTCCCAATCGGCAAAAGAGCCGGACGTGATGGTCGCGGCCATCGCGGTCCCAGCGGCCGAGAGCGCGGCAAACATAAGCGCGGCAACAAAGTAGCGGGTTTTCGAGTACATGAAAACCTCCGGCAAGTTGCGGAGTACGTAGGGAGAGTGGGCCAGATCCGGCTGCACTCTGATCCAGAAATACCCTTAACCGCCGGACCAAAAAGAAACAGGCGGAGCGGCGCTATTGCTTGAGACTGGCCAAAATCTGGCGCCGGTATTCGGCGGCTTTGCGATAAATTTCCTGCTGATTCAACGTAAGAACACGGCGCGCGCTCACAATCTGCTTGCCGTTGATGAATACGTCTTCCACGTCGCTGGCTTTGGCGGCATAGACGATCTGCGAATAAACGTTATAATTCGGCACCGCATTCGGATTGGCAAGAGAAATCGTGATGAGATCGGCGCGCTTGCCTTCCTCGAGTGAGCCTATTTCCTTCTCCATGCCCAGCACGCGGGCTCCCCCGATGGTGGCCATCTCGAACGCCTGCTCGGCGGGGAGCGCGGTTGGATCCATGCGCGTGACCTTTTGCAGCTTGGCGGCCAAATCCATCTCGCGGATTAAATCGGCGCTGTCGTTGCTGCCCGCAAAACCGTCGTTGCCAAGCCCTACCGGGATGCCTAACTTGAGCATGTCGGTGACGCGCGCCACGCCGGAGGCCAGCTTCATGTTGCTCGACGGGCAATGCGCCACGCCGGTACCATGGCTCTTCAGAATCTGCAAATCGTTGTCGTCCTCCCAGATGGCATGGGCGGCAATCACTCTGCCGTCGAGCACGCCGAGTTGCTCCAAAACCTGGGTAGGCGTATGATTCCGGGTCGTCAAAGCGTCGTCCCGCTCTTTCTGTGTTTCAGCCAGATGAATCACTAGCGGAACGCCGTATTTGACGGCCAGCAGGTGCGAGGCCACCAGCGCTTCGTCCGGGGTGGTGTAGATGGCGTGCGGCGCCACGGCCGGCACGATCAGCTCGTCATTGTGAAAGCGCTGGATGTATTTTTCTGTTGCCGCGATAGCTTCCTGCCAAGTCTTGTGGTCCGGGGCAGGGAAGCCAATGATGGTTTCCCCCAGTACGCCGCGCACGCCCGCTTCCTTGGCCGCTTCTGCCTCGACGTCCTCGAAGTAATACATGTCCGTATAGGTCGTAATGCCGGCGAGAACCATCTCCAGGCACGCCAGCCGCGTTCCCCAGCGCACAAAATCGGCGGTAACGTTTTTGGATTCGAGCGGAAAAATATAATTCGTCAGCCAATCGTGCAGCCGTTTGTCGTCCGCGATACCGCGAAACAAAGACATCGGCGCATGCGTATGCGTGTCGATCAGGCCCGGAGCGATGAGCGCCTCCGGCTTATCCAGCGTGTGCTTAGCCTGAAAGCGCTGCGCAATTTCGGCTTGGCTGCCGACGCCAACGATGTTTGTGCCGCGAATGGCCACCGCGCCTTCCGAGATGACTTGCCGCTGCGCGTCCATGGTGACGACATATTTGGCGCGCACAATCCAGTCAACCGGCTCGGCGGGTTTGGCTTGCCAGCACATCAGCAGTAGCGCGGCCACAGCACGATAAACCACGGCACTATAAAAAAGACGCATCGAAGGGCCTCGGAAAGATTTCTTTGAGAGACATGCTTTCGCGCCGGCCTTCGAGGTCGGCGAGCACCACTTCGGCGTCGCCGCAGAATTCCCATAGAATCTGGCGGCAAGCGCCGCAAGGCGGGGTCAACGCGCCGCTGCCGGTAACGATCGCAATGCGTATCAGTTCCGCGGCGCCTTCCGAGATGGCTTTGAATACGGCTACTCGCTCGGCGCACATGGTTAATCCATAGCTCGCGTTCTCCACGTTACAGCCGGTGAAGATCCGCCCGGCTTTGTCTTCGATCGCCGCCCCCACCTTGAAGCGCGATAGCGGGGCGTGTGCCCGCTCACGCACGGCGCGGGCAGCTTCGATAAGCGGGTCTATTGGCACGGTCTCTCTAGCCTAGTTTGGACTAGGGCATATCATAAAGGGAAGCAGCCGGTGGGAAGTCTATGACTGACGTGGAAATAACGAAACTGCACATCGTGGTTGTGGAAGACAGCGTGACCGATGTGGTGCTCCTGCGCCAGGCCCTCGATGAACACATCGGCAAGGGGGGTTATCAACTTCAGGTTCTACCCGATGGCGGCCAAGGCATGCGTTACGTGGAACACGCTGGACCGAACGTGGCCCCCGAGCGTCCGGATCTGATTGTCGTGGACATCAATCTGCCGTTCTATAGCGGCCTGGACATTCTGCGCCGGCTGCGCCAACAACCCTGGCTGTCCGGCATCCCGGTGGTGATCCTTACCACGTCGGATTCACGGGTGGAGCGTGAACAAGCCGAACGGCTCGGCATTTCGTGTTTCCTTCGCAAACCTTCCGATTTGCGCGATTTTATCGCCCTGGGCGCGGTTTTGAAGCGCTGCGTAGCCGCTGGTGTGTAAGCGATCTGGCTAAGGAATTTTGAGTTCCTGTCCCACCTTAACTTGTCGGGGCTGCTGAGCTGATCGGTGTTCGCCTCGAAAATCTTGGGCCATGCTAGCAAAGACTTTGACAGTACTGAAGAATGCAGTCCGAGGCAAATACAACAGCCGCCAATTTTCCGCGCCGCTAATCCTACCAGACTGCCGGAGTACCACGAAACGATACGAGTTGTGTTGCCCTGGAGTTTGCTGCTATTCCTGTTGCCGGGGAGGTACTACGTGGGTACATCAATCAAAGCCGCTTTGGTGGTGATTTTTGGCTTCCTGCTGACCGGGACTTCCGTTTTCGCGGCGACGGTCTTTTCCGCTACTCTTTCCGGGACAAATGAGGTCCCGCCGACCGCTTCCACCGCAACCGGATCTGTAACAGTTACGCTAAGTGGTGACACGTTGAGTGTTTCCGAACTGTTTAGCGGTCTGGGTTCTCCTTCTACCGCTGCGCATATCCATTGCTGCGGCGCAGTGGGCGTCAATGAGCCGATAGCCGTGCCGTTCACGACGTTTCCGACGGGAGTCACTGCGGCTTCCTTCACCGGCACTTTCGACCTCACAAACTCGACGACGTACTCAGCGGCATTTCTGACGGCGACAGGGGGCACCGCGGCCGATGCGGAGAGCGCTTTGATTGCCGGACTCAACGGTGGTCAAGCCTATGCCAACATTCACTCGACGGTAGATCCGGGAGGCGAAATTCGTGGGCAACTGTTCGCTGCTCCGGAGCCCATAACGCTGTTCCTTACCGGGAGCGTGTTAGTAGGACTTGCCTTTCTGCGACGCCGGCGGGCTACCTAGCCGGTTCATTCCAGTTGCAGCCGGTCCGGCTGGAATGATCCAATAAAAGTATTGCTGGCAAGATGCAGAGCGCGGTAGTTGCTCCCAAAACCGGCCCGCTGTTGAAGGAGACCGAGCGAGAGGAGCACGGCCGGCTATTCCACGTGGTGCTGCTGGACGATGATGAGCATACCTACGACTACGTCATAGAGATGCTGCAGAAGTTGTTTGTTCTGTCGGTCGAAGCCGCCTTACAGCATGCGGTCGAGGTAGATACGACGGGCCGGACCGTGGTGATCACCTGTGAGCGCGCGGAAGCCGAATTTGCACGCGATCAGATTCATGCTTATGGCGCGGATCCGCGAATGCCGAAGTCCAAAGGATCGATGTCGGCGGTGCTGGTACCGGCCGGAAATACCAAGCTCGAATAAAGTCTATTTTCCCGCGCCGCCCAGACCCGCCCAATAACCCGGCTGTGTTCGGATGACTGCGTCCCGACGGTCCTTGATTCGCACCTCCAGGTGATGGAAGTTTGGCGTCTGCGTGAGATCCGGCGTGAAGGAAATAAAATAACGGCTATGAATTTCATTCCCCAAACGCATCAGGTCATTCTCGAGCTTTGACTTGGTCTCGAACTTCAATTGCCGGCCTCCTGTTATATTTGTCAGCGCCTCTGCCGTGTTGCGTTTTGCGAGACGGGAAGTTTCGGTAATAGCTGTCAATAAGCCGCCGCCGTCGGGTGGCGTGTAATCTCCGGCTTTGGTCGTGAAGGGCGTCAGATAAGCCGAATAGGTAAGGCTGTAAAGCGTTACTCCCGTGCGCTGAATTTCGGCCAATAAATCGCTCAGTTTTTCTTCGCTCCCACGGTCCCTGCTCTCGCCGATAATCAAAATGTTTGCACGTCTCGGTCCCGGTCGATTTGCCAGCAGCTTCAACGCTTCTTCAACGGCATCAATCATCCGCCCTCCGCGGTTATCGGCCGGCTTGAGTTGGCGAAAAATGTTTGAAATCGCATCGGCATCGGTAGTAAATTCCTGGACGACATTGACGTGATCGTCAAAGGTGACGATGGCGGCTTCACCATTGGCGCCCACCACCGCTTCCGGAATCATCGCGCCGCATGCAGCGATAGATGCCGCCTTGCCGCGGCGGGTTGCTTTTGGGGCTCTGTGCTATTGCTTACAGAGTGACCGCAAATCGCGAGGCGCTGGCTTGAATCCTCGCTTGGTGATTCGCCAGCTTCTTTTCTTCACTCTGTTTTCTTCCGCGCTGCCTGGACAATCCGTTTTTTATTCATGCGCAAGCGTTACCAAGACCTACGTCGTCGGCGCGAAACTTCCACCCAGCGGACTCTTTTTCAAATCAGCTAACGGCGCCTGGCAGCACGTGGGCTTCAACCATCCATTTCTGGTCGCGCTCGACTACGATCCGGCGGATCCGGAAACCATCTATCTGGCCGCCGGGAACGGTCTCTTTCGCGCTGCCGACGGCGGGCGTAAATGGACGCTTCTGACCGGCAGCGATATTACTGAGCTGCGCGACGTGGCGGTCGATCGCAACGCACCTGGCACCATTTACTTCGGTTACAGTCACGGGATCCGGGTCAGCCATGACAAAGGCGCCTCTTGGCAAGAGATCGGCGCGAGCTTGCACCGGAAGTACACGGAAGCTCTGCGCGTAGACCGCGAACACGCGGGCGTGGTATTGGCCGGCGGCGAAGAAGGCATCTTTCGCACCGAAGACGGGGGCGAACATTGGCGCATCGCGGGCGCGGGCGGATTTCAGATTTCACGCATCGAGCAATCGCCCGTTACCGCCTGCGAATGGCTCGCCACCACCCAACTGGGCGGATTGTTCGCTTCGCACGATTGCGGCAAGACGTTCGAATCGGTCGGCCGCCTGGGCGTCGGGATCAACCTGAATGACGTGGCTTTCGATCCGACCTCTCCAAACCGGATCGCGGTGGTCGGCTGGGAGGTCGGCGTGGCCATTTCCGAAGACAACGGACGGACGTGGCAACTGCGCAACCTGGGTTTACCCACCACCCACGTAACCACCGTGATCTTCGATCCCCTAAAACCAGGCCGCGTTTACGCGAGCGTGAATGCGGAAGGACTCTACGTCTCCGGTGACGATGGCAAGAACTGGTCGAAAGATGGACTCGATGGCACCGTGGTCAAAGCCATGAAATTCATTCCGGAGGTGGCGCGGTGAGTAGGGCGATCTGGCTCGTTTTTCTTCCCTGGCTGCTGGCGTCCGTGCCGGCGTCCGCACAGGCGCCGCCGTTTGGCGACCGAAAACTGGCGATCATCAATGCTTACGCGCACGCCAAAAGCCCGCGCGACTACGGCTATGCCGAGATCGCCGCCCGTCTTTGGAAGCACGAGGACCCTGCCTGGTGTTCCCGGCATTTGGAGCAACTCCTCGCCGCGCCGTCGGGCGATATGTTCTGGATGTTCCCGGTCACTTCGATCGCTTATCTCGATCAGGGGCAACTGTCCGATTCCGCAAGACAAGCCTTGCATCGGGTATGGAAAACCTACATGCCGTATCGCGGAGATACCGAAAATCATTTTCTGCTCTACTACACCAGCCTGTATCTCATGGCGCAGTTGTGGCCGGACCAGCCGGGCGATGCCTGGTTCTCCGGCAAGTCCTCGGAAGCGAATCTCGAAGAAGCGCGCCAATGGATTGAATCGTGGGTCGAACTGACCGTTACGCGCGGCCAGGGCGAATACGATTCGCCACACTACATGGGCGTCTATCTGATTCCCATGTCGTATCTGGCGGCCTGGGCCAAAGATCCCGCCATGAAGAAGCGGGCCACCATGATGCTCGATTATTTGATCGCCGATTATGCGCCCGAAAATCTCGACGGTTTGTTTGTCGGCGCCCATGCGCGCGTCTACGAAGACCAGTTGGTGGAGAAATGGAAAGGCGTCTCGAGCGATTTTGGCTGGCTGTGGTTTGGCCTCGGACGGCCTTTGCCGCTGCCGGATAATTACGTTCTCTATTACTCGTTGGCGAGCGCCTACGATCCGCCGGAAATTCTGCACCACATCGCCACCGACCGCAGCAAGCCCTATACCCACTACGAACGCAAGCGCACGCGCAACCGCTGGCGTTTTTATGACGAGCTGCACGGCCCGGTCTACAAGACCACCTATGTTCGCAAGGAATATGCAGTGGGTTCGGACCAAGGCGGTGTTCTGCAACCGATCCAGCAGCATTCCTGGGACGTAACCTGGTCCGTGCCCGATCCGCGCGGTATACAGAACACCTTCTTCACCAACCAACCCTACTCATCCACCAAGGAACTACAAACTTATTTTGTCTTTAGCCCGGATTCCGGCGTGGCGGGTGTCGTGCAATCGAAGAAGACCTACGATTCCCCGGATAAATTTCTGGGCGGCTCGCCGTACGAGAAGCTTTTTCAGGACCAGGATTCGCTCATCGCGCTCTATCAAATTGCACCTGACACGCGCTTCCCGCACGTCAATGGATTCTTTTCGAAGGATCTGAGCGAAGTCGTCGAGGATAAATCGGGCTGGATCTTCATGCGCGGCGGGGCCAGCGCCTATATCGCATGCCGCCCGCTGCAACCCTACACCTGGAAGCCGATCGCCTGGGGTGGGCGTCGGCTGTTCAGCCCTTATTTGAAAAACGGCTTCGTGGTGCAAGTCGCTGCGGCTTCCGAGTTCCCTAATTTGGGCGCTTTTGGGCGCGCCGTCAAAGCCCTGCCGTTGAAGTTTCAGCTTGAGCCCGTTCCCAGCGTCCACTTTCGCTCGCTGCGCGGAAATCTGCTCGAGTTTACCTACGGAAGCATTCCTACGATCAACGGGAAACCGCTCGATTATGCGCATTGGCCGCTGTTCGGCGGACCGTTTACGGAAGCCGCTGTCGATTCCAGGCAGTTGATTCTGAAATACGGCAAAATGCGCCGCACTCTCGATTTCTCGAACCTAACCGTCGCCGATTCCACGAATTAGGCGGCGAGCGAACCGCGCCTGATGGTTTCCCTCATGGCCATGATGAACGTATCGATATCTTCGAGCGTGGTGTAAACGTTGGGCGTGATGCGCAAACCCTGATACTCTCCCGGCGAGATAAAGGCCGTCGTCCAGATGCGGTATTTGCTCCACAAGTAGCCCACCAGCTTGACCGGCTCGAAGGCATCCACGCTGATAAATCCGATGCCGCAGGATTGCTCCGGATCGTCGCTATTCAGAATCTTTACGCCAGGCAACGTTCTCAAGGGATCGGACCAGCGGCGGCGAAGATAACGGAATCGCTCGGCTTTGCGTTCCGCGCCGATGCTGTCGTGAAAATTGAGTGCTTCGGCAATGGCGTTTCGCTGCGAAGCCGGGTGCGTGCCGATCTGTTCGAACTTCCGAATGTTATCGGCGAGCGATTCGTCGGCACCCATCATGGGCCAGATCTTTGGAATCTTAGACTTACGCATGTAGAGCATGCCCGTCCCGATGGGTGCGAGCAGCCATTTATGCAGCGAAGTGCCGTAATAATCGCAATCCAGATCCTCATGCTTGAACGGAAACTGGGTGAAGGCGTGCGCGCCGTCGATAATCACTTCAATGCCGCGCGACCGGCCCATCTGACAAATTTTCTTGACCGGAAAAATCTGGCCGGTGCGGTTGGTGATATGGCAGATGTGAATCACCTTCGTCTTCGGGGTGACGGCCTTTTCCACCATTTCGGCGAGATAATCCAAGCCGGGCGGCGGCACCGGAAACTTTAATTGCTTCAACACGATGCCATCGCGGCGTTCGCGCTGCTGCCAGGATGAAATCATCCGCGGGTAATCCTGATTCGTCGTGATGACTTCATCGCCCGCCTTCAAGTCCAGGCCGAATTGCACCGTTTCGAGCGCTTCGCAAGCGTTGCGCGTAATGGCGATTTCTTCCATATCGCAGCCGAACGTTTCCGCCAGCCGCCGCCGGCAGGTCTCTACACCCGGGTCCAGAATCCGCCACATGTAGTAGGTAGGATTCATGTTCTGCATTTCCAGGTAACGCTTTTCCGTGTCCATGACGATACGCGGAGCGGGCGAAACCCCGCCGTTATTCAGGTTGATCATGGTGCGGTCGACGGTGAACGCCTCCCGGATGTTGAACCAGTAGTCTTCATCCCGGGCCACCAGATAGGGCGGACGGCCGGAAACGGATTGCCCGGCTCTTTGGGCCTGAGCCACGGAATTGGTCTGAAAAGCAGCTAAGGCACCGGCCGCTGACGACAACAATTGGCGACGATTCATAGCAGCCAGTGTATCGGGAGCGGGGAGTGTTGATTAATTTACATAAGAAACTTGACTTCTAATCCACTAACTGAATATAGTGTCTGATGGTCTCATAATCAATACACCTGCCATGTCAGCCCTAGCTCAACGTTCGATCCCTATAAAAAAGCTGTCTCTCCGGTTTTTGCTCGTCGGAATGGCCGTCGTCGCCGCCTACGGTCAGTCGCAAACCGGCTCCGTTTCGGGTTCTGTGCTGGACCCTTCCGGCGCAGCGCTTGCCGGTGCCGTTATTACAGCCGTCCTGCCCGCTACCGGCACGACGGTCAACACCACGTCGTCGGATGCGGGACTCTACGTTTTGGACAATCTACCGGTTGGCGTCTGGACAATCACAGCGGAGAAGCCCGGCTTCAAGAAGACTATTCACGAAGGCATTCAGATTTTCATCGCCCAGCGCCAGGCGCTCGACCTCACCTTGCAACTCGGCGACGTGAAGCAAAGCGTGGAAGTCTCGTCCCAACAGACGCTGCTTGAGACCGAGACCAGCGAAAAGGGCCAGACCATGACGCCCAGGCTGTACCAGACCCTGCCGCTGTGGACTGGCGGTCTGGAGAATCCGTCGGCATTTCTGGGCTACATGTCGGGAGTAAATGGGGGCGCCGAGACGAGTATCGCCGGGTCCACCGGCCGGGCGCGCGAACAATTGATTGATGGCACCAGCAACGTGATCCCCGAATCGGGCGGCACGGTGTTTAACCCTCCCTCGGCCGAGGCATTCAGCGAATTTAAACTGCTGCAAGGTACTTATTCGGCCGAGTACGGAAGAACTGGCGGCGGCATCGAAATTCTTACCACCAAATCCGGCACGAACGATCTCCACGGCACGTGGACTTACAACATGCGTCGCGACATTTGGGAGGCGGCTGGCTGGAGCGTGAATCAAAACACCGCCAACAAACCGGGTTACCGTCCCAAAGATCGCTTGAACGACACCGCCGGCGGAGTGGGTGGCCCCGTGTGGATTCCCAAAATCTACGACGGCCGCAACAAGACATTTTTCTATTTTTCCGACGACAACGATCTACGCCCGGTTACTCCCACGGCGACCATAAACACCGTCCCTACGGCATTGGAAACTCAGGGTAATTTCAGCCAGCTTCCGCAGGTAATCTACGATCCTGCCTCGACGGTTGGGTCGGGGACCTCCGCCACGCGCGCGCCATTTTCGGGTAACATCATCCCTACCACCCGGTTCAGCAAGATCTCCGCGAACATCGTGCCGTACATTCCGGCGCCGACCGGCTCCGCTCTTTCGAACAACCACGCTTTCGTCAATACTTCTCAAGTGACGGATCACGTCTGGGCTTTTAAGATCGACCAGATGATTGGTTCGAAAAATCGCCTTTCCTATTTTCAATCGATAGACAGCCAACTGACCGCAGCCGTCTCGGATTTCACCGGCCCACTCGGCACGGCCCTCGGCAGCCAGTACCAAAAGCCTCGGATCTTTCGCGTCAACGAAGATTTCACGATTTCGCCGACCGTCGTGCTGCACAGCACCTACGGATACTCCCGGACCGTGCAGCAGTGGTTCGTTCCCGCGCAGAGCGGCTTCGCTTCGAAGGTAGGCTTTCCCGGCCTCACCGGGGACTCCGATGCGACTCCGGTCATCGATTTTGCCGCCGCCGATCTTTACACCGGCTGGGGAATGCAACAGGGCAAGGTCAATAACGGTGGACAGAATAACTATACGACCCAATTCGGCCAGGGCCTGACCTGGGTACATGGCCGGCACGAATTCAAAGTCGGCTGGGATCTTCGCCGGCTGGAGACGCTTTCCTATGACCTGGCCGGTACCAACGGACTCTACACGTTCGCCCGTGCTGAAACGGCCAGCCCTTCGGCCACCGGATCAACCGGTAACTCCTTCGCGAGTTTCCTGCTGGGCCTGCCCGACTCGGTAACCGCTGCCGCGACCCCCGTGCAGAACAGTGTGATCCGCTACCAATATTACAGTGGGTACTTCAACGATAACTGGAAAGTAAGCTCAAGGCTCACCCTGAATCTCGGGTTACGCTATGATGTTCCGGTTAACTGGTATGCGCCGACCATGGGCGCCATCTCCCTGAACGCGCCCAATCCAGGAGCCAACAACTTCCCCGGCGCCTACATGTTCCCAGGCAGCGGTCCCAATCGCTCTGGCGTAACCCGCTTCTGGCCGACCGATTGGTCGGATGTTGGCCCGCGTCTCGGATTCGCCTATCAGGTCAGCAAGAACACCGTTATCCGCGGCGGTTGGGGCATGTTTTACGAAGCCACCAGCAACGGCGGTTGTGGTTGCACCTTGGGCGCCAATGGATCGTTCGCCCAGATTTCTCCCGACGGCATCAGTGCACCCTTCAATTGGGATAACGGAATTCCCAAACCGGCCGGCTACCAACCGCCGCCAAATCTCAGCCCCAGCGTCGGCAATGGACTCGCGGTCGATTACCTTGGAAATACATTCGGCGTCGCGCCCCGCGTTCAAACTTACGACGTCGATATCCAGCACGAGATCAAAGGCTTCCTGATCGAGGCAGATTATCAGGGAAATCGCGGCACCCGTCTGAATTCTACTGTGGATCTAAATCAGGTGAACCCTTCGTATCTGTACCTCGGATCGCTGCTCCAGCAGAGCATCACTTCGCCCGCCGTCGTGGCAGCGGGCTTCAAGGCGCCTTACCCGAGTTTCACCGGCAGTCTTGCTCAGGCGTTGCGGCCTTTTCCGCAGTTCCTGAATGTGTACTCCCGCAACAGCGGACAAGGGCAAACCTGGTACGACGCGGGAACCGTCAAAGTACAGCGCCGTTTCGGCGCCTGGCAGTTCGGTTCTTCGTATGTACGATCGAAGTCTCTTGGCCTTTTGACGTATCGTCAGATCTTTTCACAGACCCAGGTATACGCGCAGGATATGTATAACCTGAACCAGGCAAAATCCTACCTGCCTTTCGACTATCCCAACGTTTTCAATTTTTATAGCACCTACGATTTGCCATTCGGCACCGGCAAGCACTTCCTGGGCGGCGCTGGGCGCCTGCTCAATGCGATCGTGGGCAACTGGACTATCGCCGACACCCATCAATATCGCAGCGGCGCGCTGCTCGCCCTCACTTGTCCGAATACGCTGGGCAACGGAGTACTCTTTACGGATGCACGGCTGTGTAATGCCAATGGCGGAGCGATCCTCACCGGCCAAGATCGCAGTTCGCTGAATCCCAACAGCCCCAGCAGTCTTTACTTCAACTCATCCGCCTTCTCGGTCCCGGGTCAGTATGCCTTTGGGACCTCATCGCAATATAATAGCGTGTTCCGTCAACCGCCGGTGTTCACCGATAACATTTCGCTCGTGAAGCAATTCTATATCTGGCCAACAGGCGACGGAAGCCGGCTTCGCCTTCAATTACGCGCCGATGCCTTTAATGCATTCAACCGGACCAATTTCGCCGTCAACGGCACGGTAGGCAATGCCAACTTTGGACGAGCCACTGGTCCGCAGGACGGTGCCCGGCTGATCACCATGGGCGCCAGAATTTACTTCTAGTCAGCCCGGCAGCCACGCAGTGCCTGGTCAATACAGGCACGAAATCGCCGCCAAGCCCTGCGTGGGCGTTGCCGGGGCGACTACTTAAAAATTTTCGGAAGCGATTGTCGGAAATGTGCTCGACATGTGGTCGTGCCAGGTGAGGCCGTCCTCATCGACCAGCGCCCAAATCAGCCCGATGCCGCCCGCAAGAGCGCTGAGGAAACTGCCGAACAGGCGCTGATAGCGCCGTTCGCGAGATGGCGGATTTCCATCGAAATCGACCAGGCGAACGCCGGCCACTGACATGCCGATGGTGTCGCGGCCCGCAACCGTCCACAGCAGTTTGTAGAGCACCGGCACCGTCAGTACGGCAACCAGCCAAAACGGCGCCACATGTTTGTCGAAAGACAAGCTGCCGCCTTCATACAGAAACAACGCGAGACCCGCTAGCGCGGGAGTCAGCATGATCAAGCCGTCTACCAATCCAGCTTCCGCGCGCAAAGAAGCGGGCGCCACGGGAGCATCGCAAATAATGTGCGATTGCGGCAGGCTGACCACTTCTTCTTTACCAAAGAAATCGAGGCGTTGCTGCGCAAGGGAAGTCTTCTTGCCGGCCCTGGCATGGCGCACTTCCACCTTGGCCTGTTTCACCGGCTCCGGGCGCTGCGCTTCGGCCGCGCGCGCGCGAATCGATTCGCGTTCCACCGGCGAAGTCAACGATTCGAACGGAACTACCCGCGAAGGATTAGGATTCGCAAACAGCGCCTGCTGGCCGGCCTCAGCGGATGGATTAGCGCTTGCCGGAGCCTCCGCGGTTTCCGTTTCCGTCGCGAAATCATAGGCATGCGCGGTGGCCGTGGCCGAAACCGGAAAAGAATCAGGGTTCACGCGCGACGGTTTCACGCGACGCCCGCAACGCCGGCAGCGGTGGTCGCCGTCTAAAATCCAAGTTTGGCAATACGTACAAGTCATCTCACGTTTTCTTCCACCCTGCGTGCTATACAGCCGACGCGCTTGCAGCTAACCGGCGCGGCATGCTACGGTTCTCGGTTGAAGCCTGAAGCCGCGCGGAAATTTCCTCCATTTTCAGTATGTAGCAGAAAACATCAACTTTGTCTAGAACATTTCTTGCCTAAGTTGTTCTTTTTACGAATCTGCCTGCTGTGGGCCGCCAGTTCGTGCGCTTTCAGTCAGACCGCCGTTCATCCCGCCAAAGCAAATTTACCGCCCGAGGACGAGATTTGGATGAGCGGCGTAACCCAGGATTCGCAGGCTCCCTGGAGATACCTGAAGGGCGCTGCCGAAGTGCGCACTTCCGAGATGACCATCTCGGCCGATGAGATCGATTACAACTCGGACACCGAATGGGCCTACGCGCGGGGGCACGTGCGCCTCGAGCATTTCGCTACCGGCGACATACTCAATGCCGATCACGGCGAATACAACCTGAAAACTGAAGAAGGAAAATTTTATGCCGTTAACGGCACTTCTCCGGCGAAAATCATGTCGAGCCCCGGCGTGCTTACCACCACCAATCCTTTCTACTTTCAGGCGCTCTGGGCAGACCGCATCAAGAATCGCTACGTCCTCCACCACGGTTTTGTAACGGATTGCAAAATGCCCAAGCCCTGGTGGACGTTCGAAGCACCGGTGTTCGATATCATTCCCGGCGACCGCGCCATCGCGCGCCACACGGTGTTCCGCTTGAAACACGTGCCGATTCTGTACCTGCCCTATTTCTTCCGGCCGCTGGGCAGGAATCCGCGGCAGAGCGGTTTCCTGACGCCCAACATCGGGCACAGCAGCATTCGCGGCTACATGGTGGGCGGCGGCTACTATTGGGCCATCAATCGGAGCTACGACCTCGATTATGTGTTGCAGTATTTCACGCTGCGCGGCCCTGCCCACACCTTTGATTTCCGCGGTAAGCCGAACGCCGTAACCGATTTCAATTTCAGCTATTACGCCGTGCAAGATAAGGGACTGCCGCAACAGGACGGAACCGTGCTAAAAGAGGGCGGACAACAGTTCGAGCTGAACGCTAAGACGCAAATCTGGGGCTTCACCGGGCGGCTCGATTACAACTATTTGAGCTCCTATTTGTTCCGAGCGGCGTTTTCCAATTCCTATACCAGCGCCATCACGTCGGAAGTAAGCTCCATCGGCTTCTTGCAGCGGCATTTCAAAGATGACATGTATACCCTCAATCTCGTGGTGCAGCGCGATCAGCTCTTCGAAAGCATCACCTACCCCGGCCAGCGGCCAAATGACGTCGTCATTGCCAAACTGCCATCGGTCGAATTTTCCGGCCGGGATCAACAAATCGCTGGCGGCCCCATCCCGGTGTGGTTCTCCTTCGGCGCGGCCGGCGGCTTGATCAGCCGCCAGGAGCCGAGCTTCCAAACCGGCTGGGCCACCGAGCGCGTCGACCTGCAGCCGCGCGTCTCGACCGCCTTCGACTTCAAAGGCTTCTCGCTGAATCCCAGCGTCACCTTTGGCGCCACCGACTACGGCAAATCCTATACCTCTACCTCCACTCCCACCGCACCGGTAGTCGAACCTGACAATCTATTCCGCAAGGATGCCGACTTCGTGCTCGATTTCCGGCCTCCCTCGTTGGAGCGAATTTATACGCCGCCCAGTTGGATGCATCTCGGCGTCAAGCTGAAGCATGTGATGGAAGCCGAGGCGACCTACGAGTACGTCACCGGCATAAACGAGTTCCAGCGGACTATCCATTTCGACGAGACCGACATCATTTCAAACACCAACCAGCTCACTTATTCCCTGACCAACCGGTTTTATAAGAAAGACAAAAAGGGAAACGTGAATGAATTCCTGACCTGGCAAGTCAGCCAGGCGCGCTATTTCGATCCGACCTTCGGTGGCGCGGTGGTGGCCGGACAGCGTAATGTAGTGCTGGCCGCCGAGGAGTTGACGCCTTATACGTTCCTCGATGGTCCGCGAACCTATTCGCCGGTGGTTTCCGCGCTGACCCTGAATCCCTACAGTTTCTTCTCGCTCGAATACCGGTCCGCCTACGATCCGGCGCGCCACAAGTTTGTAGACCACACCATCAGCGCGGCCGCCCGCTATCACAAATACTTCGCGTTGGTGTCCGATACCGCCATTACCACCAATCCCCTATTAGTGCCGTCGGCAAATCAGGTGAGCTTCGGAGGCGGAATGGGGAGCGCCAATCGCCGCGGTTGGAATCTGGCGGGCCTAGTGACCTACGATGCGCTAAACAGCCGCTTGCTGTATGAATTTGTGCAGGGCTCCTACAACACGGATTGCTGCGGATTCAGCGTGCAGTTGCGGCGCATCAACATTGGCATCCGCGACGAAGAGCAGTATCTGTTTTCCTTCTCGTTAGCCAACCTGGGGACTTTTGGAAGCCTGCAGAAACAGGAGCGGATTTTTTAAGGCGAAGAGAGATTTACTCGGCCGCCGAAGCCGAAAAGGCCCGGTCGAGAAGCATCGCGAAATCGCGCGTCTTGTGATCCACCGAAAGTTTCAGCGCGCCGAGTTCGCGTTCGGCCGTACGAAGCCGGTCAGCCAGATGCAAGCAGGCGAGCACCGCCGCGCGCGTCGCGTCCAGGTTTCCCGCCCGCCGAGCGATTGATGACATCAACTCGTCCACCTGATGCGCGATCGCCTCTGTGTCGCCCGGGTCGCCCGTGGTGGTCACCGTATAGGTCTGGTTGAAGACGGTAATCCGGACAACTTGTTTGCTCGTGTCCGGTGTGTCCATGTTTCCGTTTAACTCGCGCTCAACAGATCCAACTGGCTCAGCAGCTTTTCGATGCGGCTCCGCACTTGCTTGCGCTCGCCGCGAAGATCGTTCAGTTCTTCCGATAAGCGCTTCACCTGCTGCGTCAGCTCGTCTTTGTCCTTGTGTATTTGCGCCGAGCGGGTCTCAATCTCATGACGCGCCGCGCTTTCCGACTTCAGCTCGTCCAGCGCGCCCTTGAGGCGCTGCTGCAATTGCGAGTTCTCGCTGCGTAGATTGGTGATGACCTGAACCGCGCGCGTAATGCGCTCTTCCAGACTCGCTAACGAATCGATGCTTTGTTCCTGAACGGCCGCTGCTTCCATAGAATTCAAAAACCATTATCGGCTATTCGAGCCGAGCTAGCGCAACTGAGTTATTGCAACTGAGATTGATGAGCCGCCTTCGCTCGCGTGACCAGCGAGAGAAAACCCGCCGCATCGTTGACCGCGATATCGGCAAGAACCTTGCGATTGAGCTCGATGCCCGCGCGCTTCAGCCCGCTCACGAATTTGCTGTAGGAAATATCGGCGCTCCGGCAGGCCGCGTTGATGCGCACGATCCACAACGAACGGAAATTCCGCTTCTTGAGGCGGCGTCCCACGTAGCCATAGCGCAACGCCTTCTCGACTGCTTCCTGCGCGGCCCGGTTCAGCTTCGACTTGGTGAGGAAATAACCCTTCGCGCGCCGTAGGGTTTTGTGGCGGTAGTCCCGCCGGTTGGTACCTCGTTTGACTCTTGGCACGTTTGCTCCTTAGTTTAAATTTGAGCCCGCTAGCGGACTCTTGGAGGGTAGACAGGCACGTGCGGCGCGCTGCTCCCGCTCCGATATATTGTTGTTAATAGGGAAGCATGCTGCGCAGCTTCGCCTGATCGGTCTCGTCGGCCACAACGGCCTGACCCAATTTACGTTTGCGCGACCGCGCTTTCGACGTCAAAATATGCCGGGCCTTGGCATGCCGCCGCACAATTTTGCCCGTACCGGTCTTCTTGAAACGCTTGGCCGCACCCTTGTGGGTCTTCATTTTGGGCATGATCTGGTCCTGGAAATTATTAATGGTGTGGCGGAAACCGCCCGAAGAACCGCACAATCTTGGTGGAAGCCTTGAGCGCGGAACTACCCTTGAAAGTGTAGCATGACGACTCGCCCCCAGGCAGATGGTGCGCTAATTGTGTGTGGCTGATGCCGAGATTAAGTGGAAGACAGATTTTTCGTTGTTCTCGCCTGCGTTAGCTCGCCGCCTGTGTTCGCGTGGTAGAACTTCTGCCGCGCACATCGCACGCTGCGCGTCACTCCAGGTATGGAAGCGGGAATTGCGGATCATGCTTGAAGTGTCAGAGATCTAACGAATGCGTAAGAGAAGGCTTACGGAACAGAGTAGTCGGCACCGCGAGCACCTGCTGTGCATGCAAAGCTAACTCCGGCAGGCAATCCGATCTCGCGCCCGCTCACGCTTATCGCTTGGGGATTTATATATCGCACAGACAACACCTCAGTTCCATACTCGTCCAAAACTTCGAGACTATGAGCGTCTTTATTGGCCGCAAGCACATTGTTTCGATTTATCACCCAACCGTTCGAATCAAGGCGGGTCATGATCCTTCCGTCAGCGCTTCTCATATCCAAAATGACGGCTATCTTATCGCCGTCCCGATTAAGAGACACTACCGGGCCATGCGCTCTGCTCATTAAAACGACATGGGGGAAGGTCGAGACCACAGCGGCATTATGTTGTGCCTCGTTTCCGAGCATCAAGAGAATTGCTCCATGTGAAAGAACGCCACAGTTGTTTGCGGGGAGTGCATCATTTCCGGGTATCAACTTTCCCCGAAGGGCCTCGGCTAGTTCTTCTTCGTGGTCGAATAGCGCTTCCTCTTTGTTAGTCACTCCGCTGAACTGCCGAAAGTCTTCTTGTGCCGTTGCCTCAATTCGCGAACTGATAGCCGATAGATTTTCGATGGTCTTGTCGAACTCGCGTTGATTTTGCTCTAGTACTTTCTCGAATGATTCGTTTTGTGACTTTAATAGGCCCGCGAACCTGTTGTTTTCGTCCATCTGGTTCTTATCGCGTTGCGTTTCATCGTCACGCTTCTGTTGATACAGGGCGCTTATTTCCAAGAACAATAATGCGGCAAATATCACGGCCCAAGTGAACTTTAACCGTCGATTTTCTGGTGGCCAAATCGTCATAACACCTGCCACCAATGCCAAAATAGCAACGTAGGTTCCAACGGGCGGATGACCGACATTTAACACGCGGGCGACGCACACCCAAACAGCGAGGAGGAGAAAGATGAGCAGCGGAAGCCACTTTGATACCCGGCGATCCTCAATGGAGCTTTCAATCCAACGTGGAACACCAAGCCGAAACATCATGAAATGGTAGCAAAGACGGAAAAGAAGTTTCGGGAGTTGTTTCTACCCTCCTTCACATTGCCAGCAACACAGATTTAGAGCACTTCCCCCAGGCACCCCTTGAAGAGTGCGCTAAATGTTAGTTGATTCTGGTGGCGGTCTCGCGTTTACGCCAGGGACTACGGGTACAAGCGTGGCGGCTTGTGATCCCGTAAGGAAGTAACCGAAGGGTAGGCTCAAGCGTACCGCTGGGGGCAGTACAGTGAGCTTTCGGAGTGCCGTAGAGACGAATTAGTCACTGATTCGTCAAATACAGGCATGAAAGCTACGCTCTTTGCTCTAGTCTTCGCCAGTTCGCTGGCTTTCGGCCAAGTGGATCACGACGCGGTGATGAACCGCGGCGACCACATCATGGGCTTCTCGCATGAGAAAACGACACACCACTTCGAGCTAAATCAGGACGGCGGTGTGATTGAGGTTCGTGCGAACGACGTGAAAGATACTGCAAGTCGTGACCAGATCCGTGGACACTTTCAGCACGTTGTGCAGATGTTCGCGGCGGGAAACTTCAACGTGCCTATGCTGGTCCACGCTCAGGATGTTCCGGGAACGGCCGTCATGTCCCAGTTAAAGTACCAGCTTCACTGGAGCCAACAGGACACCCCACGCGGCGCAAAGATCACGGTTGTAGCCGATAACAAACCGGCGCTCGACGCGGTTTATGAGTTCTTGCGGTTCCAGATAGCTGATCACGAAACTGGCGATTGTACGGCCGTTCGCTAGATCGGGCCTCAATCATATTTTGGCGCACACCACCCTTGACATTTCTGCCTTTCCAGGCTATACCTAGTCTGGAAAGGAACCGATGGCCGATCCACAGCTTCTACCCGGCACACTCTACCTGCTCGTTCTACGAACCCTCCGCCGCGGCCCGCTGCACGGCTATGCCATCGCGCGGCACATCAAAGATTCTTCCGAGCAGAATCTGGCGATTGAAGACGGCTCGCTCTATCCGGCCCTGAACCGCATGCTCGTCAAAGGCTGGCTCACTTCCGAATGGAAAATCTCGGAAAACAACCGCCGCGCCCGCTTCTATCGCCTGACCGCCGAAGGCCGCAAGCAGCTCGAAAAAGAGACAGCGGAATTCGACCGCATGATCGCCGCCATCCAACTCGTGCTGCGCACCACATAAAAAGAGGAACGCATGTCTTTCGGGAAAGAATGGATGCGGCGGCTGGTCTACCAACAGCAGCGTGCGCATTTCGACGACGAGCTCGACGACGAGATCCGCTTTCACCTGGAGACGCGCGCCGATGAGCTCGAAAAAATTGGCATGTCCGGCGCCCTCGCCCGCGCACAGGCCAGGAAGGAATTCGGCTCTACGTTGCGGATGCGGGAAGACACCCGCGCCGCCTGGCAATTCCACTGGCTTGAAGATCTCGCGGCTGACCTGCGCTATGCCGCGCGCGCATTCCGCCGCAATCCCGGCTTTGCCCTGACGGCCGTTTTCTGCCTGGCCTTGGGCACCGGCGCAAACATCGTTATCTTCGGCTTGACCACCGCATTTTTGTTCAGCCAACCCTCCTGCCGCAATCCGGAAACGTTGCGCGCGATTCGCATTAGCGGGAGCAGCGCCGCGCCCGTACCAGCCTGGAGATTCTTACGGGACGCGCATGTTCTCGACGGCCTGGCGGGCGAAGTGGAAGAGTCGGAATCCAACTGGCGAAACGGCGACGACACGTCGCGCTTGTGGCCCATGCAGGTCACGGATAATTTCTTCGACGTAACGGGAATACCTGTCGCGCTCGGTCGGCCGATCCGCCTGGGCGCGAGCGACGAGATCGTGCTGACGGATCGCTTCTGGCACGGGCGTTTAGGAGCGGATCCACGCGTCCTCGGCAAATCGCTCGTGCTCGACGGAAAGCCCTACACAGTAGTGGGCGTTCTACCGCCCGACCACCACACGCTGTTCGGATTTGGATTGTCGCCCGATCTGTACATGCCGGTATCGAGCGACAAGGAGTATGTATCGCTCTACGCCAGAGTTCCTTCCGGCATCTCGAAAAAGGAAATCGTCGATCGGTTGACGGTCGCCTGCCATGAGCTGGATCGGGTTCAGCCCCAAACTGGAAACTCGAAGCAGTCTTGGGCAACGAATATTCAAGTTACGTCATTGACCGGAATGGATCGTTTTCAAGGAGACCCGATGATACTGTCGTTCGCGGCTTTCTTTGCGCTGCTAACAACGGTAGTCGGGTTGGTTTTGTTGATCGCCTGCGCCAACGTAGCCAGTATGCTGCTGGCCCGAGCCTTGAGCCGCTCGCACGAGTTGGCTGTCCGGCTGTCGATCGGCGCCAGCCGCAGCCGCATCGTTCGTCAACTGTTGGCCGAGAGTTTTTTACTGGCAGCCCTCGGAACCGCCGTTGGATTGTGCCTGAACTTGGCCTTTGGAGCCTTCCTAAGCCGCTTCAATCCGCCCATCCCCATTCCCATTCATCTGCGGCCGGCGCCCGACTGGCGGCTGCTCGCCTACGCACTCGCCATCGTGTTCGCAACCACGCTCATCGCCGGATTGATTCCAGCCCTTCGCGCGACGCGCACGGATGCCAATACGGCTCTGAAACAAGGAGCGCCGCAGATTTTGGCGCGCCGCTGGAGCCTTCGCAACGCGCTCGTTGCCGGACAGCTCGCGGTCTCGATCGTGCTTCTTTCCGCCGGATTCGTCTTCGTCGAAAACCTGGTGAAGGCCGCTACCGTGAACCCTGGTTTCGACCTGGAACATACCGTTTGGGTGTTCATGCGCTTGGTACCGGCGAAATACCAACAGCCTGAGAAAATCCAGTTACGCGCCTCGCAAGGGCTTGACGCCTTGCGGCAGTTGCGCGGCGTCCAGTCCGCTTCCGTCGCCGAAGCCGTGCCGCTCAATTTCAACATCACGATCGGCGGCGCCATCAAACCGGACAATGCCAACGATGCCACGCGGGCCGTCTACCGTTACAACCGCGTCGGCGTCGATTATTTTCGAACCATGGGAATCCCGATTCTCCGCGGCCGCGGGTTCACTTCCTCCGATCGTCAGGGTGCTCCGGCAGCCGTCATTCTGAACGAAAGTTTAGCCCACAAGCTCTTTCCCACCGGCGATCCCATCGGCCACACCATTCAGACCTTCGACAAAGAGCCGCGAACCGTCATCGGCATCGCGCGCAACAGCAAGTACGCCACGCTCACCGAAAACAACATGCCGGCGCTCTATGAGCCATTCCAGCAAGACAAGAACCCGCGCTTCGATTTGCAATTCATGGTGCGTTTGCCCGAAATCAATGGCGGTCTTCTGAGAAGGATCGGCAAAACGTTGGGAACTCTCGACCCGGCCGCCTCTATCGAAGTGAAGCCGATGAAGCAAGCGCTCGGTCTTGCCCTGCTGCCGAGCCGCGCTGGCGCCGCCATTCTGGGCTCGCTTGGAGTGCTGGGCCTGCTGCTCGCCGCCATCGGACTGTACGGCGCGCTGGCATTTCTGATCGCCAGCCGCACCCGCGAGATCGGCGTTCGCGTGGCGCTGGGAGCTACGCGCGCCGACGTGGTCCGCTTCGTTTTCTCGCAAAGCCTGCCGCTTGCATTTGCCGGTACGGCGATCGGCCTCCTCGGCGCCATTTTTGCCATGCGGCCGCTTGCTTTCTTTCTGGTTCCGGATGTGACGCCCGCGGCTCCGTTGATTTATCTGGTCGTCCTCGGTGTGTTTGCGCTGGTGACCGGCGCCGCAACCCTGGCCCCAGCCATGCGTGCTCTGCGCGTGGAACCCATCGCCGCTCTGCGGTATGACTAGGCGGCGGCTCAAGCCGGCTGCGGACTCTCTCCACCCACCAGGCCCGGTATCGGACTCGGGTGCGGAGCAATCACCGTGCCACCATCGGGCGGCGTGTTGGCCGTGGACTTTTGGCCACTGACAAACTTAGGCAACTGCTTGCCGTCGATCAGCGCCAAAACTTCCGAGCCGTCCAATACCTCGCGCTCGAGCAGCGCTTCGGCGATCCGTACGATCGCGTCCGAGCGCTCCTGAATAATCTGCTTGGCTGTGTTGTAGCCGTCTTCTACCAGCTTGCGGACCTGCTGGTCGATTTTAATAGCGGTTTCTTCGCTGTAATCGCGATGCTGTGCAATTTCACGGCCGAGGAAGATCTGCTCGTCCTTCTTGCCGAAGCTGAGCGGACCCAATTCGCTCATGCCCCATTCGCAGACCATCTTGTGCGCCATTTCGGTCGCGCGCTCTATGTCGTTACCGGCTCCGGTGGTCATTTGGTCGAGAAAAATCTCTTCCGCGATACGGCCCGCCATGAGGATAGCGAGACGAGCTTCTAGATATTTCTTGTCGTGTGACAGCTTGTCGTCGAGTGGCAGTTGCATGGTTAGACCCAGCGCCATGCCGCGCGGAATGATAGTGACCTTGTGAAGCGGATCGGCATTCGGAATCAACGCGGCGACCAGTGCATGTCCACCCTCGTGGTAAGCCGTCATGCGCTTTTCTTTGTCGCTGATGATCATGCTCTTCCGCTCAACGCCCATCAGCACTTTATCTTTGGCCAATTCGAAATCAAACTGGGTGACGACTTTGCGGTTATTCCGCGCCGCCACCAGTGCGGCTTCATTCACCAGATTCGCCAGATCCGCTCCTGCGAATCCGGGTGTACCTCGAGCAATCACCGAAAGGTCCACATCATCGGAAAGCGGAGTCTTCTTCGTGTGAACTTTGAGAATGCTCTCGCGTCCTCGCACGTCAGGCCGATCTACTACCACGCGCCGGTCGAAACGCCCCGGCCGAAGCAGCGCCGGGTCCAACACGTCGGGCCGGTTCGTCGCAGCCACCAGAATCACGCCTTCGTTCGATTCGAAGCCATCCATCTCGACCAGTAACTGATTGAGCGTTTGCTCGCGTTCGTCGTGGCCGCCACCGAGACCCGCGCCGCGGTGACGGCCAACCGCGTCGATTTCGTCGATAAAGATAATGCAAGGAGCGTTCTTCTTACCTTGCTCAAACAGATCGCGTACGCGGCTCGCGCCCACGCCCACGAACATCTCCACAAAATCCGAGCCCGAAATCGAGAAGAACGGCACGTTCGCTTCTCCGGCGATTGCTCGCGCCAGCAAAGTTTTGCCGGTTCCCGGAGGGCCGATCAGCAGAACGCCCTTCGGAATACGGCCGCCCAGTTTCTGGAACCGCTGCGGTTCGCGCAAGAACTCGATGATTTCCTGTAGCTCTTCCTTGGCTTCCTCTACCCCCGCAACATCCTTAAATGTGACCTTCTTCTGCTGCGAGGAATGAAGCCGCGCGCGGCTCTTGCCGAAGCTCAGCGCCTTGTTGCCGCCGCTCTGCATCTGGCGCATCATGAAGATCCAGAGGCCTAGCAGAATCAGTACCGGAACCACGTTGAACAGCATTCCGATCCAGCCGCTGCCGGTCGATTCTTTCCAGGTATATTTAACGCCTTTTTCTTGGAGCATCTTGTAAATGTCGGGGTAGTTCGGCGGAATTACCGTGTGGAACGGCTTCGCCACGCCGTTTTCCGTCATCGTTCCTTGCACGTCCGTGCCCGTGATGTCGGCATCACGGATCTTCCCGTCTTGCACGTAAGTGACGAAGTCCGATACTTTCAGATTTGTCGGGGTAGGCCCGCGCCCGGTCTTCACAGCCATGTACACCAACACGACTGCGCAGATGATCACTACCCAAAAGACTGCGGTTTTTACGTTTGAACTCATGAACTCACCTTCCGCCGGCAGACACGACCACTCGTCGAACCCCTCACCTTATGAGACGCCAAAGCTATAGCTTTCGATTCATAGATGAGTTTAGCTTCCTTCACTCAGGGTAGGACGATAGGTTAACCGAACTATTCTCCGGCTCTCGCCTGAAACCTTGAACCTCGCGGCGCCACCAAATTGTCGCGCCCAAACTACTTCTTTTCCGGCTAGCACAACCGGCCAATGCTTGCGTTCCCAGAGCAGCACCCGCTCCTCCTGGAACAACGACTTTATCTTCTCCGCTGCTTGATGCCCGGGCCGGTGCAGCTCGTCGCCAGGCTGCCAGTTTCGTACACACAAAGATTCCGGCGTTTCGGCCCCACCAAAAACACTCCCATCCAGATCCGAAACTTCCACCTCGAATTCGGGTTCTTTCTTGAAATTAGCACAAAATTCATTGTCGGGCTTCAGCCAGTTGACAGAAAGGTAGCCGGCCTGATAGGGAAGCTCACATCGGTCTCCCGGCTTGAGCTCCAGGCAGTACCGCCGCGGTTGTCCCCCGAGCGTCCCCGGCTGAGCCAATAGCAGTTGGCCGAATGAACGCAGCGCGTCCACCCCGGGGATCAGCACCCGGTCGTGGCCCTGCTCGCTGCCGCATAGATTCAGCACAGCTTCTATATGGGAGAGGTCGATACCGCGCAAATCGCCGCGTATTTTTTCGATGGCGCGCCGGATTACCCGCCGCTGCACAGCAGGATGTAGAAGCAATAATGCGCCAATTTGAAAAATCGAACCCAACGAAGTTCGTTTGGTAATTTCGCGATAAATAGGTTCAATCTGTTGATTCCAATAATCTTCTTCCCTTTGTGCAAGGCTCGCTGTGGCGGCGAGGACCGCTTCGAGGTTCGAATTGTATTCCTTTGTCAAAGTGGGGATAGTCTGGTGCCGCAGGCGGTTTCGGGCGAACTCCAGGTTGCTATTGGAACTGTCTTCCCGCCACGTTAGGCCCTCGTCCCGGGCCCAAACCCGCACTTCCTCACGGCTGGCGCTCAGGAGCGGACGAATCAAACCCTCGCGTGTCACCGGCCGCATTCCCGCTAATCCGGTCAGGCCGGAGCCGCGCAGCAGCCGGAAAAGCACCGTCTCGGCTTGATCGCTGCGGGTATGTCCTAGCGCGACCCGGCACAGCCCATATTCGTCCATCGAGCGAAGGAAAAACTCACGGCGCGCCTGCCGGGCTTCCTGCTCGATATTTCCGCCGCCCGGCCTGGCATGTTGAACGGCGATTTCGAGCCCCAGTCCTTCCGCTAGCGACCGAACAAACGCCTCGTCTTCGTCCGATTCCGCCCCGCGCAAATGATGGTTCACATGGAGGACCATTGGATTGGCTGAGAGCTTGTGGAGAAGGTGGAGCAACACCACCGAATCCGCTCCACCGGACACCGCAACGCCGGCGCGGCTGCCGGGCGGCAGCATGCTATAACGAGTGATGATTTGCGCCACCCGATCTAATAATGTGCCGGCCAATACCGACATTGTAAGGCGCGGATGCAACTGAATCCCCCCCTGACCCAGGAAGAGCTTGACCGCGTCGCCGCCAGAATTAAGGTGTTGCTGATGGACGTCGACGGCGTGCTGACAGATGGCCGCCTCTACCTGATTCCCAGTCCCGATGGAAAGCTGGTGGAAACCAAAGGATTCGATTCGCAAGATGGTATTGCGCTCCGCTGGCTGTCCTGGTTCGACATCAAAACCGGCGTGATCAGCGGCCGCGAATCGCCCGCCACCGCCGAGCGCGCGAGCCAGGTTGGCATGTCCTGGGTCTTTCAAGGACATATCGAAAAAATCCCTTTATTTGAGCGGATCGTGGCGGAAGCCAAGGTAAAGCCCGAAGAAGTCGCTTATGTGGGCGACGATCTGACGGATGTGGTTATCATGCGGCGCGCCGGCCTCTCGTTTGCCACTGCCAACGCGCGGCCGGAGGTGAAACGTTCGGCAACGGCCATTACCAGCGCTTCGGGCGGCTCGGGTGCCGTTCGCGAAGTGATCGAAGTGATCCTGAAGGCTCGCGGTCTGTGGGAAGGCCTGCTGAAGAAATACGAGGTACTTGTCTGAGCCAGACCGTCACGGACAAAGTCGGCTTGGTCTTGTCTACCGTCAGTGCGCCCGGAGTTCTGCATCAGCTCACCGGCGTCATCGTAGACCACAACGGCGACATCCGCTCGGTTTCGATTATCGAAGATCAACCGGCGAATACTCGTCTCTACTTTGAGCTCGACCTTCCCGGGCCGGTCGAGGCTTTGCTAGCAGACCTCCGGCGGCTCGAAGTGGTTCGCAGCATCACGCATGTGCAATCGCTCCAGAAAATCTATGGCAAGCGCATCATCATCATGGGCGGCGGCGCGCAGGTGGGCCAAGTGGCGCTCGGCGCCATCTCCGAAGCGGACCGGCACAATATTCGCGGTGAGCACATTTCGGTCGATACTATTCCACTGGTCGGCGAGCAAGTGCTGGCGGCTGCGGTGCGCGCTTGTCGGCGTCTGGCGCGGGTGCGGGCGCTAGTGTTGGCGGGGTCGCTGATGGGTGGTGATATCGAATTGGCGGTACGCGAAGTGCGTGCCGAAGGCTTGCTGGTGATCAGCCTGAATATGGCGGGAAGTGTGCCGGATGCGAGTGACTTGGTGGTGACCGATCCGGTGCAGGCAGGTGTGATGGCGGTGATGGCCGTGGCCGACACCGCCAAATTCACGGTTGAACGTTTAAACCGCCGGGTCTTTTAAAACTTCCATTTCACCTGTAGAGCGAACTCGCGCAACAGCTCGCTTTGCCCGTCGTTTTCAACGGGCGCATACAGGCGCAAAAAGTGAGGTCCAGCTTGCTTGATTCGGGGGAGAGTGACAGTTACTTCGTCGTGTTGAATGACGGAGAGGCCTTTCCAGACGGTTGACCCGCTTCTGTCGACGAGTTCGACGGTTACGGGGCCCTCCGGTAGGTCGGCTGCGTTCAGATGTAAACGCAACGGGCGCCACTCAGACACGATAGGCGTTTCCGATCCACGGTATGCGGCGATTGTCACATCGCGCGGAATGGAAAATACGATTGCTCCGAAGGCTACAACTGCGGCAGCGGTAGCCCAGGATAATCTGGGTACAGTAAACCAGCCCCTCCAGCTAGATTTAGGCGACAACCCTTTACCAGGTGGGGTAGCCGCCAAATCTCTAAGGGCGATCTTGGTCGCAGCAATCTGGAGTTCGAGGGTCTCAAGCTGTGTTACGCATAACTCGCAAGCGAGTATATGCGTTTCCACCATCTCCAACTCGTCATCCCGCGATTGGTGTAGAAGGAAGCGTTCTAACGCTTCTTCACCTGGATGGTCACGATAGGGGTCATCCATAATTGCAAATGTGCGGAAAAGGTCCGCTTTCTCCATGCCAGAAAAGTGTAGTTTAACCCGCCTGTGTTCTCACGAGAACTGAGAAAATTCCGCTGCTAATCAGTTTTTTCCTACCGATATCGCCGAACTTTGCTTTGGCTCGTGACTTTAGTAATCTGAATTGCGTCTCGGTGAGTGCCATTTCGCGGCAGATCTGCTCCTGGGATTGTTCCTGTAAATAGAAGCGAACTAGAATGTCGCGATCGCGCTGCGAAAGCGCCGCCAAAGCGCTCCTCATCACCTCCGCCTTTTGGCGGACCATGGCTTCCTGCTCCGGATTTTGTTTGCGGTCCGCGACCGTTATGCCGCTTTCGAGATCGGCCTGGTCGCGGCGGGTATGTACCGCCTGCTCGATATAGGCCGCTACTTGGCGCCGCACTACCGTGCGAACGAAACCCATCAAACGTTCAGGCTCGCGCAGATCGCCGCGCTTAATGGCGTTGACCACAATAAGAAACGTGTCGTGTACCTTGTCTTCCAACTCCTGCGGCCCCAGTTGGCGGCACAGATAATAGCGGATACCACGGCTAAACAGCTTATACAGATGTTCCATTCCGGCATCTTGACCGGCTTTGATTTGATCGACAAGAATGCCCCATTCCACTGGAGAATATCCTGATCTAGAGGTCTTTTCCCTGGCCTCTTGAGCCTGCTGACTACCGTCTTGAGCGGGCGCCGGACTGAGTTTCACTTGCGTCGCCACCATAAAAAGTTTTCGAGCTCACTCCTTCGAAATAATCGAATAGGCTGCCCACAACGAGGGCGAACTGCTATAACCACCGTTCCGTCGCATATCTAATTGAGCTTGCTGCAGTGATGCCGCCGCCCTTTGGGCGAGCGTACCAGATTGAGATTTTTGGAAATGATTATAAAAAGCCGAGAAGAACCGCCCGGAATCGTCCGGTGTTGGCCAAGCGCTCACAATAACGGCCCCCGCGCCCGCCAATAACCAAGCACGGCTCAATCCGACCAAGCCGGCGCCCGGAAGCTTCCGGCCTTGGCCCGAGGAGCAACCGCTCAGGATAATCAGGCTCCCTGGCACACGGTAGGTGGCAATGGCTTCTGGGGTAAGCAACTCGGGTATACCGTCTTTCAGGCTAAGGGCTAACGCTGCTTGTTGAGCCTGTCCCGGGGGGCTTACGACATGGACCGCGAAATGCACCAACTCAGGGTGTTCGGCCAGGCTCTTCTGCAGATCTTCGCCGGTCGCTTGTGGGCCGACCAGGAGCCGCTCATCCGGCATGCCACTCAGTCTGGCGGCAGTGCGAATCTCTTTTTCGCTGCCCACCAGCCGCGCCAGGGAAATGGTCGAGGCATCGTCCAGCAGACGGGCGGAATTGCGATTGCGCGCAAGCCGCGAATCGGCTGAATTGTAGATGGGATCGGCAACTCCCACGAACCGGCGCTCCGGTTGCTCTACTTTCGGCCCAAGCAAGAGCAACTCGCTAGGCAGGAAGCGTAGCGTGTGTTTGGCGATTAAGGGCGAATGGCAGCAGGCTGACGATGGATCGGGGAGATCGGCAAACGGCACGCCATTCAGCAGGGCGCCGTCGCCAACGATCAGCCACTCCGGCTTTTGCCAGAATTCAGACGCCAATTGTCCGAAGAGCGCTTGGCCGAGGTCCGCGCCGGTGCGGGGCATGTCCAATCCGCCGCGCACGGAGCCAGCAAACCGGGCGGCCTTCGCCGCTATTTCGCCTTCGCTATCTAATTGATAAAGGTTCACTCGATTTTCCGCAACGGCCCACAAGAACGATTTTTTCTTGCCCAAGCAAAAACTGAGCACCACCTGTTCCCCGCTTAGTCTAGCCTGGATATCCTTAAGTGAAATCTTACGGGAATTCTTCTCGCTAGGGAAAACATTGTTATTTATTTTAATCCCAATTTGGTTCTCAAGATCGGCCAGCTCAAAGCGAATTCTTGCCAGTTCCGCCGTATCTTCGTTGCTATTTCGTCCTAGAGTGACCCGTGCCTGCGCGGATTGCAGCTCGGAAAGCCTCTTAAAATAGCTATCCGGCAGACGTAAGGATTTGCCATAAGCGAGCATCAATTGTTCGCGAAGGCTGGCCGCCCGGTTTCTGGCGAGGACTTCCAGGCCCTGGCGCAGGAGTGCAGGATCATGATTTTCCAGGGACATTTCAGCCGCAAGCTCAGCAAAATCAACATATACTTCGTTGAGCCAGGCTACGGTTTGGGTGCTGGTGGTGTTGCCGGGCAGTGCGCCTTGGCGCCACTGGTCCGCCGAATCGACCGCTCTTCGAAACTCTGCTAACGCCTCTTTTTTCTTTCCACATCCCATGAGAATTTTTGCTCGAACATGAATCGGATAGTACTGGGCATTCGCTTTAAAGGCGTGGCTTGGCGCGGCAAATGCCTCGTCAATAAGTTTTAGAGCGGCCGGGTAATCAGGATGGACTTTCTCAAGTTCCAATTCGGCAAAATGTTCTTTGGTAACGGCGAGCCCGTCTTCATCATGAATAGATTGGCGTAAAGAATATTCTTTGGTCAGCGCCGCTTGGGTGGCAGGAACATCGTTCTCGAGCAAAAGCATGGTGGCACGCTCGCCCCAGGCAAGTGCCTCTAGTGCCGAATCGCCCAGTTTATTCGCGAGTGCGATTCCAGCATCCGACCATTTCTCTCCTTCGGCAGCCTGACCGTCCTGGAAGGCAAGAAAGGCGCGGTTTACCAATGCCTTCACGAGACTTCGCTGTACGCGCGGGTCTTGCTCTTGAGCACGCTGGAGCAACTCGACCGCGCGACTTGCCTCTCGCGCGGCGGAGGCGAAATCGCCGAGCTGACCGTAAACCGTGGCTATATTCGTGCTGGCCGCCCCTGCCAGGGCGTAGTTTCGCGAAGCCAGAGCTACGTGACGAGCCTCCTGTGCGGACGCTAATCCAGCTCGGTATTCGAACAAAATGCTATGTGAGACAGCGAGCTGGTTCAAGCAATCGGCAACGCGATCCAAATCGTGGTGTTCGCGTGCGAGATTTAAAGCGCGCGCAAATTCGCGCATTGCTTCCGGATAATGACCGCTGTCTCGCTGACTCTTTCCTCGTAATATCGCAGCTTGAATGGCATCACTAGCTGACGGATCGCGCTGAAGTTGGTTTGCGGCAAGCAAACCAGAGTGCAAGAGGCCTAGCACACTCAGCGAGTTCAATGCCGCAAACAGCCACTTGACTAGTGTCTGGACGGCTCGCCTGGGGGGTGGCAGAGTTTGTCCCTAAAAAAAATTGGCTTAGGACACAATTCTACCACCCTTTGGCAATACACTACCAAAATAACTGGTACTCAGAGTGAATTTTGACGCGCTAAAAATCAAAGGAAGTCATCATCCAGCGCCAACATAGATCGGATCGATCCTCTAAGCTCCTCCGTCGGGGACGAGCCTATCATCTTGCGGAATACACAACAAGAAAGGATGATTACGGCGACGCTGGCAGTTTCCAGAAGCTACTAGAAACCAAAAAAAGCCGCAAACATGCTCATCCAAGAATCGTAGATTGGATTATTCATGCGTAAGTTCCTCCCGCATGAAAGTAATCGGCAGTAAATGCCTTCCGAACGGGAAATTTTGACTTAAACCGTTGAGGGTAATAGAGATAAAACTTTTGGAAGTTTTGTCACCGGTTTTGAGCCAGCCGGTAGAATTGAAGTTGCCGCCTGCTTTCGAGCCTTTGTTCCGAAATCCGCATATGCTGACGATTGCCGGGAATTTTTGGCCGCGGAGGATTGACGAGGGCCGTTTTCCGGCGATCCGCCGTGAATACCGAATCGATCCGCGGACCACGATCGTAGCCTTCGAGCATCAACCGGAAGCGGCGCCCCGCGGGCAGATCGTTTTTCTACACGGCTTGGAGGGTTCCGCTGCCGCCGGCTACATCGTCAGCTTCGCGCAGGAAGCTCTGCAGCGCGGTTACGGCGCGCACCGTCTGAATTTGCGGACCTGCGGAGATACCGAAGAGCTTTGTGAAACGATGTATCACTCCGGCCTGACGGGCGATACCAAGCTGATCCTCGAGCGGCTCAAAGAGAGGGCGCTTGGGCCGGTTTTTCTGGTCGGCTTTTCTCTGGGCGGCAACGTCGCCCTCAAGCTCGCTGGCGAACTCGGACAAAGCGAGTTGTTAGCCGGCGTGTGCGCCATTTCGACTCCCATTGATTTGGCCGCCTGCGTTCGAACGATCGATAAGCCATCGAATTTTCTCTATGCGCGCCGGTTTCTCAGCCGTCTGCGAGACCGCGTTCGCAGAAAGAGCGAATTGACTCCGCATCTCTATCGCACCGACGGCTTGGACGACATACGAACCATTTGGGAGTTCGACGATCTCTTCACCGCGCCTTTATTCGGCTTTGGCACAGCGGAGAATTATTACGCGACGCAGTCGGCGCTGCGCTACCTGGACGCCATTCGGATTCCGACGATCGTCATCTGCGCGCAGGACGATCCGCTGGTCCCATTCGAAATCTATGGGCAGCCCGCCTTTCGCAGCAATCCCGCTCTCACGCTACTGGCCACGAAGAAGGGCGGGCACCTCGGCTTCTTAGCTCGCCACAAGCCGCGATTTTGGCTCGATCATACTGCACTCGATTGGATCGATAAGCGGGCTCAGGAGTTGACCGATCCTGGGCCGTAACTTCGATAGGCCTCATCCAGCACTTCGACGACATGCGCAACGCGTTGTCCTTTGCCGTATAGGCGGACGCCGCCCGCCAATTGCAGCAGGCATCCCGGGTTAGCGGTCACGATGAGGGAAGCTTTGGACGCCGCCACATGCTCCATCTTGTGCTCGAGAATTTCGATGGCCATCTCATTCTGAACGACGTTATAGATTCCGGCGCTGCCGCAGCACAGATCGGCCATAGGCATTTCGCGGAATTGCAACCCCGGGATCGCCTTTAGCAGTTTCCTCGGAGCCTCTCTGATTTTTTGGCCGTGCGCCAGGTGGCAGGAATCCTGATATGTGGCGACTGCGTCGACGGAGCCCATTTCACGATTGAGGTCGATCGAAGCGAGGAATTCGGTTACATCCTTCATCTTGCTTTTGAACTCCCGCGCCTTTTCACGATAAGCGGGATCGGAGTTCAGCAGATAGTCATATTCCTTCAAAGTGGAGCCGCAGCCCGCTGCGTTGGTGATGACGGCATCGAAGGAGCCGTCGACTGCTGCCGCCAGCACGGCGTCGATGTTGTTTCTGGCCAGCGCCTTGGCTTCCGTCGTCAAGCCGGAATGGACGTGCAGCGCGCCGCAGCAATTTTGAGCGGCCGGAATTACCACTTCGCAGCCGTTCTTCTGTAGAACCCGGACGGTCGCCTCATTCAATCTGGCGAAAGCCACATTCGCGATGCAGCCGGCGAGAAACGCCACGCGATAACGGCGGGATCCCGAAGCCGGGAAGGTCTTGCCGATTTTCGAATAGAAGAACGGTACTTCGGCGCTGGGCGAGAGCGCTTCGAGGTTGGCGAGATTCCCGAATAACTTGAGCACGCCCGTCACCCGTATGAGGCGTTGCAAGCCGGTGACCTGATAAAGGTACAGCGAGGCGCCCGCGATTTGGAGAGCGGTTCGCGAGGGCAGCAGCCTTTGGAAAACGAGCTTTTGGATAAAACGCCGCCAGCGCGACGGCTTTCTGTGGCTCTCGAGCTGTGCGCGGGCGTCCTCAATCAAACGGCCGTAAGGCACGCCGGAGGGACAAGCCGTTTCGCACCCGCGGCAAGCTAGGCAAAGGTCCAGGTGCTGGATGTAAGATTCGGTAATCGGGGCGCCGCTCGCCACCTGATTCATTTGATAGATTCGGCCGCGGGGCGAGTCCATCTCGATTCCCAGTTCGCGGTAAGTGGGACAGGCGTTCAGACACAGGCCGCAATGGACGCACTTGTCCAAATCGGCTTGCGCAGGGCCTCTCTTTTCTTCTTCGGGTGCGAGAGTGAAACTGCTAGATTCGTCCATGCAGGCGCGAGCGGTTGAGCAGGTTGTTGGGGTCGAACATATGCTTAACCTTCTTCATGATGGCAAATGAGTCCCTGCTGCGCGTGGATTCTCCCAATAGCCAGAGGTCGTTGGCCGGGGGCGTGCGATTTTCCTCGGGAGCGAATTCCACTACCGCGCTCCAGCCGTTTTCGCGGGCAGCCCGCCAAAGTGCCTGGACGGCCTGCCACGACGTCAAATAGACATAGGTCACGCCTGAAGCGGCGCGCGAGATCGAGGCTCCCGAGATCAGCCGCAAAAGCGCTCCGGTGTCACTGAGCTTGGTCGAGATGCGCAGCACCACGCCGTTTCGCTGACGGCGTAGAAAATCGCCGGGGAACTCCTGAATCTGCGCCCACCACTTGACATCGTCCGGGCCAACGCGCAGCTCGCCGCCGCTCAACTCGCGCGCATAACGGGCGAGCACATTGGGGCTACCACTGGCGCGGATGGCGAGCACGTAGCCGCGTGCTCCGAGGCGCGCAGCGGCGGGTGGAGAAATCAAGTCCATGGCCATCGGCCGCAAAACACTTTGCAGGATCGCGTTTCGTTTTTCGATGACGGCCTCAAGCGCAGGGAACGTGAACAAAAAGGTATGAGTCTCCTCCGGCAGCGGGTGCAGCCGGAAATTGAGGCTGGTGATGACGGCCAGCGTACCGAAGCTGCCGATCATGATCTTTCCCATGTCGAGACCGGCGACATTCTTCACTACCATGCCGCCAGTGCTGACAATGCTCCCATCGAGGGTGGCAAATTTCATGCCGATGACGAGGTCGCGTGCAGTGCCGAAGCAGCGGCGCATGGGGCCGTTCGAGTTGGATGCGACTACACCGCCGATGGTAGCTTGCGCCGAAAACGGAGGATCGAGCGCGATCATCTGGCCGTGCCGAGCCAATAGTGCCTGCAACTCAGCGAAAGGCATGCCGGCTTCCACGCTGATCGTCAGGTCATTCGGCTCATACTGCAGCACGCGGCAAAGACCGGCAGTGGAGACCGTTACATCGGCGGGCAGCAGCGGACCCGCCATCAGGCGCTTCGAATTATTACCAAATGCCCCGACAGTTCGCCCCTTGGCGGCAGCTTCCCGCAGTGTCAGCGCCATATCTTCCGCCGACCGCGGCGTAACGGGATGCATGCCTTTCATTGTGAATGAGAGCATGCGCAAGTTACAGGCAAATGCTAAGCTGGCGACACTGGCAGTAATGAATTTCGAATATTCGGCGGAGCAGCTTCAGCTTCGGAAGTCGATCCGCGATTTTGCGTTGGCCGAAATCGCACCGCACGTTCTCGAGTGGGATGAAAACCAGATCTTCCCTCTAGAGACGATCAAGAAGGCCGGCGAACTTGGCGTGATGGGCGCGATCTTTCCGGAAGAATTGGGAGGCGCCGGACTCGGCTACATCGAGTACGCCATCGTTATTGAAGAATTAGCGCGAGTGGATCCGAGCGTTGCGCTGATTGTGGCCGCTCACAATTCGCTTTGCACAAACCACATTTATCTGGCGGGGAACGAGGAGCAAAAGAAGAAATATATTCCAAAGCTCGCCACCGCCGAGTGGATCGGCTGCTGGTCGCTGACGGAGCCCGAAGCCGGCTCCGACGCCGCGGGAACGCGCTCGACCGCCACTTTGAAAGACGGCCAGTGGATTTTGAACGGCGGAAAAACGTTCACCACGAACGCCCAATACGCGGATGTTTGCGTGGCGATGGCTGTTACCGACCGCGCCGCTTCGCAGCACGGCATTTCCGCCTTCATTCTGGAGAAAGGAACCGCCGGCTTTCGAGTCGGCAAGAAGGAAAACAAGCTCGGCATGCGAGCCAGCGCCACCGGCGAAGTCCTGTTTTCGGATTGCCGTCTACCGGCATCACAGCTTTTGGGGAAACCCGGCGAGGGCTTTGTGGATAGCCTCCGAATTTTAGACGGTGGGCGCATCTCGATTGCCGCTTTGGCAGTGGGCCTCGCGCAAGGCGCATTCGATGCGGCGCTGAAATATTCAAAGCAGCGCAAACAGTTCGGCCGCTTCATTTCGGAATTTCAAGCCATTCAGGACAAACTTGCCAACATGGCGACCGATATTGAAGCGGCGCGCTGGCTGGTGTATTGCGCGGGGGCGCGAAAAGATAAGGGACAGCGCATCACGCGGGAATCGGCCATGGCAAAGTTATTCGCGAGCGAAATGGCGGTGAAAGCCGCCGATCAGGCGCTCCAGATCCACGGCGGATACGGCTTTATCAAAGACTATCCGGTGGAGAAGTTCTACCGTGACGTAAAGCTTTGCACGATTGGTGAGGGCACCAGCGAAATTCAACGGCTCGTCATCGCGCGCCAGTTGCTGAAAGAGTAATGGCCGTCGCGAGAGAAACCGCCAGTTTGTTGCGGCAGATTCTGGACGGCGACCTGCGCTCGCTCGCTCGCGCCGTAACGCTCGTGGAAAGCCAGACGCAAGCCGGCCAAGATTTGATTGCCGGATTGTTCCCACGAACGGGCCGCGCACTGACGATCGGCATCACGGGCCCTCCGGGCGCCGGCAAGAGCACGCTGGTGGACCAGTTGACCGGAATTCTGCGCCGAGAAGGGAAGACGGTCGGCATCATTGCCGTCGATCCGAGTAGTCCGTATTCGGCCGGGGCGATTCTGGGAGATCGCATTCGGATGCAGCGGCATCACGCTGACTCCGGAGTTTTCATGCGCTCCATGGCGAGCCGCGGTAAGCTCGGCGGCTTGGCTCCCGGTACGCTGGGAGTCGCTTTGCTGCTCGATGCCGCCGGACGCGATGTGGTCTTGATAGAAACCATCGGCGCGGGTCAGGATGAAATCGATATCGCGCGGCTTGCCGACGTGACGGTAGTCGTGCTGGTTCCGGGGCTGGGAGACGATGTGCAAGCCGTTAAGGCCGGTATTATGGAGATCGCCGACGTGTTCGCGATCAACAAATCCGATTTGCCTGGCGCCGAGCGGCTGGAACAAGAAATTCGCGCCATGCAGAGCCTGGCGGATAAACCCAGACGCGCCGATGCCGCACCGGTGCGCCGGGTGGTTGCTACCGAGGGTCAGGGCACGGAGGAATTACTGGCGGTGATTCGGGCCGCATTTGAGAAACATGGCCAGAAGCATTCGCGGACGGAAACGTGGGGGATTCGCCTGCGCGAAATGTTGCGGGATAGCGTGCTCCAATCCATACCACCAGAAGCGCTGGCACAGCACGCGCGCCTGGTAGCTGCGAAAATAGAAGATCCGTATGCCGCGGTGGCGTTGCTGCTGAAACTGCAACGGGACGGCTGGCAATAAACGAGAAATGCCCATCGAGATCGACCATTTGGGGATTGCCGTCCAAAGCTTGGACGAAGGGCTGCGTTTCTACGAAACGATGCTCGGCATGAGCGTGACACACAGGGAAACGGTCGAAGCCGAGGGAGTGTCCGTGGCGATGCTGCCTGCCGGTGCGACTCCGGCGTCGCCGAGGATCGAGCTTTTGGAAGCTGCCGGCGGCGATTCGGTGATCGCCAGGTTCATCGGAAAACGCGGACCTGGTCTGCATCACATCGCTTTGCGCGTCGACGATCTGGCGCAGACCGTTGAGAGGTTAATGAGCGAAGGGGCGCGGCTGATGAACGAGCCACGGCTCGGCGCCGGCGGCCATTTGTACGCATTTGTACATCCCGCTTCCACCGGGGGTGTGCTATTGGAACTGATTCAGAAGTAGGAGCGAGATTGGACAAGAAAGCAGAAATCGGCATCATTGGTGGCAGCGGGCTTTATTCCATGCCGGGTTTTGAAGCGCATGAAGAAATGAAGCTCGATACGCCGTTCGGAGATCCGTCGGACGCTTATGTCGTCGGCACACTCGAGGGACGGCAGGTTGCCTTTCTTGCACGGCATGGCCGCGGGCATCGGCTTTCGCCTTCGGAATTGAATTTCCGCGCGAACATCTTCGGCATGAAAATGCTGGGCGTGGAACGTATTCTGTCCCTTAGCGCGGTCGGCTCGATGAAAGAAGAGCATGCGCCGTTGGATTTTGTGATTCCCGATCAATTTTTCGATCGCACGCGCGGCCGCGTTTCGACTTTTTTCGACCGGGGCGTCGTGGCCCACATCGCCTTCGCCGATCCGGTCTGCCCGCAGCTTGCCGCGACCGTGCATCAGGCGGCGGGCAAGCTTGGCATCAAGAGCAAGCTCGGCGGCACTTATCTCTGCATGGAGGGCCCGGCGTTTTCGACGCGAGCGGAATCGAATGTCTATCGTAGCTGGGGCATGGATGTGATCGGCATGACGAATCTGCAGGAAGCCAAGCTGGCGCGTGAGGCGGAGATCTGCTACGTGACCATCGCCATGGTTACCGATTATGATTGCTGGCACGAGGAGCACGATGCTGTCACGGTAGAACAGATTATCGGCAATTTGACGAAGAATGCCGAGAATGCCTGCAAGCTGGTTCGCGAAGTCATTCAAGATCTGCCGGCTGCGCGGACTTGCCAATGCGGTTCGGCGTTGAAGCACGCCATCCTGACAGACCGCAAGGCAATCACTCCTGAGGCAAAACAGAGGTTGGGGCTGCTGCTTGGCAAGTATACCGGCTAGCGAACTGGCGCGCGAGATACTCGACGCCTGCCTGAAGGACGGCACCTGGCCGGCGCGCGTGCTCGACGATTTGATTGAACGGGCGCTTGACGAAGAAGATCAATTCACGGCGCTGGCCGCGACGCGCGCGCTGATCGGGGTCGTCATCGAACAGCTCGGCGACCTCTTCGAGCCGGCTTTGTGCGAGGTCTACGCCCGGATGTTCTCGCACGTGATCGCGCGCGCGCTTCCCGAATACAACGCCGAAGAACTGCTGCTGCGCTACCGCCGTGTGCGGCAAACACGCCGCTTCCAGGGCGGGGAAGTACGGCGTGTCTTTGTACTTTCACGGGTGACTTTGGGCGCTGACGTGGCGGTGACGAGCGTTGCTCTTGCGGCCGCCAAACAACGCTTCCCGGAAGCGGAGATTTGCCTGGTGGGCCCGGAGAAGAACGCCGAAATGTTCGCCGCCGACCCGCAAGTGGCGCCCATCGCCGTCACCTACGGCCGTGCCAGCATGTTGCGCGACCGGTTACTAGCGGCGGCGGAGCTGCAGGTGGCGGTGGATGAACGAAGCTCGATCGTGATCGATCCCGATTCACGGTTGACGCAGTTAGGCTTGATTCCGATCTGTGATGATGCACGCTACTTCTTTTTCGAAAGCCGCGCTTTCGGCGGCGGTCTGGACACAGCGCTGCCTGAGTTGATTGGCCAGTGGCTGGCCGGTATTTTCGACATCGACGCTCCACGGCCGTTCGTTGCTCCTTTGCGGCAGGAAAGAATTGCGGATATTACGGTGAGCTGGGGTGTCGGCGAAAACGCCAACAAACGGATCGACGATGAGTTTGAACTCGCAGTGCTCGAAAAGCTGCTGGCTCTGGGATGGCCCGTTCTCCTCGATCGTGGGGCCGGCGGCGAAGAGGCGCAACGCGTCAACGCGCTGGTAGCCAAGCTGGGTTCTCCGGCACACCTTCATCTTCACGATGGCAGCTACGCGTCGTTCGCTAGTCACATTTTGCAAAGCAATCTCTATGTGGGTTACGACTCGGCCGGGCAACACGTGGCCGCCGCGGGCGGCGTGCCGCTAATCTCGGTATTTACCGGCTACGTCTGTGAGCGCATGCTGGCGCGCTGGCGGCCCAACACTCCGAACGCGCGGGTGGTCGCCGTCGACCAAAGCAACGGTGCGAGCGCCTTCGAACGCACCCTGCGGGCTATTGAGGAGGCGGCGGCGGAGCGGACGGCAGCGTCCACGGGCTCGGCGAGTTAGCCGGTTTCTTATCGGCGGGCTTGGCCGGCTCCGTTGTTGTCGCCGGCTGTTCTTGCGTTTTACTCGCCGGCAGCGGGGCCGGTGGATTCGGATCGCCCGCGTAGGTAATTCCCGACTCGACGCCGAACTTGTGATAATTCCGGAACTCGATTTCGTTTTTCGCACTTTCCCGGCCCGCGTGCATTAACAGCTTAGCGGCCAGCGGAACAACATATTTCTGCCCGCTGATCTCGACCAGATCGTAATCGAGCAGATCGGTGGTATCGGTAACCGGAAAGCTCTTCGGAATGTCGACCGCGATGAACTTAATGCGATCGATCTCGCCCGTTTCCGGATCGGCGTAGAGCAGCCCCTTGTAGGCGGTGATGATCCGCTGCTCATCGTTGTTGTCGGAGCCATAGCGGATGGAATAGCTCGAATGGCCACTATCGATGAAGTAATTGAAAACTGCCATGCGCCGGCCGCGTAAGGTGGCCCAATGGTCCCAGCCAAATTCCGCTTCGCTCTTGGGCTCGAAGATTTCACGCATCATGCTGCCAAATTCGCCCGTCGAAATAGCGCCGCCGCTACGCAGGTTTTCGAGCGAGGTATTGCCATCAAGCAATTTCCCGTTGACGGAATACACATTGTAGTGCTCGGCACCTTCGTTGTAGCCGACCCTCGCCAAAATGACGCCTGCGCTGCGATAGTGATCGCCGGCATTTGGGTCCACGTATTGCCTGGTCACCTCAACACACATGAAGTTCGGGAGATTTTGCGTGTAATTGAGCGCGTATTCTTTCATGGCGTCCAGGATTTTTTTCTGGCGGATGGAATCCGGCGGTGGAATGGGAGGAGCCTTCGCGCTCAGGGTGGCCGTCGGCGTTGCGGATGATACCGGCTGGTCGGGGGCAGTGGCAGGTGAATAGGTGGCATCCTGCGTGGGCGGCTTCAGGTTCGCGGTCTGCGCCTCCAAGGCTTGCAACGCCTCGACCGTTTTGGGACCGGCGCCTTGCGCCTGCAGGTCCAAGATGGTCTTGTTGGTCAGTTTTTCAGTGAGTTGCAGCTTCTTGATGTATGCTGCGATTTGTTTGTCGCTGTGTTGCCGCAGAGCCAGCTCAGACCGGATAAACTCGGCCACCTGCTCGACGTTCATTTGGGTCTGGGCCTCGAGCGCAACGGCCAAACACAGCAATAGGGTAAAACGGGCCCACATATTCAATATCATGACGCACCGAAAGGCCGTTCGGTTGCCCGGCAGGGGAGCTACAATTTCTCGTCCCGCTCCAGTTCGAGCGTGATGCTCCCGATGGGGAATCCGGTTTGAATGCGGATCTGTACCGGTAGGCGTTCGGCGTCGTCGGTCATCCAGATGAACAAGCGTCCTTTACGGCGGTAAATAACATTGTTAAATACAAAAGCTTCATAACGGACGGTCGAATAACTCTTTCCATCTATACTGATGTTTTCCTTCGCCTGCGCTTCCACCTTGGCGTTGACCATCTTCTTACCGTTGGTCATGGGCAGCGTCACGGCTTTGCCGGGAGTAATTCGCATTTCGCGTAACGCATTGAGAGCGCCGAGAATTTCGTAGGTGCACGGGGCGATGTCTATCTCATGCTGGACAGCGGTATTCTTAACCAGATCCTTTTCGTTGTACGACAGCTTGTGGCGCGCATTATCGAACTCCGCGGCGGTGGAAAAACGCCGTTTGCCTTCCTGCGCCTCAAAGGCCGAGCTCATGCCGCAGAATGCTTCGTTAGTGACAACCTTGTAGGTGTCCAACACGCGGTATAGCCGGCTGACCAGACCCGCACTTTCGAGATGCAAGTCAATCTGCCATCTTTGGGGTAAAGGACGCGTGAGCTGCACAGTGGCATTGCCAGCCACGATCAGGCGCCACTCGATACGGTACCCGAGCTTTTCCGGGTGCGGAAACACGGCTGCGTCCGGCTGCGGCTCCGCCGGTCCGCCGGGAGCCGGTACGGCGATCAGCAGAGACAGCGCGCAAATGAGCCGGCTTATAACGGCCTTCCGAGCGGATTTCCAGCATGCGTCACGTCTATAGCCTACTAAAAGCCTATAGAGGAAAGAACTTCCGATGGTTTTCGCTCGAAGGCCCGACAGATGGCGAGCAAACTTTCCGCGCTCGGTAGATTCGCTCCACGCTCGATGGAGCTGATTTGCGAAACGCTCAATTTGGCTGCCGCGGCAAGCTCTTTCAGCGACCAATCGCGCGCAACGCGCAGCAGCTTGATGCGGTGGCCGAGGCGTTCCCGCAACAAGTCTTGTGGCGTGCGGCCCAAGCTAAATTCTTCAATTGCGTGCTGCAGCGTTTGCCGGAGCTGGGATAAGGAAAACGGCTTGGCGAGGTAATCGAATACGCGCAATTTGAAGGTGGCGCGCATATTTTCGAGCGAGGGATAGCCGGTGACCACGATGATGCACAGCTCGGGCCAGCGGCTGAGGAGCTGCTCCACCACTTCTTCGCCCGTGGCTGGCCCCATCTTCATATCAAGCAGGATGACGTCGGGAATGTGGTTTTCGGCGGAGGCAAACAACTCATTTGGCTCCGCGAAGGTGCGCACCGCGTATTTGCCCTCGTCGCGCAGCAGATCTTCAATGTAATTGCGGAAGTCGAGATCGTCATCCAGAACGGCGACGTCCACTAGAGCCGTTGCGGTTTCTTCGCTCATCGGGTCTGCATCCTAGGCCGCAGGCAAGAGTACCTCGAGGGACGCGCCTCCCTGCGGACGATTGAAAGCCGAGATCGTTCCGCCATGTTGCGTCACGATTCCCTCGGCGACCGTGAGACCCAGGCCCGTGCCGCGCGCGTCCAGGCGGGTGGTGACAAAAGCTTCAAATATGTTTGGCAGCACATGGGTGGGGATGCCCGGACCGTTATCCATTACGGCGCAGCAAACCCAATTCTGCCCGCTCTTGCGCAAAAGCTTCGATTCTACGCGGATCGAGCCGCCCGCCGAAACCGCCAGCAGGGCATTGCGGAGCAGGTTGACGAACACCTGCACCAGCCGGTCTGCATTGCCGATCACCATGTCGTTCGGCCCGACGCCATTTTGGAAAGTCACCGCCGAAGCTTTTTCATCGATGGCTACCAGGCTCCAGCTTTCGTCGACGAGCGCGCGCAGCGCCACGGCCTCGGTGTGCTGCTGGCGAACGCGCGCAAAATCGACCAGACCCTCACTGATTTTCCGCAGCCGCTGGGTGACTCGCAGCATACGGGCCAGCCGTTCGAGCGTTAAAGAATCATGTGTAGTTTCGAGCAGCTTTTCGATCGAGCCTTGCAGCACCGCGAGCGGCGTGTTCAGCTCATGCGCCACGCTGGTGCTCAGAAGCCCCAGGCTCACCAGCCGGTCCTGCTCCTCGAGTTTCTGCAGCGCGCTGGCGAGATCATCCTCCTGCTTTCGCAACTCCGCAACGGTGGCATTGCGCGAGCGCATGATATGCCCGATCTCATCGTTAAGGATGAACTGACCGTCGATCATCTCATTCGCGCGGTCGCCTTGCTGAGTGGCTTCGTCGGCCTTCAGCATGAGAGTCAGCGGCTGATACACGTATTGCGGCATAATGACGAACTCCAGCACCACAATGGAGAGAAGGTAAATGGTGCCGAGCACCACAAAAAGGCTAATGCGTGCTTCGCTCAGCGCGCTGTCATAAAAGTCATGCGCAAGGCTGACCCGCCGGTACAGGCCAGGCGTTTTTCCGGAGCGGAATAACATATCCTGGCCTTGCTGCCAGGTACGGCCCGGGTGATCCTTTAAATAACTCTCACCCTCCGGAGACAGCCCCGTCTGGCTGGCCGACCCCTGCTCGAAATCGTAAACACCAGCTTCGATGTGCCGCGAGAAAAGCGGAATCACCGACAAATAGACCGAAACCGCCAGCACAAAAAAGAAGAAATTGTGCAGCAGAGCGAGTTTTTGCCGGACCTTCAGCCCGCCAAACACTCGAAAGGCGACGTTCGGAGGTTTTACCGGCTTACTGCTGCTGAGACGCGAGCTCTTGTCGGCGCTCAATTTCTTGCTCCTTATATTGCAATTGGTAGAGCTTCCAGTAGATGCCACGGCGCGCGAGCAGTTCCTGATGGGTGCCCATCTCGCGGAGCTGTGCTTTGTGCATGACGATGATGCGATCGGCGCGTTGGATGGTGGAGAGACGATGAGCAATCACCAGCGATGTGCGGTTTGAGACCAGCCGCGTCAGCGCCTCCCGTACCCGCAGCTCGGTTTCCGTGTCCACGCTCGAGGTCGCTTCGTCGAGAATCAGAATTCTCGGTTCGTGCGCCAACGCCCGGGCAAAACTGATCAATTGCTTCTGGCCGGTAGAGAAGCCGTTTCCACGTTCGCGCACGGGCGTTTCGAAGCGCTCGGCTAACGAGTCCACAAACTCCAGCAGATTCACCTGTTCGGCTGCGCTGCGCACGTTTTCGCTGAGGATGGTTTCCGTACCCAGGCGAATATTTGTGTCAATGGTTCCCGTGAAGAGATACGGGTCCTGCAGCACCACGCCAAAATGCCGGCGAAGATCGATCAGGTCGAAGGATCGAATGTCGATTCCGCCAATACGAATGGCCCCGCGCTGGACATCGTAAAAGCGCAGCAGGATGTTGGTGAGCGTGGTCTTGCCCGCGCCGGTATGCCCGACGATGGCTAACGTTTCGCCCTTGCAAACGTGAAAGGTGACATCTTTCAACACCCAATCCTCGTTGTTGTAGGCAAACCAAACATGATCGAATTCCACGTCGAGGGGGCCATCCGGAAATGCGATTGTTTCGGCGGGCGAGACAACGTGCGGCTTGGTATCGAGCAGTTTGAAAATCCGTTCGGACGCCGCCATGGCGCCTTGCAGCACGTTGTATTTTTCGCTAAGGTCTTGGATCGGGCGGAAGAAGCGCAAGCCGAACTGAAAAAATGCCACCAGCACGCCGAGCGTCAGCGCGCCCTGCCGTATCCGGAAGCCGCCGTAGGCGAGCACGAAGGCCAACGCCAGCATGCTCAGGAATTCGACCACCGGATAAAACCAGCCATAGGCGGTGATGGAGTCCTTGAACGCCAGCATGTGATCGCGGTTGATGCCTTCAAACTCTTCCTTGCTCTTTTGCTCGCGATTGAAGAGCTGCAGCACGGCGATGCCGGCGACATGTTCCTGCAAATAGGCGTTGATTCGGGCGATGGCTATACGGATGCGCCGGTAGCTCTGCGAGGCCGTGCGGCGGAACTGTGCGGTGACCAGCACCACCACCGGCATTACGGCCAGCATTAGCCCGGTGAGACCTGGGCTCAATTCGAACATGGCGACGATGACGAACGAAAGCATCAGCAGATCGCCGACAATTGTCACCAGGCCTGAGGCGAACAAATCGTTCAGCACGTCCACGTCGGTGGTAACGCGGGTGACCAGCCGCCCTACCGGATTTTTATCGAAATACGCCACGTCCAGCGTTTGTAGATGGGCCATCAATTGACGGCGCAAATCGAACATCGCTTTCTGGCCGGTCCATTGCATCAGGTAGGTCTGCCCGAAGTCGAATACGAAGCCCAGCATGACTACGACGAGATAAAGCAGGGTGAGTTGCGTCAAGCCGGTAAAGGCATCGTGCGCCAGCCAATGGTCGAGAAACCGAAAGGTGTGCGCGTGATTGGAGGGCGCCAGGTAGCGGTCCACCGCGAGCTTCGTAATCAGCGGTCCGATAGTCTGGAGAAGGGAATCGACCAGCAGCAGCGCCAAGGAAGCCAGCACAATCGTCCGGTAGGGCTTCAGGTAAGTAAGAAGCCGCCTCATCAGGCGCGAATCATACGCTTTGCCGAGTACTTCTTCTTCCAAGTGCTATTGATCCTCGCTAACCAACAGACTAACTTACATGGACGGCCTCGTACTGATCGACAAACCGGCAGGGTGCACCAGCCACGATGTAGTGAACCGTTGGCGCAAGCTCGCCAAGACCAAACGCGCCGGCCATTTGGGAACGCTCGATCCGATGGCGACCGGCTTACTGGCATTGGTGACCGGTACGGCGACGCGGCTGGCGCGATTTTACGGAAAACAGGACAAGACCTATCGGGCTGAGATCACGCTCGGCGTCTTCTCCGACACCTACGACGCCGAAGGGCGGATCACCGAGACTGGCGTTGCTCCGCCTTCCGATGACGCCATCGTGCATGCCGCCCTCGCGCGGTTCAGCGGACGCTTTCTGCAAACTCCGCCTCCGGTATCGGCGAAAAAAATTGGCGGCGTGCGCGCGTACAAGCTGGCTCGCCAACAGGCGCCAGTGGAATTGCAGCCCGTCGAAGTAGAAGTGAAACGGCTGGATGTCGAGAGCATCGCGGGCCCTAAGGTAGAAATCGTGGTCACCTGCTCGGCCGGCGCCTACATCCGGAGCATTGCCCACGATCTTGGCGGTGAGCTAGGGTGCGGAGCGCTGCTGAGCCGTCTGCGGCGTACACAAGCCGGCGAATTCACGATCGAAGATGCCAAAACGATAGCCGAGCTTACCGAGTTGGCCGCGCAGGAGCGGCTTGCGGAAGTCGTCATCCCACCGGCCAAGCTACTGGCCGGCACGCCCAGCCAGCATTTCGATGCGCTGGCCGAGGTGCAGATTCGCCAGGGACGTGATTTCCGCACTTCTCCTTTCGTGGTGCCGCCGGGCGCGCCGTTTGTCAAAGCGCTCTCTCAGACGGGAGAACTCATTGCCATCGGCGAGTTAAAAATCCCTAATTTGTACCATCCGGGCACTGTACTCTCCTAAGCTGTGCTACACAAGAAAAGTCGGATCATCATGCTGCCGCTGAAAGCTGCTTGCCTTGCCTGCCTGGCGATCTCGCTGTGGGCGCAGAGTGCCGTTACTCCTCCCGTTCCTTTACCCAAGCCGCAGTTCTTCGCGGGCGTCGTATTGGAACTGGACCAGCAGCACATCAAAGTGTGGCGTAGTCTGCTGGGGAAGACGCCGGAGAGCCGCACCTTTCTGGTCAATGCGAACACCAAAATGAATAGGACGCTGGTGAAGGTCAAGGCGCGGGTTACGGTTCGTTACCGGCGGCTGCCGGAAGGCGACGTGGCGCTCGATGTGCAGATCCGGCCAGCGGCTCGCTCCACCAAGGCGCCCTAGCTCACGGCTTTTGTTCGGCTAATTTCCGTCGCTTGCGCGCCCAATCCACTTTCTCCACCTGGTGCGCGCGGCCAATGGCCAATGCATCCGCTACAACGTCCTTGGTGATCACCGACCCGGCTCCCACATAGGCACCGTCACCAATCGTCAGCGGCGCTATCAATGTCGAGTTGCTGCCCACAAAAACGCCGGCGCCAATATTCGTAGGGTGCTTCTTCTGCCCGTCGTAGTTGCAAGTGATGGTCCCGGCGCCGATATTAGTCCGCGAACCGATGGTTGAGTCGCCGAGGTAAGCAAGATGGCTCGCTTTGGTCCCTTTGCCTAGCTTGGTTTTTTTCAGCTCGACAAAATTTCCGATGTGAGTGTCCTCTTCGGTCTCGGCGTTTTGGCGGAGCCGGGCAAACGGGCCGACCGACGAGTGGGCGCCGATCGAGGACGCTTCGGCGACTACATAGGGCAGAATCGTAACGTCGTCGGCTATCTCGCAATCGCGCAGCACGGATCCGGTTCCGATGCGGCACTCGCTTCCGATGCGCGTTCGTCCGAGCAATTGAACATTGGCTTCGATCGTTGAATCCATACCCACTTCCACGTTGGCGTCGATAGCGACACTTTCCGGGTTCTCGATCGTGACGCCTCCGAGCATCAGTTGCCGGGCTTTTCGATCGCGCAGGATTTTACCGGCTAAGGCGAGCTCGATGCGCGTGTTGATCCCGAGCAATTCCGTCTCATCTTCGACTAGCATAGGCGCCACCGGGTGGCCGTGGCGTGTCAGAATCTCGACCATATCGGTCAAATAATATTCTTTGGCCGGATTGTTGGGAGCGACCTCCCCGATGTGCTCCCAGAAGAATTTCGCATGGAAGCAATAGAGCCCCGGATTCACCTCTCGAATCAGGAGTTCTTGCGCGCTTGCGGACTTTTGCTCTATGATGGCGGCCACCATGCCGCGCCGGTCGCGGATGATCCGGCCATAGCCGGTGGGATCGCTCAGCTCGCAGGTCACGATCGTTCCACCGGACGCCAGCTCGTTGCGCTCGGCAATCAGCCTTAGCAGCGTTTCCGGTTTCAGCAACGGTCCGTCGCCATTCACGACGACAAGTTGCCCGGATTGGCTGGCAGCGGCTTCACGGGCGCACAGTACCGCGTGTCCGGTACCGCGCTGCTCCGTCTGCTCGGCGAATTGGATGCCCGGAACCTGGACACTCTCCCGCACTTGCTGCGATTGGTGACCGGTCACCACCACGATTCTTTCGGCGGGCGCGATCTGTAAAACAGCGCGAAGAATATGGTTCAGTAGCGTGTCTCCGCCAGCCTCATGCAGGACCTTCGCTTTTTTCGACTTCATGCGCGTGCCCAGCCCGGCGGCCAGGATCACCACGGTGACATCTTTGTTCATTTCACTCGTAAATGTTGTGCCAGCAGCGCTTCTTTGCGCACCTGATAGGCCCGCGACCGGCTTGCCAGGTCCACCACCACTCTCGCCAGAGCTGCCGGATCGTGGCGGATCTTATGCTGCCCCACGGCTGAATCGGAAACCAGGTCGGCGGTTACCACCTTGACGCCGAGCTTGTTCAGATTCTCCAGGTCGTTTTCGACGGGCTTCACATGCGCTCGAGCGTATTTGCGCCGCAGCGCGGGCGAAATCGGCGCTGAATTCAGCACTACGCAATCGATCAAGTGGTTCTTCGCATGCGCATTAATGGCTTCGACATGCGCCGAGGCGGAGAAGTTGATGGTCTCTCCAGGCTGCCACATCAGATTCACAAAATAAACCTTCATGGCGGACGAATTCTTGATGGCGTCCGCCATTCCTTCAACCAGAATATTCGGCACGACGCTGGTATAGAGAGACCCTGGCCCCAGCGTGATGAGGTCCGCTTGGCCGATGGCCGCCAGCGTATCGGGCAGCGGCGCACAGGTTTCCGGCCGCAGGCGAATGGTCCTTATTGGGCTGCGGCTCTTGCTGATCTTGCTTTCTCCACGTACGATGGCGCCGTCGCTTAGCACCGCCTCGAGAGTCACGTTGGCGGAAGTGGCCGGGAAGATGTGGCCGCGAATGGCGAGAATCTCGGAAGAAAGCTTCACCGCTTGAGCGAAGTCGCCGGTGATCTGGTGCATAGCCGTCAGAAACAGGTTGCCGAAGCTATGGCCTTTCAAACCTCGTCCGCTGGCAAAGCGATATTGAAACAGGTGCGACAGCAGATGCTCATCTTCGGACAGCGCCGTCATGCAGTTTCTGATATCGCCCGGAGGCAGAATGTCAAAGTCGCGTCGTAGGCGCCCGGAACTTCCACCGTCGTCTGAAACCGTCACCACAGCGGTAATATCGACAACCGGAGTACCCACTCCCGCGCCCGCCTGCACGCCCCTGGCATGTTTCTTCAGGCCCGAGAGGAGCGTCGAAAGGCCCGTCCCGCCGCCGATCGACACGATCCGCAGCGGGGCCTTCAGCATGGTTTTCTGTATCGGAGAGACGCGGGTTAGGCTCGGCATGACCCTTCAAAGGCTTCAGGATCTCACAAGCGTGAACCACATCCGGAAAAGGCTGCCTCAGCGGCGCTTCTTCGGCTTCTGCTCTTCTTCCTCTTCGTCGTAGACCGGAACCGAATCCAAATCCTCTGCTTCGAACACCTGCCCGCAATCCATGCAGCGCAGGTAATCGACACCATCCCGCCGGTAAAGAAATTCGGTTCGCTCGTGCTGACAACCCTGCATAGCGAAATAACACCTATTCTAGACTGAGCGGAGCCGCTGTCAAGTGCGCCTGTACAATGCGAACTAGATTGATACCTGCCGCCCCGTGAAAATTCCTCATCCCTACACTCTTTCGCCGCGCGCCTCCGATGCCGCTATGGCTGAAGATCTGGCTGCGATCCCTGAATCATACGGTATCTACGCTTTTTCGGTTCCCGGTAATCCCCCGCATCTTAGCTGGTCAATCAATCTTAACCGACGGCTGAGCCGTTTGCTGGCCCCAGCCCGCAAGGGTAAGGGCGGGCTACTGGCTGCCTATCGCGAAAAAGTGGATTGCATTCGCTACTGGCCGGCCGGCTCGCGCCTCGAGATCTCTCTGCTGATGTACGAACTGGCCAGGGACTACTACCCGGACGATTACCGGAAGCGCCTCCGTTTGCGGCTGCCCTGGTTTGTCCGTTTGACTGGCGGAGACGCGTTTCCGCGCCTGGAGGTGGTGAACCGGCTTTCCCGCAAAAGCATCCACGCCTTTGGTCCATTCTCCAGCCGTGAACTGGCCCAGCGCTATGAGCAGGAGGTCCTCGGATTATTTCAGATCCGGCGATGTACCGAGGTTCTTACGCCTCACCCTGGCCACCCGGGCTGCATTTACGGCGAAATGAATCAATGTCTGAGGCCTTGCCAGTGCGCTGTAAGCGGCCAAGAGTACGCGAGCGAGGCGGAGCGCGTCTTCCGCTTTCTTTCGAGTAACGGCAAGAGTTCGCTCAGCGCGCTTTCTTCGGCGCGTGAACGAGCTTCCGCGGCGCTCGATTTCGAACAGGCTGCGCAGCTTCACAAGCGGCTGGAAAAAATAGGCGCTGCCGCCGCCTGCCGCGATCCCGTGGTTACCGCTATGGAAGAGCTGAATGGCGTGGCGCTCGCCAGAGGTATCGGCAAACGCCATTTCCGTTTGTGGCCCATGCTGCGGGGCTTCTGGCAGGAGCCGGTCGATCTGGATGTCTCCTCCGAGGAGCCGCAAGCCAAGTCACTCGACGGCAAGATTCGGGAGTCGCTAAGCGAGGCGCTCGCAGTTATCCATCCGGCAGGCAATCGGGCGGAGCAGATCGCCATTTTCTCCCGTTGGTACTACTCTTCCTGGCGCGACGGCCAATGGTTTCCTTTCCACACGCTAGACGATCTCAACTATCGCCGCCTTGTCAGAGAGGTCTCTAACCTGGCGAAATCCGAAGCCCAGCCGTGAGGGAAGGAACGTGTTAGCGTAGTCCTCATGTCCGAGCACGAGGAAATAGAAGAACATATCCACCATGCCCATGAGCCCTTCGATAAAACCGTTGCCGGGACCATGGCGATCATTGCGGCGACGCTCGCCATTGTCTCTGTTTTAGGACAGCACTTTAATACCGAGGAGTTGCTGAATCAGCAGAAGAGTTCCGATCAGTGGGCGTTTTATCAGGCTAAGAAAATTCGCGGTTATTCGGCTCAGGAAGCGCGCGATATCTTGCTTCAATTGAAGCCCGGCTCGGACCTGGCAGGCAGCTACGGCAAGGATACAGCAAAGGAAGCTAAGGATGCCGAGGCAATTCAGGATAAGGCCAAAGAGTACGAAACGGAGAGCGCGACAGCCGGAAGAAGGTCCATACGGTTCCACCTCGGCGAAGTTTTTCTCGAGATCGCCATCGTACTTTCTTCGTTAGCTATTCTGACCAAGCAACGGCTGCTGTTTGTTGGAGGCGCAATCGGCGCAGCCATCGGAGTGCTGACCGCCGTTACTGCGTATTGGGCCTAGCGTGCGCCGCTCTCGGCCTCAGATCGGCTAGTTGCTCGAGGCTCTTTTCGGGCATCGAAATCGTCACGTGCATCGTATTTCCGCTGGTTTCGAGTTGCATCCCGTCGAGCGAAGAAGCGACAATGCCCGCCCGCGCGTCCTTTTCCCGCTGCATTTGGACCATGCTCGCCAGAAAGCGCACGACATCTGCCAGGGAAGTGGCGTCTTGCGGAGTGCGGGTGATCGCCTCGAAGGTAATTTCGTTGACTGCGCCCAGGCGAATGCCGCCGCTCGATTGCGTCACTCCTTTCAGCGCCTGCGCCTGCTGCTGAAGGGGCTGCATTTCGCCGTCCTGGCCGGACTCTTGCCGTATGTGCCGGGCCAGAAAACCGCCGCCTGTCAGCGAAGCGAACCACAAATCGTTGCGGCTTCCTACCGCTTCGATCTTGCTCTGTAAGGCCGGGTCGAGAACCGTCGGCGTTCCGCGGTTCGCGATGATCTGGCGTAGCGTGGCCAAGTCGGCCAGCACCGCCACGCCAGTATCGGGAAAGGCCAGCGCAGTAGGCTCGCCGGACGATTTATTGACGATCAGATCCACGCCTTGAAACACCTGGACCACCGCTCCCTTGGTTTTGGCGGTTGCTTCGATGCGCTCCTGGTCGAATGTGCCGCGAGCCAGAATGGCGAACGAACCCTGTCTGCGTCCGTCCTCCGACCCGGCACGGGGTCCGGCACTCGCAAAGACGACGTCCTGAAGATCCCGGCGCGGGTCGAAGCCCGTTTCCTCAATCATCTGTTGAAAATGCGCGTCGCCGTCTTGCGATTTGCTCAGCAGATACTGTCCAAACTCTGAGTTGCGCGCGCGTGTGAAGTCCACGCTGCCGACGATGGTGGCGTCAGCGGGCGCCAACGCGAGCAAGCCGCTATCTATGCTGGCAAATGCCGTGCTGGCAAACGCCGTCAGGAACCCGCTTATCAGCAGGGAAGAAGTCAAAAGGCAGCGAAGCATGGGCCCTCTAGAATGAGCTTACGTCGCGGCCGGAGAAAAGTTCCGCTTATTCCGGCGGGCGCGCTTGGCGCCTCGGCTCAGGAAAACGGTTACGATGCCGAAAAGCAGACAGAGCGGTATGGCGAGCGTGGGCGAGATTCCGGGATGACCCTGGAAAAGCCTGCAAAAGCCGCAAGCGGCGGCTACCGTGGCCAAGACTCCCGCCAGGAAATAGGTGTCGAAGAAAGCCTCTACCGCAAAGAGCGCGGCGGCTCCGGCCAGCAGTTCCAGCCCCAGCCAAGCGGGCGAATTCCGCCACAGACTATGACCTCCCGCCAGGGCGAGCGCCGCGCCGGTTAGTCCCGGAACGATCCAGCCGGGACGGATCAATTCGCCATAAATCGCGAAAATACCGGAAATCAGCAGCACAAAGGCGGTGTTTGGGCTCACTGCGGTCTCAACGAGCCGCGGGCATTGCTCGCGCGAGTGTTCCGTTGGCGCTTTCGGGCTCCGCCGCGCGCAACGGCAGCTCGAACCAGAAGGTGCAACCGGGCGCTGGTTGGTTGTTGAACGTTCCGATTCTGCCTCCCATGATCTCGACCAATTGCTTGCTGATGGTGAGACCCAGGCCGGTGCCTCCGAAGCGCCGTCGTGTCGTTCCGTCGGCCTGGAAAAACGCTTCGAAAATGCGGTCGCGCACCGCTTCCTCCACGCCGATACCGGTGTCGATTACCTCGCAGCGCATGGCGGATTGGTCGGCCTTTGCCATCAATCGAACGTGTACTCCGCCGGCTGAGGTGAACTTAACGGCGTTCGCGATGAGATTCGTAAGGACTTGCCGGAACCGCACGCTATCGCCTTCCATGCAACGCGGTAGTTTGGGATCGATTTCGTAGCTGAGGGTAAGCTCCTTAGCATCGGCGCGCAGGCGTAGCATTTTGACGACCGCGCGCAGGCTCTCGCCCACCTCGAAGAATTCTTTGTTCAGCGACAACCGCCCGGCGTCGATCTGTGACAAATCGAGTAGATCGTTGATGATGGTGAGCAGATCGTGGGAACACTGGCTGACCGCGTTCGCATATTCCGTTTGATCGGGCGTCAGCTCGGTGGTTTTTAACAGGTTGATCATGCCCATGATGCCGTTCATGGGCGTGCGGAGCTCATGCGAGGTGTTTGCCAGAAACTGCTCTTTCAGCTGCGTCGCCTCGCGCGCGAAGCGTAATGCGGTACTCAACTCGTCATTCTTGGCCTGCAGCTTGGCCGCGAACTCCATGAGCCGCTGTTGGGCTTGCTTGCGCTCGGTAATATCGCGTCCGATCCCCTGAATCGACACGGCGTGACCGCGCCGGTAAATGATGCGCGTGTTTACCTCGAGAAACCGCAGTGTTCCGGCCTTAGACAGAACCGGCAGCTCGAAGTGTTGCGTGGCGCTGCCGCCTAGATGCGCGCGTATGCTGTCAGCCGTCAAATGCCGGGCCTCGGGCGCCACTAGTTCCTCCAGGTTCTTTCCCAGAACCTCGTTACGCGTGTAGCCAGTCAGATGTTCGGCGGCGCGATTGATCGCGATAATCTTGCCTTTTAAGTCATGCAGGAAAATAACGTCGTTGGCATTCTCAAATAGCTCGCGATAGCGCTCTTCGCTCGTCCGCAAAGCTTCTTCCGCCGTGTGGCGCGCGGTCTCATCCTGAATCATGAGAATGCGCGCGTCGGTGCCTCTCATCTCGAAGCTGCAGAAAACCATGCTGACCAGCAGCTCCCGCTCGGCCGCTCCCCGATGCACGAAGGGTCCAATGGCGTTCAGAGGTTTCCGCAGCTCGGCCGCTAACGCGGCACTGTCCGGCTGGCCCTCGCCGGCAAATAGATCGATGAGCGCCAGCGCCCGAATCTGTTGCCGGTCGTAGCCATACAGCCGCAGCGCGCTATCGTTTGCTTCCAAAATCTCGAATGACTCGGCGGCGTAAACCAAAGCCGGCACCGGGTTGCCGAAAAAGACGCCTTCGTACGACTGCAGGCGTACTTCGAGATGTTGGACCGTCGACTCCAACTCGGAAATCCTCGCGTAAAGTTTGTCAATCGAAACTGCGTTCCAGGCTGTTTCTCGCTGTCCCTCGCTCTTTGGCGCAGGAACAGGCTTACTGACAGATGCCGTTGAAGGCTCGGCAGGTGACACCGTATTGTTACTTTAGCAGCGACCAGGCAGCTTGGAGGCGCCCCGGAAATGCCCAGGTGCACCGCATGTACTAAACTGCCAGCATGCGACAGCTTGCGGCTGGTTTGATTTTTGTTTCCGCGCTCCTGATACCGGCGCTCTCCGGGCAGAATGGCAGCCCATTCCTAGGGCGCTGGGATTTCGACGTCACCACGGCATCCGGTGTCGGCGCCAATTGGCTGGGCGTCACCGAACAGAACGGCGCTTTGGATATCTGGTTTCAGCCCACCGGCGGCCATGTATTCCAAGTGAAAGATTTCAAAGCAGAGGGCTCGCATCTGCATCTCATGCTTTCGCCGGCTTCCGCGCACGCACCGGCGATGACCTGGGATCTGGATGCCATTGGCGACAAGCTCAGCGGCGTCCAAAAGCGCGGCGCGAAATCGATTGCCTTGACCGGTGTCCGCGCCCCGAAGCTGAACCGGCCCGCTCCTGCGCGTTGGACGAGCCCGCAGCCTCTTTTCAATGGCAAGAATCTGGACGGCTGGGAGCCGATCGGAAATGTGGCGGCCAATCACTGGGTGGTCAAAGATGGGTTGCTGATCAACGAAGCGCACGGCGCGAACCTCAAGACGACTCGCAAGTTTAACGATTTCAAAGTTCACTTTGAAGTCAACTGTCCGGATGAGGCGAACAGTGGATTCTATCTGCGCGGCCGTTACGAGCTTCAGCTCGAGTACGAACCGAAGGACGCCAATCCGATAGAGCGCCGCATGGGATCGATTTATGGCCGCCTTGCGCCGAGCGTTGAACTTCCGCCGACACCGGGCAAATGGGAGTCCTTCGACGTCACCCTGGTGGGGCACACAGTGACGGTGGCTCGCAACGGCGTCACCACCATTGACCGGCGTGAGATTGAGGGCATCACCGGCGGAGCCTTGGACGCCAACGAAGGCGAGCCAGGGCCGTTCTACATTCAAGGCGACCATACCGGCGGTCTGAAATTCCGCAATATCACGGCTTCCGTTCCGGGACACTAACAGGATAGCGGTCGAAGCTCTGCTGTTCATTACGGCACTGGCACTCGCAGCCAGCGCGACGCCGATTTGGCAGGCCATCCGCATTGATCCGGCCTCCGCCCTGCGTCACGAATAAGACGCCTTGGTAAAAAAAGAAGGGGCGCCCTCGACGCCTTGCGAGATCGCCCCCTCTCCGGATCGGTTCCGTCTAGCGAACTCTCTTGACGCGCCGAATCCGCGCCATCAAGAGAAGCCCACCGCCCATCAAAAGCATGGATGCAGGCTCGGGCGTTGTGGGAGCCGACCCAGGCTCGTAAGTTGCCACCGTCGATACGCCGCCGTCGATTATGTTGAGATCACCGGGCTTATAAGTGGTAGCGTTGGTCTCGATGATGAGCATAGTCGAGGTCTGTCCCGGAGCAATCAGCGTCGTTAATGGAGCGTTGAAGCTGAATCCGATTGAGTCACCCGGGGACACCCGGTCCACAAGTTCCGGGGCTATCGTACCGTCGACGAAACCCGATCCCAAAGCGGATCCGGTCGAAGTATAGCCAACATCGGTGCTCCAACCCGTAAAGTTAATGGCACTCACGCGGCCGATCGAGTCCGTGGATCCGGCGTCATTTGAGACTTGGTACACAAAATCCAAGTTGCCTGCGCCAAAAGTATTATTCGGATCGGAGTAAACGGCGGCTTCGTAGGTTCCAGACATCGTCGAAGTGCTATTGGTCCAAGTCGAGGTAGTGAACGCGAGCAGCGTCGGGCAACTGGCGCCCGGGCACGTGAACGTGAATATATCGGGCGGAGACGCTCCCGGCCCTGGCGTTAAGATGGTCGCCTGAACAGCTCCTGTCCAAACGAGAGCTGACAGCATTGCCAAGGGCAAGCTTATCCTTGGAAAACACAAACGGCCAAACACTTGCATAGTTCTCCTTTAGTTGAACGACTAACCAGATTGTTTTCCGGTGTGGTACGATGCTCGCTCTTTTCAAGCTTTGCTTCAAGTTAAGATACTCCGGAAAAGTACTACGGAAAAGTTTTGACGTTTTGACTATGACGTGCTCAGGATGGGGGATATGGAAAAATAGAAGGAGTGTTATGGCGCAAAAGGCAATTCAGTATATAGTGGCGATCTGTTTGGCGGCGTTCGTAATTGCAGTATCCCTGGCGGCCCAAGACTACAAGACGCTGATCGGCAAATGGAATATGACAGCGGAGAGCGACGGCGGCGATCCTGTGAAGTGGACCTTGGTGCTTAAGGAGGACGAGGGTAAGTTGACGGCCGTCCTGGCGACCGATCAGGGAGAACAGGTCGCGAAGGATTTCACCTACGCAGACGGTGTCCTGAAGTTCAAAGCACCATATCAAGGCAATTATTACGAGATTGAGCTGAAACTTGTCGGCGAAAAACTCGATGGGACATGGAGCGGTGACGGAAATTCAGGGAAGACTTCCGGCGTAAAAGCCTGAGACGCCCGCTCCGGGACGAATCGATATCCTGCAAGCGCACGGCTTTTAGATCATCACGAAATTTTCACCAGAGATTCGGCCTCTGCCGCGGCCAGCACCGCTTCTGCGTCCGCTTCGGTAAATTCCTGCGTCTTTGCCGAGTGGTTCATGGAGCAGAACTTGGGTCCACACATGGAGCAGAACGCCGCATCTTTGAAACCTTCCTCGGGAAGCGTCTCGTCATGCATGGCTTCGGCCGTTTCGGGATCGAGCGATAAGGCAAACTGCTGGCGCCAATCAAAATTAAACCGCGCGCGCGAAAGTTCATCGTCGCGATCGCGCGCGCCTTTGCGATGCCGCGCTACATCCGCTGCGTGCGCCGCGATTTTATAAGCGATGATGCCCTGCTTCACGTCTTCGCGGTTCGGCAGCCCGAGATGTTCCTTCGGAGTGACATAACAGAGCATGGACGCGCCATGCCAGCCGATCATGGCGGCGCCGATCGCGGAGGTGATGTGATCGTAGCCGGGCGCGATATCCGTAACCAGCGGCCCTAACGTATAGAAGGGCGCTTCATAGCATATTTCGCGCTCTTTTTCCACCTGTAAAGCAATCTGATCAAGTGGGATATGGCCAGGACCTTCAATCATTACTTGAACATCGTATTCCCAGGCCTTCTTGGTCAATTCACCTAGCGTTTTCAATTCGGCGAACTGCGCGGCGTCGCTCGCGTCGGCTATACAGCCCGGCCTCAGACCGTCGCCCAACGAGAAACTCACATCGTGCTTTTGAAAGATCTTGCAAATCGCTTCGAAGTGTTCATAGAGCAGATTTTGTTTGTGATTCTTTACCATCCACTCCGCTAGGATCGCGCCGCCG